>JAOTYV010000220.1 GCA_029861675.1 Alphaproteobacteria bacterium
TTCCGCGAAAAGTCCTCTACACGGAAATTGTTAATTGGCCACAGTCTCGTATTTGCCCCGCCCTGCTGGTTATGAACAACGCGCGCGCGCTCGCCTAGCAGAAGCACGTTGTCTATCGCTGCGGACAGATCCAAGCGGATGCCGAATCCCTGGGCCATGACCCGATTGGTTGGGTCCGTGCCTCCGGCGAGATGAACAACTGCCACGCCGTTCGTTGCAGCGACGGCCCTTCGATAAGAACTCTCCGTTGAAGCGACATCCGCGACGGAGTCTTGTTTGATAAGTTCGTTGCCACCGTTTGCGTCCTGCACGGTCATCGTGCCTCCCCAATGTGGAGAGCGCGTCGTATGTGTGTTCTTGTTGACCGAGTTACCGAAAGCCGATCCTGGATCATAAAGCCACGTCCCGCTCGCCATTGAGGATGGGATTGTGTACCAATAGACCCCGCTTTCCAGGGTTCCTGCCCCATTCTGAGACCCGGTCCCGGTTCCTGTCGTGATCGTGAAGGTGTCGTTCGAGGTGGGTAAATTATCGAAGCTGTTAGCAACCGCCCCGTCGGTCGCGACCCATATATGCGACCCATCAAAATCGATGATCCGGCCAGTATCACCGTCGGTATCCATCGTGATCGTAAGGCCGTTGTCCCCTGCAACAAGCGCGGTGCCAGGAGCGTAGGGCAGCTTGATAACGCCCTCGGTCCACGATTTGCCCGCACCGTTGAGCATGAGACCGCCATAATAGACACCACGATCAAACGCTGCGCCGTTGTGCGTGATTTCAGGGTAATCGAACCGAAGCTCCGTCCGAACGTCCGCGCTTGTCCCGGATCGAGTTACATCGATAACACCAGCGGACTCAAGCGTACCATCCGCCGGGGTATCCGCCTCACCCATAATATGCTCGCCGACCAGGTACGCACGAAACATCGTCGTGACGTTTACGAGGTTGTCTTGCCAGCCTTTCGGCCCCGCGATTGCATCGCCATAGGTCTTTCCCGACCCATCGCCATATAGAGTTATCCTAGTCGGCGTTTGGTCAACGGTGCTGTACGTGATGCGGGGACGGATATACCAAACCTGGCCGGCGTATTCGCCTTCGCCGAGCAGCCCGAATACCCGCAATTCCTTATCCGGATGGCCAACGAATTCATCCTTGAAGATGCCGACGCCGAGCTGATCCCGCGCGAGCGCTGCCAGCGCCCCGGTGCGCTCCGCGTCGGTGATGTTGGCCTTGACCAGTATCCGGTTAGCCGAATGAGCCGATACGCGGGTGCTCTGGACGACCGTGCCTGAGTATTTGGCCGATGTCGCCGTATGAAGGGCAGCCAGCAGCGGCGTGATGGTATCCGCCCCGGCGCTGTCGTCTTCGAGGACGAACCACTGGCTCATGGGCTGGTGGCCGCGTCTGTGGGATCGCCATTCACCGTGAAGTTGACACCCGAACTACCGAGATTGGCGCCCAGCGAGGCGACGGGATTGTTGATAAATACGATCGGCTGCGCACCCGGATTGGAACCGTCCGCCCCGAGATCGACCTTGCCACCGTTGTAGAATTTCTGCCGATTGGCCAGAACCGTGAGATCGTATTTAATGTTGTCGGCCCAGAGCTGCGCCAGCTCTATCTCAACGCTGGATATTGAGATATCCCAGCCGCGGCCTTGAGGGACGAACTGGTTCGCACCAATGGTGTTGCCAATGATGTTCGTGACATCAGCGCCATCCAGAAAGTGTTCCATCGTCGCCGCGCCGCCCGTGGATGCGGTGTTGTGCCACGCCGCCATGACATGATGCCAATTGGTATCAGTGATACCGGCAACCGTGCGTGACCGAAGCTGCGGCCCGCCGGAATTGTCGGCCCACATACAAAAAAGTCTGTCGCTTGCGTCGAACCCCACGATCCAACGCCCTGCGAAGTTGCTGGTTAATATATCTTGTACCCCGGTTGTGGTGCGCCGGAACCAGAACGCGAGGGTCATGTCATCAGTAGACGTGCCGTGCCCACCGGAGCTGAGAAAATCCCCGGCTGCGTCGAAATTGATCGGGTTCAGGAATACCGCACTCGGCACATGCTGCGGGCTGTAGTTCCCCGGCCCCGCGCAATCGTCCACCGCACCGGTCAACGTGAAATCGGTCCCGGCAAGGTTGATGTGGAAGCTGCCGAACGCCTGGTTCAGATAGACGACCACATCGGCGCTCGGGCCGGCGCCGCCGGTGCCAAGCAATCGCGGGCGGCCCAGCGTGCTGTCGTAGAATTGCTCCGCTTTGTCGTCGTCGCCGAGTCCCAGGCTCGCGTCCGCAGCCCATTCCTCGGCCATGCAGCCGTTGAAGTAATTGCGGTTCAGGCTGTCGTCGGACCGCGCGATGGTCCATTTGTTCGTGAGATCGATGTCGCCGGCAGTGCCGGGCGTGTTGTTGCTTTCGTCGGAAAAATTGATGCGCAGGACGGCGGACGTGCCCGAAATATCGAGCATCACATGGGTCCATCCGCTGGCCACGGTGACCGTCGACGTGCTGACCACCGTGCCGATCACAACGCCGGCGGCGGTGCGCCATTGCGCCTGGATCTTGTTGTCTGCCAGCCGTTCGATCTTGAGGCCGTGGGCGGCGCCTGTGCCAACCCACAGCAACGACTGCAGCGCCCCGTCGCCGCCCTCCATCTTGACCCAGCGCGACCAGGTGAAGCCGGTGCCGTCCGCCACGCCGGCCGGGCCGGGCGCGGCGATCTCGTAATGATCGTTGGTGCCGTCGAAGCGGGCGGCTTGGACCAATGGGGCGGCCGAAGATCCCTCCAAAATCGACTCGGTTACCGGCGTGGTTGCCGGAAACGTGCACGGAAAACTCGCCGGCGCATTTGCCCCGACGAAGCCGAACGACTGCAGCACTCTAGCCAACTTGGTTCGCCACCGCGATCAGCCCGGACGGTGTGCCGCCGATCACCGCCGCACGGACCTGGCCCTCCGGCAGCACGAAGCCGCCCTGCCCCGGCGCGGTGAGATCCGCGTTCCCGCCCGAGACGTCGAGCCATGTGGCGCCGTCGGGACCCAATTGCTGCAGTTTGACGGTCGCACCGCCGAATAATCCCGTCACCGTAAAGACGCCCGGCCCGCCGGCCCATTTGCCCGCGGCGCCCGTGGCACTGCCATTGTCGAGTAACTTCACACTCCAACTCATCGCATCGCTCTCCAAGTTCTACATTTGCCCGTGTTCCGGAGCAGGCATGACAGCCGTCTTCGCTAATCCGCGCACCGGGAAGCCTCCCCTTCCAGGAACAAGCGAACGACGTCGCTCATCCCCAGCAGCGGCGTGAATGTGACAATGGTGAACCCACCGGTGGCATTGGTGCGGGTCAACCCTTCCAGATAGATGTCGATCGGCGGCTCTTCATCGAACCAGACCCCGTCCAGGGTTTCGCCCTGCCACTTTTCCCGGCCCATTCCATAGGCCTTAAACCCGAGGACGGAGAGGCCGCCCGACCGATGGCGTACCACGATGCTATCCACGGCATCGGCGTGGGTCCGGCTCAATTTAATATCCTCAATCGTGTTGGCGGGGATCGTGCCGGTGCCCCAGTTCGATCGGATCGCCGGCGGGCCAAGGAGAATGCGCTGCGGGTTATCGCGGGTGCTTTCGCCCGTGACCGACGCGGCCCACAGTTTGACCGGCCGTTCAAAACGCCGCCCGCCCCACCAATCGGGATACCGCCCCGATAGATGCATCGCAAATTCGAACCCGCCGGCCAGGGTCTTCCCCAACTGGTTGCCAGCCATGAACAACCGCTCGCGATAGGCATGCCCCGCGTCGTGAAACGCTTGCTGCTGCGGATAGGGCCGATAATGACCGAGCCTGTTCTTATTCTTCCGGCTTCGAAGAACCCTCAGGATGCGAATGAGCTGCAACGCCGAGCGCCGCCGCAAGGTCCCGCGCGTGTTCGATGAGTTGGTCATCCGACAGGCTTTCAAGCGGATCCGGTTCGGCCGCGGCCGACTTTGAAAGAATGGACGCGCACAGTTTCATGTAGGTTACCGGGTCCTCTTCCCGCACCGCCGTGATGGCGCGCAGGCCATGGGCGCGAAAATCCTTGGTCACCGCCTGGATGTACGCATCGTCGAACGCCGTACCGCCGCCATTTCGACTTGCCGGTTTCCGGCGCGCCGCGGTCCTGGTTCCTGCCTTCGCCATGATTTGGCAACCCTTCCTCCGCCGACGTCAGCCATCCGCCGGGCCTTTGCGAAAGTTTTGTCAGGAGATTTGCTCAGAGCCGCCGAGATTTCGCCCGCCTTCCGACGCGGCGAAGGCTTTTAATTCCGGTGCACTGACGCACACTGTCCGCCGCGCATGTTTCTCTCAGCGTGGATATTTGTTTAGCAAATTTTGGCGGTTCTGGCGACCGAATGCGGTGCGAAATCGGTGCGATTCCGTTTCGCAAGGCGCGATCGCGCCGCTATACCATCGCCAGTCCCAGCGAAACCGGAAAGGGTCGGTCATTGGCGGATGGTGCCTTTGCCGGCGATTTCGTGGATCACCCAGACGCCCGCCGCGTTTGGCCCGACCAGGATCGTCCGGTCGAGCTGGAGGGATACTTTCCTGCCATCCTGTTTCGCCGCAAGCGACCGCTGCTCGCGAACGCGCACGAAGGAATTCTCCACTTTGTAGAACCGGCCCTGCTTGGTGCAATCCAGTTCGTACAGATTTAGCTCCCGCGACGGCTGCAACCCGAATGCCTTGTATTCGACGCCGGACATCTCGAGCGTTTTTTGCGATCCATCGACCAGGCTGTACGTCATCGAATATCGCGCCGCATCGACGATCAGGTCGCTGTTCGGGGGATCGAGCGAACATCCAAGCGAATCAAGGCGGGCGAAAAATCGCTTGGCGCCGGCGCGCAATTTCCGCGTCGTCGCGCGGCGCTGCGCGCGGGTGACCTGCCGGCTTTTCCTTCTGGATTTCGACCGTGCAGTGCGGCGGTTTCTTTTGGCCGCGGGCTCCGGCGCCGCCGACACCGCCGCCGGTTCGGACGGCAACGGGCCGCGCGAAAGATATGCATAGGAAATGCCGGCAACCGCACCGGCGAGTACCAACCCGACAAACAAGGCAAATTCACGCATGCCGCCATTTGATGTCCAGAAGGTTGAGGAAACATTAACGCATTCCCGAGATACCGATACGGCGAAATTCTGCCGCACGGCGGCGCAACCTGGCGCGCGGCAATTTACCAACCGGCCGTCATGGCCTATAGGGACACACCTTGAGCCATCAGGAGCGCAGACCGTGACATCCGATGTGACCGACCCGTCATACTGGAATGACCAAAGCGACGGACGTTTGCCGGCACTGCTCGGCATCACGGTGATCGACGCCAATCCGGATATGTTCCGAAGCCGCCTGGCGGTTCGCCCGGATTTGTTGGCGCCCAACGGATTCCTGCATGCGGCCACCATCATTGCGCTCGCGGATACCACGTGCGGCTTCGGCAGTTACGCCAACCTTCCAGACGGCGCAGCTGGATTTACCACCGTCGAGTTGAAGAGCAATTTCCTGGGAACCGCGCGCGACGGCACCATCGAATGCATCGCAATTCCCTCGCATATCGGCCGGTCGACCCAAGTTTGGGACGCCAAAGTCACCATCGGCACTTCGGACAAACCGATCGCATTGTTCCGGTGCACGCAAATGGTTCTGTGGCCGACGGCGCCAAAGGCATGAGACGATGCGGCTGGCCGCATGATGAAAATGTCCGCATACTGGTCATTGCCCGTTAGCCATGAGAGATTTGGATGATGACCTCGAAATCCCACCAAAACGGCATCGGTTTCCTTGAGGGCGACTTCATGCCGCACACCGAAATCCGACTGCCGGTGACCGACCTCGGCTTCCAACTATCGGACATGTGCTACGACGCCCTCCATGTCGCCAATGGCAAATTCTTCCGCCAGGAAGACCACATGAACCGTTGGGAGCGTTCGATCCGCGAACGGCGCTTCGACACGCTGAGCTACGACCGCCGGCAGACAATCGATATCTTGCATGAATGCGTTCGCCGGGCCGGACTGCGGGATGCGATGGTCTATGTAATCGCCACCCGCGGGTCGCCGACCGACGAGTCTAAGGATTTGAGAACCTGCGCCAATCGGCTCATGGCCTGGGCAGTCCCTTATTACAGGGTGGTCAGCGATGACGAATTGCGGACCGGGTGCGACATCGTCGTCTCCGACGTCGTCCGAATTCCGGAGCAATCCGTCGATCCGACCGTCAAGAATTTCGGCCGGCTGGATTTTTGCAACGCGCTCTTCGAAGCCTATGACCGCGGCGCAAAATATGCGGTGCTTCTGGATCAGGACGGGAATGTGACCGAAGGGAGAGGGTGGAATGTGTTCGCCCTGTTCGGCGGTCAGCTGGTTTCACCCGCATCCGGCGTTCTCGAGGGGATCACACGACAGACCGTCCTCGAACTATGCGATGAGCTGAATGTAGAGGGCCGGTTGCAGCCGTTCACCGCGGACGCCCTGCGCAATGCCGACGAAGTCTTCATGACCTCGACCGCCGGCGGCATTATGCCCATTAGCACGGTTGACGGCAGTCCTATCGGCACCGGCGGACCAGGCCCGGTGACCAAACGGTTGACTGAAATGTACTGGGCGCTGCACGAAAATCCGGACTACACCACGCCGGTAAATTACGGCTCCGGTGCCGAAGACCGCTCCGAATTCTGAAATCGCTTCCGTCCGGTCGTACAGGGGTCACATCCTGTCCGCGCGCTGGCGTCCCATCACAAACAGTGCACGCGGACTACACGATGGCGCGATCACCATTTGAACAGCCAACCGCATACTTATCCTGATACGCAATATTGATTACCTAAATACCGATATTACCTACCATTTTACCTGTTTCTTATTAGTCTATTGATATATTTTGACATTTAAATGTCACTTCCATTTGAAGAACCGTTAAATGACTCAAATAAACGGTCGTATTAATATTTCCACATCGTACACCAAACAGGAGCATGCGATCATGTTTTCGATTCGCTTCAATGCCCTTCTTTCCGCAGTTGCGGCGCTCGCATTGATATTGGCAGCCACAACCGCATCCGCCGAGATGGAAGACGGTCTTACAACGTCGAGCCTGGTATCCGGCTCCATCGGTACAGCGGATATCGTCGCACAGTCACAGCGCTACGACGAACCGGAGTAAAGGGGCGATCGACCCCACGGGTCCTGACCAAAGTCAAGGAACCGCGCACTGGGCCGGCTTTCAAATGCCGGCCCTTTGATTTTTCCCACCACCACAACCTGCACGACACCCGCAATCAGCGGCACGACGCCCTGCGTTTCATGCGCGCTCCATATTGCGTTCCATGACCGTTCGCAGTTAGGGTCCGCCAAACGACGCCACGGAACCTCATGTCCGACCCATCGCCCGCCAAAATCATCCTTCGCAATGTCAGCAAAAGTTTTGGCGACAATCATGTCTTGCGCGGCGTGGACCTCGAAATTCGCGACGGCGAATCACTAGCCTTAATCGGCACATCCGGCTGCGGCAAGAGCCTTCTGCTCAAATGCATCCTCGGACTTCAAACGCCCGACGCCGGCAGCATCCTGATCGACGGTGTCGAAACGACGCAGTACGATGGCGACGACCGGATGCGGTATATCGGCCGGTTCGGGGTGTTGTTCCAATATTCCGGATTGTTCGACAGCCTCACCGTTTGGGAAAACATCGCGTTCAAATGGATACAGCAAGGCGTCCTGAGCCATCGGGAAGCGCGCGAAAAAGCCGCCGACACGCTCAACACCGTCGGTCTGGCGCCGGAAATTGTTGATTTGTATCCCCATGAATTATCGGGCGGCATGCAAAAACGTGTCGGTATTGCGCGGGCAATTTTTACGGAGCCGGAAATACTATTTCTCGACGAACCGACGGCGGGCCTCGATCCGATTATGACGAACGTGATCGGCCGTCTGATTTCAAGTTGCGTGAACAAGCTTGGTGCCACTGCAGTGTCGATCACGAGCGACATGACCGGCGCCAAACAAATTTCGGACCGGATCGCCATGTTGCATGATGGGCGCATCATTTGGGTGGGGCGCAATTCGGACGCGGAATCGTCGGGCAATCCCTATGTCGACCAACTCATTCACCACCGCGCGCAAGGGCCGATCCAAATGCGGGTCACGCGCGAGTAGCGAACGCCGCCCACCCCTTCCGATTGAGAGGCAGCACGGAGCGAGCACATCGCTTCCCACCGTCAAAACCATGCTTGGCTGACGGCGAGTCGCCGCCCTCGATAAGAAGAACTCATTAAAGACATGACAAAATATCATTGCGGGATTGCCAACCCGGATTCTTGCAATTCCGG
>JAOTYV010000221.1 GCA_029861675.1 Alphaproteobacteria bacterium
ACCCGGCGGCACGTCTGGCAATATGCGCGGGTATCTGGTGCAACCAACCGGCGCGGGCCCGTTTCCCGCCGTGCTCGTCATTCACGAGAATCGCGGATTAAATCCCTATATCGAGGATGTCGCGCGCCGCGCCGCGGTCGAGGGATTTCTGGCCTTGGCGCCGGACGGCCTGTCGCCGATCGGCGGCTATCCGGGCAATGACGATGATGGCCGCGCCATGCAGAAAACCCTGGATCAGTCGAAGCTGCGCCAGGACATGGTCAACAGCGCCCGGTTTCTGAAAGCGCATGCGCTGTCGAACGGCAAGCTCGGGGCGACGGGGTTCTGCTGGGGCGGCGCAGCGACGAATTTTCTGGCGGTGACGCTCGGCAGCGACCTGCACGCTGGAGCGCCTTTCTATGGGCGTGCGCCGGCCACGGGCGATGTGGCCAATATCAAGGCGTCCCTGCTAATTCATTACGCCGAGAACGATCCGAAGGTGAATGCGACGAAGCCGGGCTATGAGGCGGCACTCAAGACCAACCAGGCCAAATTCGAGATGCACACCTACCCTGGGACCCGGCACGGTTTCCATAATAACTCGACACCGCGTCACAACAAGGAAGCGGCAAAGCTGGCTTGGGATCGCACCATCGCGTTTTTCAAAAAAAACCTGGTCTGACTCAGATTTCCTGATCGACGGGGAAACCGCCCGGCACCGGGCCGGGCGGTCGTGACAAGGCGCAGCTTCGGCGGTACCGTATGCGGGGCCTCGTCATTGGCAATTGAGGCCGCATTTTCTCCTGATCAGCGTGACGTAGAACTCAACCGGTGCGAAGGACCATGCGATGCCCGAGGGAACCGATCTTTTCCATATCATGCAAACGATGCGGGCGATGCGCCGGCTGAAGCCGGACCCGGTGCCGGACGACCTCGTTCGAAAAATCCTGCAAGCCGGCATTTACGCGCCAAACGGCGGAAACACGCAAAAGTGGCGTTTCCTGGTTATCAAGGACACCGCGATCAAGAAAGCGGTTCAGGTCCATTACAAACGCGCGCTCGATGAAGTGGTCGGTCCGCGCTATGCCTCCAGCGCGCCGCCGCCGGGATCGACCAAGGAAAAATATCACCGCCAGCATTCGGCGGTGGAATATCTGACAGACCATTTTCACGAGGCCCCGATCTGGATCGTGCCTTGCATCGAGCATGGCACGGACAAACCGAACCGGGCGTCCGGCGCATCGATCTATCCGGCGGTCCAAAACATGCTGCTGGCGGCCCGCGCGCTCGGTCTGGGCGCGACCCTGACCACCCGGCACTTGTTGTTTGAGAAAGAGTCGGAGGCGGCGCTGCAACTGCCGCCCGGCGTGCATTCCTACGCAATTCTTCCGATCGGCTATCCGATGGGTAATTTTGGGCCGGTCGGCCGCGGCGATCTTGACGAATTCGTCTACCAGGATCGCTGGGGCGAGCCCTATACGGGGTAGGAACACTTGGATTTCGGCTGCTCATTTCCGCGATGGGGCGGGACCTCGCGCCGGATCGCGCAAGGTCGGGAAAGCGGCCGCGCATGAACCTTGCCTTCGCCCAGAATTTTCTGTCGCGGTTCGCCCAGACCGCCATCGCGGGCGATCATGCGGCGCATATGAATATGATCTCGAAGAAAGTGCGGCTCTATGGAATGCCCGGGTTCGAGGCGATCAACTACGAAGATTGGTCGCAGCAATGCGCGCATGAATTCGCCCAGGGACTGATGAAATCGATCAGCTATCTCGGACTCGAAATGAAGATGGAGACCGACACGCTGATCTGCGTGGAAACGCACGAGACCATCGAAGCGAAAGATGGAACGGTGAACAGCCACGCACTCGAGATTTTCATCGAGCGGGAAGACGACGGCGAATGGCGGCTGGTGCAGGAACGCATTCTTCCGATGCAAACGCATTAGATCGCGGCGGGAGCCGGGCCGGCATCGCGCGGGCGATGCGACCGTTATCCATGGACGAGACTTTCAGGGAAAAAAGCGCGGGCAGAGAAAAAGGGGCGGGCGGTGAAGATATCCATACTGGACGACTATCACGACACGGTGCGGGGGCTGCCATGCTTCTCGAAGTTGGATGGCCATGACGTAACCGTGTGGACCGACCATGTGCAGGATGTCGATGCGTTGGCCGAACGGCTGGCCGATGCGGAGGTGCTGGTATTGATCCGCGAACGCACCAAGATCCGCACGCCGTTGCTGGAACGGCTGCCCAAATTAAAACTGATCAGCCAGCGCAGCGTCTACCCGCATATCGACATCGACACCTGCACGCGCCTTGGCGTGATCGTCTCGTCGAGCCAGCATCCGGGCACGCCGTCCTACGCGACGGCGGAGCTGACCTGGGGGCTGATCCTGGCGGCGATGCGGCGAATCCCGCAGCAGATGGCGTCGCTCCGGGCGGGCGACTGGCAATCGGGCATCGGCAACTCGCTGCGCGGCAAGACACTCGGCATTTACGGCTATGGCCGGATCGGCAAGGTGGTCGCGGGCTACGGCGTGGCGTTCGGGATGAACATTCTCGTGTGGGCGCGCGAGGAGTCGCGGGCACGGGCCCGCGAAGACGGCTATGCCACCGCCGCAAGCAAGCAGGCGTTCTTCGAGACGTGCGATATCCTGTCGCTGCACATGCGGCTGTACGATCCCACGCGGGGCATCGTCACCGCGGACGATCTGGCCCGCATGAAGCCGACCGCCCTGCTGGTCAACACCAGCCGTGCGCCACTGATCGAGACCGGCGCGCTGGAGGCGGCGCTCGCCGCCGGCCGTCCGGGAAGGGCCGCCGTCGACGTCTACGAGGAAGAACCGGTGCGCGATACGGGCCATCCATTGCTGACGATGGACAACGTGGTGTGCACCCCCCATGTCGGCTACGTGACGCGGGAGGAATACCAAATTCAGTTCAGCGACATTTTCGACCAGATTATCGCCTATCAGGCCGGTGCGCCGACCAATGTCGTCAACCCGGATGCGGTGCCGCGCGAATAAGGCAACCGGCGGGACAAAAAGACCGCCGCAGACGCTACCGCACGGCGAGGAGGAAGGTCAGTTAGAAATCTGGTCCCAGGGCATAGCGACACTGGCGAGAAAATTGTTCGCGCCAGGATTTTCGGAGTCGGAACTCAGGATTTCCCCGTGCGATTGGTGTGTGAACGTCGCACCGAAGCGCCATCCTGGCCGCGACACATAAAAGATTGAAATGCCGGAATGGAACAACGCAACGCTTTTCAGCTCCCGGCCGCCGCCATTGTCATAGACGCCGATTGCCATGAAGGGACGGGCTTCGACTCGCCGACCGATTGGGATCAGGCCCTGAATGCCCGCGTAGCCCATCACGCTGCCCTCGTGGGTCGCCCACGCGCCGACATAGGGCTGCACGTAGAAGGAATCGCCGAATTTGACGAGCGACACGCCGGGGACCAAATCAAGCTGAAACAGGGCCGCCTTATTGCCGCCGTCGGTGTCGCTGATGTTGAAAACCCCGGCCCCAAAATTCAAGAGGTTCGGTGAATTCCTGGTGTCGAAAAACGACACGTTCTGAGCGACGCTCGTGGAACTCGTCATAAAGAGCAACAAGGGTGCACTCAGAACAGCGAGCAACGCGTGTCGTTGCAACATGTGTGTTCCTCAAAATCGCGGTAAATGAGCAGCCGTTTCATAGCTATATCACACTTATTGGTAACCTCCCCGGCTAACTCAAATTAACTTGTCAGCATGCGGTTTGTGCCATTACTCTAATTTCGAGAGGAAAATGCGATGGCCCTCGAAATCAACATACTCGGGAAATATGCGGGCGCGGAGGCGGTCGGAATCGACCTGCGGGAACCGCAGGATGCGGAGACCAAGCGCCGCCTCAACGACGCTCTCGTCGAGCATGTGGCGCTCGTTGTGCGCGATCAGCGGCTGGAAGCCGGGGAATTCGTCAAAGCCATGGCGAATTTCGGCGAACCGATGGAACAAAACTTCAGCAGTTACCGCCATGAGACCGAGGATTTGGTCAACCTCGTCTCCAATACCTTTCCCGCCAAGAGCGGCGAGCGCGTCTACCATTCCAATTATTGGCACACGGATCATACCAATCGGGAAGAGCCGCCGAACTATACGGCGCTCTATGCGGTCGAATTGCCGAAGGCGGGGGGCGGCGATACGGGAATCGTCAACATGCGCGCCGGGTATGAGCGGCTGCCGGCGGCGCTGCGGGCCCGGGTCGCGGGGCTCCGGACGGTCAACGTTTTTCAGGGCAGCGCGTCCACGACCAAATCCCACCGGTATGGCGTGTCCGACCGGGCGATCGACGACGTCGCCGTTGTCCATCCGCTCATCCGTACCCATCCGGCGAACGGCACCAAGGCGATCTATGTGCATCAGGGCAAGCTGGAGAATTTCGTCGGCATGACGCCCGAAGAGAGCCACGCCCTCTTGTCCGAAATGCTGGCGGAGGCGATCCAGCCGGAATTGATCTACCGCCACAAATGGCGCATCGGCGACTTGCTGATCTGGGACGACCGCTCGAGCATGCATATGGCCTACGCGGATTACGACCTTAAGGAGACCCGGACTCTCTACCGGGTGCTCATTAAAGGCGACCAACCGTACTGAGCGCCGTTCCCGGACGACGATCCGTGCAATCCCATTCCGCGCCCGCCGCCCGGCAGGCGCCGATCGACCCGTGAGGAGACGGCAACGATGAAAATCTGGCTGCAAAGCGGCAGCGCCTTGGCTGCTGATGATTTGACGCCCTATGGTCGCCTGTACGAACAATCCCTGGCGCGCCATCTGAATTCGGTCGCGCGGCCGGGTACGACGCTTCAGACGGCGGGTATAGACGGCACGCCCTTCGGGAAGGACCGGTACCGCGCGGCGTATCATCAGGTGGTCTCCTTGATGATCAAGAGCATTCTGCGCGCGGAGGCCGAGGGCTTCGACGCTGTCGCGGTCATCAACACAGTCGATCACGGCTATTACGAACTTCGCGAAGTGCTGGAGGTGCCGGTCGTCTTCATTTCCGAAAGTTCAATGTGTCTGGCATGCCAGCTTGCGCCGAGTTTCAGCTTCGTTACCCACAATCCATCGATCCTGCTGCACGTGTCCGAATTGGCGCATCGCTATGGCCTTGCCGGGCGCATGGTTGCCGGCGGGTCGATGGCGCTGACCTATGAAGATTTTCCGAAGATGTATGACGAGCCGCAGCGGTATATCGACGCCTTCGCGGAGGCCGCCCGGCCGGTGATTGCGCGGGGCGCGGGCATGATTTTGGTCGCGGGCAATCCGTTGAACATGTTCCTGATCGACCAGGGCGTGCGGGAGATCGACGGCGTGCCGATCCTCGATTGCTGCGCGGCGGCGGTGAAGACCGCGGAGATACTGGTCGATCTGCACAGGATGGGCATCCGCCGTAGCGCGAAGGGCTTGTTCGCCGCACCGCCGCCGGAAGACCGGGCGCGGCTTCGGGACCTTTATAAGTGACGCGTTCCGGAACCAGATTGTGCGTTCGGCTCGGCCGGTTTGCCGCCGGAAGCGAGCCTGATAGCATGAAAAAATCGGACCTTGGCCCCAACGGGGCCGTGCGCGGCTTTCGGGAGATGATTTGTGATCTATATGGTCGAGCTGAATTTCAGCGACCCTGCGCGCGAAGACGTTTGGAACGCATGGTATGAAACCTATTTGGTGAAGCTCGTATCTTTACCGGGGCTGAACACGGCGCAGCGTTATCGTGCGGTGACGCCGGGCGCGCAGCACTGGCATTACCTGGCGCTCTACAGCATCGAGTCGCTCGACGTCTATGAGAGTGAGGCGTATCGCAGCATGGGCGGCGGCGGAAATGCCAGCGTCGACTATCACGGTGCGATCACACGGCGGCGCAACGTCTATGCGGGGATCGAGCGCATGCCCGAGATCGGCGAAACGAGTCGGGTCGTGTTGTGCGAAGACGCGCCGCGCGGCTTTGATTTACCCAACTGTTTGTTCCTGCCCTTGGAGGCGGCGACGGCGCGGCGGCAGGCCGGGGCGACGGAGATCGATGGCGAACCCGCGCGTCGCGCCATCGCCATTACCGATGCGGCGACCGTGGACCAGCATGATCTAAGCGCCGTCGATGGCGTCGCCGTTTATGCGCCGATCACCAAGCGCTATGTCTGACGCGCCGGCCGGAGAGGCGCGCTGATGAACGGCGATGATGCCGACCTGATCGTCGTGGGCGGTGGACTCGCGGGCCTGACGGCGGCCAATCGTGCCGCTCAATTGGGATTACGGGCGGTGGTGTTGGAAAAAGGAGCGGAGGAAAAGTACCTCTGCAACACGCGCTATACCGGCGGTACGCTGCATGTCTGCATGGATGACATCATGGCCGGCGAGGCGGCGTTGCTTGCGGCGATCCAAAAACTTTGCGCCGGAATTGCGCGGCCCGATTTGGCGCGTGCCATGGCAAAACACGCCGAGCGCTCCGTGCGCTGGCTGCAGGGTGAAGGTCTTAAGTTCTTGCGGGCCAGCGGAAGTCCGCATCACCGATGGGTGTTGGCACCGCCGGGCCGCACGCGGCCGGGCCTCGACTGGGAGGGACGCGCGGGCGACGTATTGTTGCGGCGGCTTGGGGCAAACCTCGTCGAGCGTGGCGGACGTTTGATCCGCGGCGCCCGTGCGCGGCATCCGCTGATGGATGGGCGGCGCTGCACCGGTGTTGCCGCCGAGGTGGCGGGTGAGTTGGCCGAAATTCACGCCAAATCAGTGGTGCTTGCCGACGGCGGATTTCAGGCCGCGCCGGAGCTGCTACGGGAATACATTACCGACCAACCCGAAAAGCTGCATCAGCGTAATGCGCGGACGGGAACCGGCGACGGTGTACGCATGGCCGAGGAAGCGGGCGCGGCGGTTCTCGGCATGGACCGGTTTTACGGGCATTTGCTCAGCATCGACGCGCCGACCAACGACAGGCTTTGGCCCTATCCGTATCTTGATGCCCTTGTGACCGCGGGCATCCTGGTCGGTGCGGACGGCACACGGTTTGCCGATGAAGGGCGCGGCGGTGTTTATGCCGCCAACAGCGTCGCCGCATTGGCCGACCCGCACTCAACCGCCGTCATCTTCGATCAAGATATTTGGGACGGTGCGGGCTGCAACGGGCTTATCCCCGCCAACCCGCATCTGCGGAAAGAAGGTGGAACGCTGCACGAAGCAGCGACATTGGCGGAATTGGCGGCTTTAATCGGCGCGCCTGCGGCGTCCCTGGAAGCGACGGTGGCGGCCTATAACGCGGCTGTCGATGATGGAAGCCTCGGCGCGTTGACGCCGGAGCGCCGGACTGACAAGGGGACGCCGGTGGCGATCCGCACGCCGCCATTTTATGCGGCGCCGGTCTGCGCCGGCATTACCTATACGATGGGCGGTGTGGCAATCGACGGGCACGCGCGGGTGTTGCGGCCGGATGACTCGATCGTCGGCGGCCTCTACGCCGCCGGGGCCACGACGGGCGGGTTGGAAGGCGGTCCCGGCGTCGGCTATGTCGGGGGGCTGGCAAAATCCGCGGTGACGGGCTTGCGCGCCGCCGAACATGCGGCGGGACAGCCGGCCGACTGATTCTCGTCAAGCCGGTATCTAGAACTTGAATTTGGATAGATGTGAAGCGCTCGATAGGGCGCGACATTGCTTCGGCCGAGTTCCCTGGGTCGTGCCGGCTACCGTTGAATTTTAAGTTGTCGTTTGACAATTAACGGGCTTGAGGACTACCGTCGGTTCTTTCCTTGGCAGAATCGGGAGTCCTTGGTCATGCATCGCAGTTTGGGATTGGCACTCACATTGGCGTTTGTTCTGGCGGCCGCCGGGCCGGCCGTTGGCGGACCGGAGCGGGTCGCCTTTCCGGAGAACTATGCAAAAAACTTCACGCTCTACACCAAGATCGACAAGACCAAGAAAAAGAAGAAAGAGAAAGTTCGTTTCATGTACGCGAATCCCGCCGCGTTGAGCGTCTCGTCGGGCCCGTTGCCGAGCGGATCTATCATCATCAAGGAAGACCATGCGATTGAGGTTAATTCGGATGGGACACCCAAAACGGGATCGAACGGCCGGCTCATTCCGACGGACAAGGTCAAGAATGTGTTCGTGATGGAAAAACGATCAGGGTGGGGCGCAGCCTATCCTGCCGACAAACGAAACGGCGACTGGGAATATGCGTGGTTTCTGCCGAACGGTAAGCCGAAGCCCGGAAAGACGATGGAAAAATGCTTCGCTTGCCACAAGGCGCGGGCCGCGGATAGCGATTTCGTCTTTACGATGAAGAAGATACGCGCGAAAGCGAAGTAGGAAAGTATCGGTCAGGCGCGGCGCTGGTCGG
>JAOTYV010000222.1 GCA_029861675.1 Alphaproteobacteria bacterium
TGCGACGCCCGCGCGGGAGTTGCGCCGGCTGTTTTTATCACCCGGACCGATCGCCGAACCGGAAGGCCGCGGCGAGGATTGGTGGCGGATCGGCCGGGCGCTGTTCGCCGGCGGATTCCGCAAGGGTGACATCGTGCACAATTGTTTTTCCTACCATTTCACCCCGGCGGGCATGATGCTCGAAGCGGGCGCGCACGCGGTCGGCTGCGCGGTTTTCCCCGGCGGCGTCGGTAACAGCGAGGACCAGGCGCGCGCGATGGCGCATTTCCGACCCGACGGTTATGTCGGCACGCCGGACTTCCTTCAGGTCATACTCGACAAGGCCGCCGAATTGAAACTCGACATATCGTCGTGCCGCAAGGCGGTGGTGTCCGGCGGCGCACTGTTTCCCGACATGCGGGCGCGCTACGCGGAACAGGGTATCGCGGTCGTGCAATGCTACGGCACCGCCGATCTCGGGCTGGTCGCCTATGAGTCGGACGCGATGGAAGGGATGATCGCCGACGAAGGTGTGATCCTCGAGATCGTCCGCCCCGGCACCGGCGACCCGGTGCCCGTCGGCGACGTGGGCGAGGTGGTGGTAACCGCGCTGAATCCGGATTATCCGCTGATCCGTTTCGGCACCGGCGATTTGTCCGCGATCCTGCCGGGCGTCAGCCCGTGTGGCCGCACCGCGCCGCGGATCAAGGGATGGATGGGCCGGGCCGACCAGACGACCAAAGTGCGCGGCATGTTCATCCATCCGGAACAGGTCGACCGGGTGGCCAAGCGCCATCCGGAAATCGGCAAGGTCCGGCTGGTGGTGGGCAACGAGAACGGCCAGGACACCATGGTGCTGCGCTGCGAAGCAAAAAGCGACGATGACGCGTTCGCCGCCGCGGTCGCCGACAGCATCCAAACCGAATGCAAGCTGCGCGGCGCCGTCGAACTCGTCCCGCCCGGCTCCCTGCCGAATGACGGCAAGGTGATCGACGACACGCGGGCGTATGGCTAGGTGGCTGGAGCCGGATCAGCGGCCGGCTCTGTCATCCCGCCGAGGTGCCGGTACGCCAGCGCCAGCGCGGCGACGGAGACCGGAAAGAACAGCCAGCCAACCGCATAGGTTTGGAGCGCGATCCGGGCGGCCTGGAGATATCCATCGGAAGCGCCGAGTTCCAAATCCCCTCCCCATACGATAAGCGCTGTCCCGCCGATCAACTCCGGCGCCAGGGTCAGCAAGAGAATCGCGAACAAGGCCCACATCCGCCCTTTGGTGAGCACAAAAGAATTGCGTAATCGAGACGCATTGCCGACCGCCGCCGCCGGAAGCGAAAACAAGAACCGCGTTATCACGAAGACGGACAGGGCCAAGGAAAATACGAATCCGAATAAAAACAATGCCACAATTGGTTGAGCCGATATCTCTGATTCAAAAATGTCGAAATCGAATTCCATCAAATCCGCCATCGATCCGAGCAATCCGACACCCAGTGCCAGAACCACAAGCATTATCAAAGCCAGGCAAACATATCGCAGCAGATACACCCCCTCCGCACGGCCAACGGCAAGCTGCGCCCGCTGCTCAGGACTATCGAGCACCATGCGCGTCCACGCCGTGGCGACGGGGATCGTGACCAGCCATGCACATGTTTCGAACAACATGCCCAAAACGTCGAGAACCACGCTGCTGGCAATTTCTAAAACGATGTCTCCATCACCAAACGAACCCGTGACGTCCCGGTTGTAGAATTGCGTCCCGACGGTCGCGACGAAGAGTATCAGGAACGGGAGCCAGCTCAGCCGCAGATAGGCGCCGAAATTGCGGAACAGCAGCCGGTAGGCTTCGAGCGATATCGCGAGCACCGGCAGGTGTGGCGTGTTCATCGGATGGCGGCTCCGTTCGATCCCGGACAGGCGCTTCGGGATAGCCCGTGTGGAAAATGCTTCGGCGCTATGTTGTTAAACTACCCTAAGGACCAAGCGGTTACCGAAGTCTCAAGATTTTCGGTTCATTACCGCGCTATTCGGGCCCGCTAATCGTCTTAACCGGTTTCGAGCGAAGACCATTTTCGTTCGGTCATCGGCTCGAACAAGCGCATCGCTTCGCCATGGGTTGCGGCGATCTTCTCTCCCGCCGCGCGGTCGACAACGGCGAGGCCGCGGCGGGTCACCGACCGGTCGAGACCGGCAATGTCGAGCCAGCAAAATTCCGCCGCCAGGACCGTGACATTATCTGCGGGATCGTCCAGCACCAGCAGGCACGCTTCCATCGGCACGTCGGGCGCCATATCCAGCCCGGCGAACAGGTTGCGGTGCCAATTATAGATCATCTCATCCCAGCCGCCGCCGAAACTGCCGCCGCCGACGCCCTTGTACTGCGCACCGAGCACATCGGCGTCGCGCAGCGAATGCATGGCGTAGTAGGGAGCGGCGCAGGGCGTGATCGCGCGGAACCGCTGCGAGGTGCGGAACCCCGGCACGCTGAGGACCGCCGCGAGCTTGGGCCCGCTGTAATAGGCGTTCCAATCCGCTTCGCGCGCGGGGTCGCTGAAAGCGCACTCCACCGTATAGATCACCGGCTGTCTCCCTTTTCCTCTGATTGTCGCGGCGCGTCCTCGTGCTCGCGGATTTGCGGATGCGCGGCGGTAATGTCCGCAAAGGCGGCACGCACCAGGGCCGCGCCATCGACCGGCCGCCCCGACCCGCTCGCGTCTTCGCCGGACCCGGTCACCGCATCGAATATCCGGCTCTTGACGAAAAACCGCCAATGCACCGGCAAGCGAGCCAGAATTTCGGTCAGCGCATCATAGGTGGCGCGATCCCACAGCCGCTCGTAGGCAACCCGTTCCGGCCCGAAATCGAAATGACCGGCCGTCTCGTTCCGACGCATCCGCGCCCGCAGCTTCGCGGTCTCCGTCTCATCCACCGTCCCGCCTTGGATCACCACGCCGTAATCCGCCGCCGCCGCGTCCACCGTGACGCTGCCCCGCTGCACGTCCCGCAATACGCGCGCCGGATCGCGGGCCAGCGGGCTGCCGCGGCCGCCGCCGCCGGGACCGTGGAAATGCACCACGTCGCCCGGCTCGGCCGTAATCGTGTCGATGTTGCCGAGCACGCGTTCGCGGTCGGTACCCGGGTTGAGGATGAAGTTCGACGGCACGGCCGCCTTGCCCCCAAGGATGCCCCAGGGCCGGAAGCGGGTACGGTCGCGGTTGCGCGCGGTGATCCGGGTACCCGGCGAAAACACCTTGAATTCGAGGATCGTGCCGAGACCGCCGCGCGTCTCGCCGGCACCGCCGCTGTCCGGCGCAAGACCATAGCGGAGGATCTCGATCGGCACCTCCGCCTCGATCAATTCAACCGGCGTGTTTTTGAGATAGGCGGCGTCGGCCCCGGAACCGTCCGGCCCGTCGCCGGCCGGCATCCCGCCGGCACCGCCGACCACCGGATCGATTGCCGCGATAATCCGTTTGCCGCTGCGGTTGTCGGTCGTCATCACATTGACGATCGAGCTGGACCCGGCCGGCGCCGCCGGCATGCGCTCGGGCATTGCCAGGCCGAATGCGCCAAAAACCAGGCTGCGCAACCGGCCGCAGGTCAGGCTACGCATGCCCACGGCGGCCGGGAACTGCGGATTGACGACCGTGCCCTCGGGCAGGATGCAGGTGAACGGCCGGGTCAGGCCGGCATTGAGCAGGATGTTCGGGTTCAGCGTGTAAAGCACGTAATACACGCCGACCAGCATCAGCGTGTGGTGCGGATTGCCGCCGGTTGGCACGTTGATCGACGAGGCGAGCTGCGGGTCGCAGCCGGTAAAATCGAGGACCGCGCTGTCGCCGTCGATCTTCAGGTTCAGGGCGAGGCGGCACGGGTTGCGTTCGCTTTCCGAATCCTCGTCCGTGTAGTCGCTGAAGAAATACTCCCCATCGGGGATGCCGGACACGATGTCGCGCGCCTGGTGTTCGGCATAGTCGAGCAGATCCTCCACACCTTCGCGGAACACGTCGACGCCGAACTTGCCGATCATCTCGGCCACCTTGCGCGCGCCGGTATTCATCGCGCCCACAAAGGCCTTGAGGTCGCCCCAATTCTGTTCCGGCTGGCGGACGTTGGTCAGCATCACCTGCAGCAGTTCGTCGTTCAGCACGCCGCGCCGGTAGAGCTTGCAGGGCGTGAACCGGATGCCTTCCTGATGAATTTCCACGAGCGCCCGCGACAGGCTGGCCGGGACCGCGCCGCCGATATCGGTGTTGTGAATATGGCCGCAGGTGAAGCAGATCAGCTCGCCGTCGTGGAATACCGGCTTCCACATATGCAAATCCGGCGTATGGGTGGAGACATAGCCGCTATAGGGGTCGTTGGTGAAGGCGATGTCGCCGTCTTCGTATCCGCCCGGCACCATGTCGAGCGCCGCGCCATAATCCAAACCGGGAAACCACGTCGCCCCCAGGTCCATCGGAATGGCGAAGGTCTTTCCGTCCGGCGTCAACAGACCGATGGTGAAATCTTCGGTCTCCTTGACGAAGGTGGAGTGCGCCGTCCGATAGAGCGTATAGGCCATGCTCTCGGTCGCGGCGCGGCAATGATTGGCGAGAATTTCGAGCGTCACCTTGTCGACCGGCATGGTTTACCCTTTCTCCGCCGCCGCATCCGATCGGCGCAGCAGGATGTTGCCGCGCCCATCGACCGTGCCGGAGAACCCGTCGGGCAGGCACACCGTTGCATCCGCCTGCGCGACCACCGCCGGCCCTTCGAGGCGGTGCCCGGCACGCAGCACCGAGCGTTCGTAGAGCGGCACCCGCCGCCGTTCCCCATCCAGATAGATTTGGATTTGCTCGGCCACCGGCGGCGCGCTCTTGCTCCGGGACAAGGGCGCAAACGCCGGATTCGGCGTTGCATGATTGGCCACCAGGCGCACGTTCAGAATCTGCGCCTCCGCATCGCGATCGCAGAACGCGTAAACCGCATCGTGCCGGTCGTGAAACGCTTGCAGAATGGCGGCGATATCGCCGCCGTCCACCGATGTGGCGTCGAGCGGCACCTCGATCTCGAAGGATTGCCCGGTGTAGCGCATATCGGCGGAATAGATGACCGCGGCATCGGCGATATCGCTTCCTTCCTCGCGCAGCCATGTCGACGCTTCCGCCCGCAGCGCCGCGAAGCCTTCGCGTAGCGGCGCGGCGGCGGCCGGATCGGCGACCAGGAACATCGTCTTGATGAAGTCATTCTTGGTATCGGCGATGAGCCCGCCGAGCGCACTGGTAACACCCGGCGAGACCGGCACGACGACGCGCGTCATGCCGAGTTCGCGGGCGAGGAAACCGCCGAGCATCGGCCCGGCGCCGCCGAAAGTGACGAGGGCGAAATCGCGGATATCGATGCCGTGCTGCGCAATCAGCTTGTTGACCTCGAGATACATGCCGGAAATAGCGATTTTGATGATCGCCTCCGCCGTCTCCTCCACATCGCGGCCGAGTTGCGCCGCCAGTTCCCCGACAACCGTCTCGGCCTGGCTGCGGTCGATCGGCACGGAGTCGTAGGCAAGGGCGCGATGGCCGAGCAATCCGCAAACCGCGAACGCGTCGGTGATCGTCGGCCGCGTGCCGCCGCGGCCATAGCAGGCGGGCCCCGGATCCGAGCCCGCGCTTTCCGGGCCCACTTTGAGCACGCCGAATTCGTCCACCCAGGCTATCGAACCGCCGCCCTCGCCGATCGACGTCACCGATACGGACGGGACATAGAGCGGAAACTCGCCAATCTTCTCGCCCATGCCGAATTGCGGCGCCCCGTCGATGACGGTGGCGACATCGGCGCTGGTGCCGCCGATGTCGAGCGTGATCGCATTGGGCGCATCACAATCGCGGGCCACATACGCGCCGCCCATCACGCCGGCCGCGGTGCCGGACAGCACCATCTGTACACAATCGGTCTTGCCGCGCTCGGCCCGCATCATTCCGCCGTTCGATTTGGTCACCAACGGCTCCGCCGGCACGCCCATCTCCTGGAGCGCCGATTGCAGCGACGTCAGATAGGCGTTCACGCGCGGGTGGATGTAGCCGTTGATCACCGCCGTGGTGGTGCGCTCGTATTCGCGGATAACCGGCCAGATTTCGCTCGATGTGAAGACGAACAGATCCGGCGCCTCGCGCGCCAGGATCGCCTTGACCGTCCGTTCATGCGCGGGGTTCCGCCAGCCATGCAGCAAGGCGACGATGACGCCCTCGACATCCTGCGCCCGCGCCATCTGGAGCGCGGTGCGCACGCTGGCCTCATCCAGAGTCCGCCGTACCGAGCCGTCGGCGGCGATGCGTTCGGCGAGTCCGAATACCCGCTCCCGGGTTACCAGCGGTTCCGGCCGGGTCGAAAACAAGCTGTAGGATTCGGGCATGCGCAGCCGCGCCACCTCCAGCACGTCGGAAAAATTTTCCGTGGTGAACAATGCCAGCCGGGCGCCCCGGCGCTGGATCACCGTATTGACGCCAACGGTGGTGCCATGCACGAAGGCGGTAATGTTCGCTGGGTCGATGCCGTGCGCCGCATGCAGCGTCGCCAATCCCTCGATGATTTCGGCGCCGGGCCGCGACGGCGTCGTCAGGACCTTGAGCGTGGTGATTGCCCCGCTGTCCTCATCGAAGACACAAAAATCGATGAATGTGCCGCCAATGTCGATGCCAACGCGGTAGCTCATTCTTGCCCGGCCCCTCCGGTGTGCAGGGATTTGGCGGGCTAGTCGCGCTTGCGGGTCGGGCTGGTCGCCGCGACGCTCGGCCGCTCGGATACCCGCTGATACCATTGCGTGAGGTTGACCAGCGTTTCGGGGATGCGAATTTTTGCGATTTTCCCGAGATCGAAGGCGCTCACCGCGGTCATGTCGGCGACGGTAAAGCGGTCGCCCGCGATGTAGTCGCGATCCGCCAGCTCGCCATCGAGCCAGGTCATCCGCTCCTCGATATTGCGGCGGCACAGGTCTCCGTAATCGGCAACCTGCTCGATCCGTCCTTCCCAGTAGGGGTGGCTGTGCCGGAAACAGCCGGTGACGTTGCCCATGATCTCGAATTCCATGCGGCGATTCCACATCTCGACCATCGCCTTGTCCCGGGCATCGGTGCCGAGCAGTGGCGGTTCCGGCTGGATCTCCTCGAAGTAGCGGCAGATCGCCATGGATTCCGCGAGATAAGTACCATCATCCAGCTCAAGAATCGGCACCCGGCCCAAAGGATTCTTCGCGACGAAATCCGCATCCAAATTTTCGCTTTTCGCCAGATCGATCTCGACGATCGGCACGTCGATATTCTTTTCCGCGAGAAAGATCGCAACACGGCGTGGATTGGGGGCGACGCTGCTGGTGTAGAGTTTCATGGGCATGGATGTTCCCTGGCTGGAGATGGAACCGGTACGCACGTTTGCGCCGCGCGATCGGATAAGTCTCCATTCAGGCAGATTGGCGCAACCAATTCAACCGGCCAAGCTAGGCGCCCGCGCTTGGGCGCACGTGAAATCCGGCGCAAGGCCGGGCGCTGGATCAATACGGTGAAGTTTGCCGGAACGGCCGGCGCCGGACCTATTTATGGCGAAACGTGATGCGGCCTTTGGTCAGGTCATAGGGCGTCATTTCCACGTCGACTTTATCGCCGACCATGACGCGAATCCGGAATTTGCGCATTTTGCCCTTCGGCTGCGCAATGATTTCGTGGCCATTCTCAAGCTGGACCTTAAACATGGCGTTCGGCAGCTTATCAACCACCGTTCCGCTGAATTCTATCAGTTCCTCTTTCAACTCAACTCCTTGACTTTGCACGGGTTGCAACCCGCCGCTCCGTAGCAGCGTGTCATCCGCACAGCAACCGACTGAGATTTAAGGTGAGCGCCTTCTCGCCCCTGCGGAAGGCATACCCACAATCGCCGCTAGTCGATCAATTTGACGTTCTCGGCAGCGGTTCTGCCATCACGCCCCGCAGCAAGCTCGAATTCAACCTGCTGTCCTTCGTTCACGGAAGATAGGCCCGCCCGCTCTAGCGCGGAAATGTGCACGAACACATCCTTGCCACCGTCCGAAGGTTCGATAAAGCCGAAGCCTTTCGTCGGATTGAACCACTTAACTGTACCTGTAGCCATTGGGGTATTCCTCGTAGTGTTGCAGTAGTAACGACGCGCCCTATCAGACCGCATCTGTGGAAACGAGCAAGACAATGTCGTAAGGCAACCAAGGCCGGCACCCGAACGTCCGAGGATCACAGCGTGATGACGAGACGTAGACGCGGTTAAATGAATTGCGAGCGGACAACGTATGGCTCGTGATCATCAATCGATATTCATCACATAGAATATAAACGACCTTAAGAAAGTAGTAGAAAATGCGGTAATT
>JAOTYV010000223.1 GCA_029861675.1 Alphaproteobacteria bacterium
CAGACCAAGCGCGAGCAGCGGGATCATGGCGGCGCCGGTCGCCGCGTTGTTCGCGGTTTCCGGGGCGACGACGCCTTCGGGAATTCCGGTGCCGAATTTCTCCGGCGTCTTGGACCAGCGAACCGCTTCGTTATAGGAAAGAAAGGCCGCCAGGGTCGCGCCGACGCCGGGCAGGATACCGCTGAACCAGCCGATCACCGTTGAGCGCATGACGCCGTAGCGCATCGCCCAAAAATCGGCGAATGACGGGTAGTCGACGGAAATTGTCGGCGCTTCGTACTGACCTCGGGCAATCTTCTGACCCTGGAGAAACACCTCGCTGACCGCAAAGAGCCCCAATATCAGCGGGATGAAGCCGAGCCCGCCGGTAAGGTAGAGCGATCCGAAGGTAAACCGCGGTACCGCGCCTACCGGATCGCCACCGACCGAGCCGATCAGCAGTCCCAGTCCCAGCGAAAGCCAACCCTTGGCGAGCGAGCGCGAGCCGACCCCGGCAACCACGGTGAGGCCAAAGAAGATCAGCGCGGTGATTTCAACCGGACCGAAAGTGGAGATCGCGAAATCGGCGATCGGTTCGGTCGCGATCATCATCAAGACGGCCGAGAGCGTGCCGCCGATGGCGGAACAGGTTACGGCATAGCCGATCGCCCGGCTGGCCTTGCCCTGGCGGGTCATCGGGTAGCCGTCGAACGCGGTCGGCGCGTTCTCAACGGAACCTGGAATATTGAACAAGATCGCGGTGATCGCACCGCCATAGACGCCGGAGACATAGATGACGCCGTAGAGCATGATGGCGTGTTCCGCGGGCATCCAGGCGGTGAACGGCAGCAGCACCGCCGCCAGCGTCAGCACGTTGAGGCCGGGGATTGCCCCGAATACGAGACCGCCGAGCAGCCCGCCAATGAAAATCGTGACGCCGGTCAAGCTGGTGAACAATAGGGTCGTGCCGCTGAGGAAATCTTCCATGACCGCGGCGCCCTATTGGATCAAGGCGATAATTTCGCCGCTGACCGTATGAAACCACCCGGCGCCCATCGGCAACGGCGTGAAGATGAGCTTGTAGAACACCAGAACAAGCACCGCGTAAAATCCCAGGCTGAAGCCGAGCAGGGTGCGTAGCCGGCGCACGCCCATCAACCAGGTAAAGCCGATCAGGAAGGGCGGTGTCGATAGCAGGAAACCCATCTGGTGTAACCCGTAGACCCAAATGAGTGGCAGCGCGAACATGGCGAGCGTGACCGGTGAAACGCCTCCGGCGCCGGTGGGGATATCGTCCAGATGGCTAATTGCTTCGTCTTTCGCATCCCCTTCGACGCCGCGCAGGAAACGCGAGACGAGCAATGTAAGCGCCGCGATGACCGTAATGACGACCACGACCTGCGGCCAAAATGCGGCGCCAAGCTGATAAGTCGGCAGCGGCGCATCGAAGTCGAGCGTGAGCAGGTAGACCAGCCCCGCAAATCCAATCCAGGCGAGCGCTTCCCAAATGATGCTATCGCGCAGCCGCGCCGAGACGTTGTCGCCGAATTTCATCGGAGTCCCCCCAATCTTATGAACAGCTTCGCAATTTAAGGCTCTAACCTAGCGCCGGACGGCCCAATAGGGCGCCCGCCCACCGGTTTCGGGTGGGCGGGCGAACGTGGCACGGTGCGTGTGCCTTTGGCCGTTTTTCGGCCTATTTAAGGTCCTTGCGAAGCTTCTGGCCGGATGCCTTGAAGATCTTGGCATAGGTGCTGATCGTTTCGTCGAGCACCTTCGTCGTGTCCGCCGTGTTGTAGTAGGAATTTACGATATCCAGGCTCTTGCGCTTCAGGAACGCCTGGTGAACTTTGCTGTCATAGGCTTCCTTGAAGACGGCTTCGAGATACGCCTTGATTTCCTTCGGCGTGTCCTTCTTGACCCACAATCCGCGGATACGCAGCAACGGATTCCACTTCATACCGAAATCCGCGCCCGTCGCCTTGGTGTCGGCGAAGATCTTGAACCGTTCCGGCCAGACGCTGAGTACGGGCAGCAGCTTGCCGGCCTGGACATGTTTGATCACGTCGCCGGGCTGTTCCATCAGAATATCGAGCTTGCCGCCGATTACCGCGCCGTAGCGTTGAGCCGGCTTGTCGAACATCACCTGTTTGGTCTTGAAGCCGAAGAATTCCTCGACCTTGGACATTGTGACCAATTCCATCGCGACGTTGATGTTCGAGACGGTCAGCTTGCCCGGGTTCGCCTTGGCATACTCCACTATCTTCTTGAAATCGGCCTTGCCGCCGCTGACGAACCGTTTGTCCTTCGGATTGACGAACAGGCCGGTCGGCGCAACGTTGCTGATCATGACCGGGGTGAGGTCCTTGGTCGGGTGCATATTGATGTCGCCCGACACGTATTTCGAAACCAGCGTGTCCGCGTGTTGCAGAATGGTATAGCCGTCAGCCGGCGCTTGCGAGAAATCCGGCAGGCAGTTGATGCCGCCGCCGCCGGGCTTGTTCACCTTGTTGACCTTGACGCCCATGATCTTGGACGCCGGCGCCTGCAGCGCGGCAACCGCCTGATCCGATCCGCCGCCCTTGCCGAAGCAGACGATGATCGTAATCGGCCGTTTCGGATAGTTCGCCGGCTTCTTTACCGCGGCCGACGCGGCCGCCGCTATTGCGCTCGCCGCAATAACGCTCGCTGCCGCAACCGCGGCGAATTTCGTGGAAAGTGCACGCATAGACTTGTCCTCCCGTGTTTTCATTCGTTCTTGATTTCACCGCAGGAAACCGCGCCTTTTCAGCGCACGCGGCGGCATGCCTATATCGTCCGGCATTGTGTTGGACCTAATTCTCCACACTGGCTGGATGCCGTCAAGGCAGCCCCCTTGGCGGTTGGCGGCAAAGTCATAGTCCTTCCGGGGAGGACCGTTTAGCGTTTCATACTCGAAAAGGCGCCGAGCATCCGTTTGCTGACGTGCTGGCGTACCTTCACCCATCCCTCGGTCGTTGCCGCTTTCTTCCAGGCGTCGCTCTCGGGGATGTCCGGAGAATCGAGTTCGTAGATCGCGAGGTAGCGCGGCATGCCGTCGGTGTCGGACGCGGCCAGCTTATAGCGCTCTCCGCCGGACACGCCCGGTACGGCAAGCAGGTTGGGGACGTGTTCCTCGTCATACAGGCGATTGAACTCTTCCTCATGCTCCGCGGGAATGTCGAGTTGAGCGACGTAGATGTGCTTGGTCATATGCGCAGGCGGTGCCGGCAATCATGCGGAGCAACAGCGGGAGCGGCAAGGCCGTCCTAAAACCCCAACCCCAGGCGCAGCATGTTCAACGCCATCAGCAGAAGCAGGATGAGTATGGCGTTTCGAAAGCCCCGGCTCGATAAACTTCCGCGCAGCCGGATGCCGATCCAGGTACCCAACATCACCGGCACGAAAGCGACCAGGGCATAGATCAGGCGCTGTTCGGTGTAGAGATCGAGATAGACGATTCCGGCAATCTGACCGGTATTGATGGCGATGAAAATAACGCTGGTGAGGAACACGAACTCGCGCGGCGTGAGGTCGAGGCTCAGCATGTAGATCGCCGTCGTCGGGCCCGCCGCACCGGTTAATCCCTGGCTGACGCCACTTAGGCCGCCGGCGACCGGGCCCCAGAACATTTCTTGCGCCGGCGGAATGACGAGTGCGCGGCGACGGGTTTCCAGGGCCAAGTAGAGCAGCAACAAGCTTCCCAGGACCAGAAACAGTAGATTCCGGTCGAGATACGCGAGCAGGAAGGTTCCCAGCACGACGCCCAGAAATCCGGCAATGAGGAACCCCATGACCCGTTTGGCCGGGCGAAGCCCTTCGCTGGTGCGGGATTCCAGCAACATGACCACGTCGCTTACGGCTTTTGCGATGAAAATCGTCAGGACGGCTGTCGGCACGCCGACAATCGGCGCCAGCGCCGGCACGGCGAGCAGATTGAGCCCCATATTGGTGGCGCCCTTGACGATCGCGCCGATGAAGGTCACGGCGATGATCAGGAGAATTATGTGTTCGTTGAGAGCGGATGTGTCCATACCGGATAATCTTTACCCGCTTCGTGCGTGCCGCGCATGTCCGAGCCATCCTGCAAAGTACCGCCATTTGTGGATGATGAGCGAGTTGCTATACTCGGCGCCGCGCGGCCGGAGCTTGCAATCCACGCTGGCCGGCAAACATTTGGGTCAGTTGAACCTGTGCAATGACGAGTGCGTCATAGCGCCCTAATCCGTATCAGTCACTTCGGACCATATCGATGACGAAAAAGTCGAGCCAATCAGACATGCATTACCAGACGCATGTATTCTGTTGCGTCAACGAGCGGGCGCCGGACCATCCGCGCAGCTGTTGCAGCGCCCGCGGGTCGGTTGAACTGCGCGACTACATGAAGGCGCGAGCCAAGGAGTTGGGGATCGAGAGCATTCGTGTCAATTCGGCCGGATGCTTGGAGCGTTGCGAACTTGGCCCGGCCTTGGTGATCTATCCGGAAGGTACTTGGTATACCTATGAAAGCCGCGCGGATATCGACGAAATACTCGATCGCCATATTCTCGGTGGCGAACGCGTGGACCGCCTTCATCTTGAAGCCGGCCTCACTGTTCCTAAACCAAAAGCGCTGGAGACTCTGAGTTTTGCGGTCGAACGCGTCGACCAATTGACGCCCGAGATAAAAAGCTTTGTCCTCGTTGCGCCGGACCGCACGGAACTGCCGCCGTTCGAAGCCGGCGCGCATATCGACGTCATTGCCGGTGACGGACTGCGGCGATCTTATTCGCTGGCGAGCGATCCGGCGGAACGCCATCACTATGTCCTCGGAGTCCTCCGTGAGACGGATAGCAGCGGTGGCTCCGAATGGATGCATCGGAATGTTTCCGCCGGCGACAGTCTGACCGTTGTACCGCCGCTCAACAATTTTCCTCTGCGCGAGGATGCCGAAGAACACATCCTCATCGCCGGCGGCATCGGCATCACGCCGATCTTGGCAATGGGCCATCGGTTGCGCAGCCTGAACGCCAAGTTCACCCTGCATTACTGCACCAAGAGCGCGGAAGAAACCGCCTTTACCGAGGAAGTGAAGGACGTCTTTGGCGCCAACGCCGTGTTTCATCACGATAGCGGCGATCCTTCGAAGGGTATCGATCTAAAGGCGATTTTATCCGAGCGCCCGGAGGGCGCGCATCTCTATATCTGCGGACCTCGGGGATTATTGAACGGTGCGCGCGAGGCGGCGGATCATTGGCCCGATAGCACCGTACATTTCGAACTGTTCGCGCCGAACGACACGTCCAAACAATGGGAAAACGAGAGCTTCGAAATCTCCCTGTCGCGGCGCAAGATGACGCTGACGGTACCGCCCGACAAGTCGATCCTCGATGTTGTGCGGGAAAACGGCGTGGCCGCCGATTCGTCCTGCGAACAGGGGATTTGCGGGACCTGCCGTATACGCCTTCTTGGCGGCAGGGCGGAACATCGCGACGAGGTTTTGACCGGTGAAGAGAAAGAGCAGAATTCGTCTATCATGATTTGCACTTCCCGCGCCAAGGCGGGAGAAATGTTAATCCTCGACCTATGATCCTGGGCGGTTAGAACCGCGCTCCCGCGTCGCCGCATTACCGGTCACGCGCCGGTGGAGCAATGGTGGTTCGGTCAACTGGCACCATTGCGGCGCCTATATAGGACATGTTCGCGCCAGGCGATGTAACTCACGCCGCCGAAGATCATGGTGCCGCCGATCCAGACGAACAAATCGGGGAATTCGGCAAAAAGGAAGTATCCGGCGAGCGTCGCCCAGATCAGCCGGAAGAAATCGAGCGGCGTCACCACATGGGTATCGCCCCGTTTCAATGATTCGGCCATCAGCAGATGACCCAGCGCGCCGGTCACGCCGATCAGGATCAGCCAGCCATACTCGATCAGGGTCGGCCATTGCCAATCATAGAGGGCGACCAGAAAGGTCAAGGGCGTCATCAACAGGTACATATAAGCGGTGATGGTCACGCTCGAATTGGTTCGGCTCATCACCTTGATGAAGATCATCGCAATGCCCCAGCAGAGTGCGGAGACGACCGCCAGGACGGCGCCGTGATCGATCTCGCCGAATCCCGGCCGCAAAATCACGTATGTGCCGGCAAAAGCCAGCAGGATTGCCGACCCGCGGCGGACGCTGATCCGTTCGCCGAGCGCAAAGACGGCGATGACCGTGGCGAATATCGGCGCGGTGAAATGCAACGCGGTGACGGTCGCCAGCGCGGTCACCTTGAGCGCCAGAAAAAACGTGAAGGAGGATACCGTCTGCAGCAGCGCGCGCACCACGTGCAGGCCGATGCGATCGGTGCGGAAGATATGCAGGCCCGATCGCAGGATCCATGGCAGGAAGAACAGGAATGCGGTGATCGTGCGAAAGAACACGACCTGCAACACCGGCAGCGTTTCGGACACGTGCTTCGCCATGGAATGCTGACTGATCAAAACCACGGTCGCGATCAGCATCAGAACCATGCCGCCGAGATTGTCGGCGGCGCGCGGGGCGGGGGTCGTCATGCCGCGTGGCCGACGTTCGAAAGTCGAAGAGGGTGTTTCACCCGTTAGCCGAGCTCGGGCAATTGACGTTCGCGGCGCGCCTCGTTCATTTGATCCAGGACCCGGCGCTTGAGCGGCGGCAGCCGGTAGTCGACCGCTGCCTCGAACCGGCTGCAATCCAAGTTCTTGATGACGGAATAGGGCTTCGCGTCCGGCTCGAAGGCGATGTCGGCGTCGGGGACATGGCGGTGAACGATATCGGCGACCTCCTGTACCGAGGCCTGAATATTGCCGCCGACATAAACGGGCCGGTCGAGGCCGTCGGTAAAACAAAGTCGCGCCATGCTTTCCGCGACGTCATCCACATAGATCATCGGCGTCACCTGATCCGGCGCCACGTCGCAAACGACCGGCTCGCCGACGGCGGCATGGGAAATCAGACGGGCCACCGCGCCGCTGCGTCCCGTCACGCGGCCATGACCGAATACCGCGGCGATGCGCAGGCCCCGCGTATCCAGGTCGAAATTTCTTGTATAGGCCTTGGCGACTTCCTCGTTCATCAGCTTTGCGTAGCCGTAGAGGTTGTAGGGATGGCGGTGCGAGTCCTCGTCCACCGCCGCATCGCCGTATTCGCTTTGATCGGCATAGACCGCCATGGACGTCGGGTAGACGACGCGGGCGGCCTGGCAATGCCGCGCCGCCTCGAAGACGTTGTTGGCGCCGGTCAGGTTCACCGCGAGGCCAAGCGACGGCTCCTGCTCGGTCAGCGGCGCCAGCAGGGCCGCCATGTGGATGACCCGCTCGACCTTGTGCGCCTTCATCGTGCCGAAGACGCTGTCGTAGTCGCGGATATCGCCGCCGACCGTTGTGAGGCGCGCATTACCGCGTAGATCGTCCAGACGGGATTGATCTTCCATCGTGTCGAAGGAGACCACCTCGATGTCTTTGGCTATCAAGTTTCGGGCGATCCGTGCGCCGATCAACCCGGCGCCTCCGGTGACCATAACCGTCATGTTTGCTCCCCTTATCGGTCTCCGACATCGTACCGGTGCGTGGCGGTTGGTTGGCAGTGCTACCGCACGTGACTAAGCTTACACGGTAATGCCGGACTGGCTAACCACCGGCAGGCTATCACAGGAGAGACCGGATGAAGATGCGCGCGGCCGTGATGTATGCTCAGGGTCAGCCGAGGCCCTATGCGGAGTCCAAGCCCTTCGTGATCGAGGAGATCGAGATCGACGGTCCGCGCGACAACGAAGTGCTGGTGGAAATCCGGGCCGCGGGGCTCTGTCATTCCGATCTCTCGACCATTAAAGGGCTGCGGCCGCGGCCCTTGCCGACGGTGGGCGGCCATGAATCCGCGGGATATGTGCGCGAGGTCGGCGGCAATATCGACGATCTGGAACCGGGCACGCCCTGCGTCGTCGCCTTCGTCTCGAGCTGTGGCTACTGCCTGTCCTGCAAGGTCGGACGGCCTAATCTTTGCGAGACCCATAGCGCGGCGAAATCGCTCGGCGAATTGCCGATGGGCGGTCGCCGGCTGCGCATCAATGGCGAGGAGATCCATCACTACAGCTGCGTCTCCTGCTTCGCCGAATACGCGGTGGTGCCGCGCAGCGCCGTCATTCCGATCGGTGAGGATATATCGATCGAAGACGCGGCGCTGTTCGGCTGCGGCGTGATCACCGGTGCGGGCGCCGTCATCAACACCGCCAAGGTGCCGCCCGGGGCCACGGTCGCGGTGGTCGGCCTCGGCGGCGTCGGATTGAATTCCCTGCTGGCGGCCATCGTGTCCGGCGCGGCGCGGATCATCGCGGTCGACA
>JAOTYV010000016.1 GCA_029861675.1 Alphaproteobacteria bacterium
GACGACAACGTCAATGGTCGCGGCGATCCTGGACGGCGCCGGCTTCGATCCCACGGTCATCAACGGCGGCATCATCAACGCCTACGGCACCAATGCACGCATCGGCGATGGCGACTGGATGGTTGTCGAGGCCGACGAATCCGACGGAACCTTCGTCAAATTGCCGGCAACCATCGCCATCGTGACGAATATCGATCCCGAGCATTTGGACTTCTGGGGCACGTTTGACGCGGAGCGCGCCGCCTTTCAGAGCTTCGTCCAGAACATTCCCTTCTACGGCTTCGCCGCGCTCTGCATCGATCATCCGGAAGTTCAGGGCCTGATCGGCAAGATCTCGGATCGGCGGCTGGTGACCTACGGCCTCAACCCGCAATCGGAAGTGCGCGCCGACAATCTGCGCGCCGGGCCGGGCGGCATGATCTTCGACGTGATCTTCGGCGGCCGCAACGATCGGCCGCGAACGCTGACCGGCGTCCGCCTGCCCATGTTCGGCGAGCACAACATCCAGAATGCGCTCGCCGCCATCGCCGTCGCGGGCGAAATGGAAATCGAGGATGACAAGATCGTCGCGGGCCTCGGCCGTTTCGCAGGCGTGAAACGCCGCTTCACCAAAACCGGCGAAGCCAACGGCGTGGCGGTCATCGACGATTACGGCCATCATCCGGTCGAAATTGCGGCGGTCTTGAAGGCCGGCCGGTCGGCGACGCGGGGCCGCATTGTCGCGGTGGTGCAACCGCACCGGTATTCGCGCCTTGCCAGCTTGTTCGAGGAATTCTGCACCTGCTTCAACGACGCCGACACGGTCATTGTCGCCGATATCTATGCGGCGGGAGAACAGCCAATCGATGGCGTCGACCGCGATTCCTTCGTGCAAGGCCTGCGGGTCCGTGGCCATCGCCACGTCTTGCCGCTTTCGGATCCGTCGTCGCTGGCCGGGCTGGTCGCGGGCGTCACGCAACCGGGCGATCTGGTGATTTGTCTCGGCGCCGGGACGATCACGAGTTGGGCAAACGCCCTGCCCGGCGAATTGACCGACCTGCAGCGCGGCGTCGCAGGAGCGGGGGTATGCTGATGGCCGCCGAAAGACCCACTGCCCACCTGATCGACCGATTGCCGCCCGTCCGTGGCGAATATCGTGAGAACGTGTCGCTGGCCCGCTACACTTGGTTCCGCGTCGGCGGCCCGGTCGAAGTCATGTTTCTGCCCGCCGATATGGCGGATCTGAAGGATTTCTTGCAACGCCTGCCCGCCGATATCCCGGTCACCGTTATCGGGGTCGCATCGAATCTGCTGATCCGGGACGGTGGAATCCCCGGCGTGGTGGTGCGGCTGCGGCGCGGCTTTACCGACATAACGGCCACCGCCGACCGCATCAATGCCGGCGGCGGCGCCTTGGACATCAATGTCGCGCGCTTCGCGCGGGACAACGCCCGCTCCGGATTGGAGTTCCTGTCGGGCGTGCCCGGCACACTCGGCGGCGCGGTCCGGATGAATGCCGGCGCGTATGAGCGCGAGATTGGCGATGTCCTGATCAGCGCCCAGGTTCTTACCCGCGACGGGCAGGAGCGGTCGCTCGACGCCGCCGAAATGGGATTTCAATACCGCAAATCCACCCTGCCGGAGGACTGCATCGTGGTGTCCGCGGATTTGCAGGCGCCGGCCGGCGATCCGGAAGAAATTGCCGACCGGATGGAAGCGATCGGTACGGCCCGTGCCGAAAGTCAGCCGATTCGGGAACGCACGGGCGGATCGACTTTCAAAAACCCGCCCGGATACAAGGCGTGGCAGTTGATCGAACAGGCCGGATGCCGCGGCCTCGTGCGGGGCCGCGCCCGGGTATCCGATATGCATTGCAATTTCCTGATCAACGAAGACGACGCAACCGCACAAGACCTGGAGTCACTGGGCGAAGAAGTCCGCCGCCGCGTCCTGGATGCCTGCGGCGTCACGCTCGAGTGGGAAATTCGCCGGATTGGCATCGCGGAACCGGAGGCGTCCCGATGAGCAAACGTGTCGCGGTTCTCATGGGCGGCTGGTCGAGCGAACGCGAGGTCTCGCTCAGCAGCGGCATGGAATGTGCCAAAGCGTTGCGACAATCGGGCTACGACGTGACTGAGATAGACGCTCAAAAAGACCTGGGGGCACTGCTTGCAGCACTTACACCGCCGCCGGACGCGCTCTTCAATGCGTTGCATGGACGCTATGGGGAAGACGGAACCATTCAGGCCGTCCTCAACATCCTCGAGATCCCCTATACCCATTCCGGCCTGCTCGCCTCCGCGACGGCCATGGATAAAACGCGCTCAAAAGCGATCTTCGAGGCCGCGGGCATTCCCTGTCCCGAGGGTAAGGTCGTCAACATCGCGGACCTGCGCGCGGGCCACATCATGAAACCGCCCTACGTCGTCAAACCCAACAATGAAGGGTCCAGTGTCGGCGTGCATATCGTCATGCCCGGCGACAACCACTTGCCCGGCGATGATTGGCAATTTGGCGACACGGTGCTGGTGGAACGGTATATTCCCGGCCGCGAGTTGACCGTCGCTGTACTTGGCGGCAAAGCCCTTGGCGTCACCGAATTGCAACCGCACCAAGGCTTTTATGACTATGAGGCCAAATATACCGACGGCAAGACCACCCATATTTGCCCGGCGCCGGTCCCCGAGGCGACGACCGAAAAGGCGATGGAATACGCGGTGGCCGCACATGAGGCGCTTGAGTGCCGCGGCGTCAGCCGGTCCGACTTCCGCTATGACGACGGCGCGCGCGACCCGGGCGATCTGTACATGCTGGAGCTGAACACACAGCCGGGCATGACGCCCCTATCGCTGGTTCCCGAGCAGGCCGCATACGCCGGTCTGAGTTTTGAAGATTTGGTCGCTTGGATGGTGGAGAACGCAGCATGCGACGCATGAAGAAACGCAAATCTAGGCGGTTGCCGTTGGCGAAACGACGCGCCCGCCGGTGGCCGGATCTCCGGTTTTGGGAATGGTTACCGCACAATTCCGTGTGGCGCCGGCGGCTCATGATGGCCAGCAGCGGATTGACGGTACTTGGCGTGTTGCTGGGCGGCATGTACTGGTTCAATCAGGCGGACATGCCAAGCCGCGCGGCGGCGGCAATCCGGGCAGCGACGCTCGATGCGACCAAATGGGCCGGTTTTTCCGTGCGGGCCGTCTATGTCGAAGGCCGCAAGGAAGCAACCCGGCAGAAACTTATCAGCGCCCTCGATATCGCGATCGGAGACGCAATATTCGGATTCGATCCGGTGAAGGCGCAGAACCGCTTAGTGCAATTGGGTTGGGTCGCCGAAGCCCGGATCGAACGGCACCTTCCCGACGCCATTCATATCTATCTCAAAGAGCGCAAGCCGATCGCCATTTGGCAGCGCAAGAAGAAATTCGTCCTGGTCGATAAATTCGGCGAGGTCATCGGGCAGGAAGGCGTCGCGCGGTTCAGCGACTTGAAAATTATCGTCGGCGACGGCGCCCCGGCGCATGCCGCTGACCTGCTGTCGATGATGGAAGGCGCGCCCAAGATGATGGAACGCGTGACCCATGCGGTATGGGTCGGCGGCCGCCGGTGGAATATCCGGGTCGAGGACGCCATCGATATCCGGATGCCGGCGGAGAACCCGGAAAATGCGTGGCGCAAATTGACTGAAATGGAGCGCGAATTCGGCCTGTTGAAACGCGACATCATTGCCGTGGATCTTCGCATTCCGGACCGAATGACCGTCCGAAAAAATCCCCGCAACGCCAAAATCAGCAAAACCGACGGACGCACCTGATGAAACGCGGCCGCCGCAACTTGCGAAACGAAAACTGAGGGAGACCGGAATTTTGGCGAAGGAAGGCATCATATCCGCCCTCGACGTCGGCTCGTCCAAAATTTGCTGCTTCATCGGCGAATTGGATTCGCATGGCAATATCCGGGTCATCGGCATCGGCCATCAGGCCAGCCGCGGCGTCAAAGGCGGGGCAATCGTGGACATGGACGCCGCCGAACAGGCGACGCTGGCCGCCGTGCACGCGGCGGAACAGATGGCCGGCCTGACCATCCGGTCGATCCTGGTAAACGTAAATGCGGGCCGAATGGCGAGCGAAACAACCTATTACGAGCATCCGCTGCGCGGCGGCGCGATCGACGATATGGATACGCTGCATCTGCTCAACGGATGCGCCACGGATGACGGCTCGGCCGGCCGGTCGCTGGTTCACGCGGTGCCCGTCGGTTATGTCATCGATGGATCGAACGGCATCCGCGACCCGCGCGGCCTGCACGGCAACTCGATGGGCGTGAAGCTGCACCGCGTCACCGCCGGCACCAGCGCGGTGCACAATATCGGGACCTGCGTTTCCCGCTGTTTGCTCGACGTGTCCGACATGGTCGTCAGCCCGTACGCCGCAGGGCTGGGCGCCTTGGTCGAAGACGAGATAGATTTGGGCGCCACGGTTATCGATATGGGTGGCGGGACGACGTCAATCGCGGTGTTCTATGACGGTGCGGTGGTCTATGTGGACACTATACCGATCGGCGGCGGTCATGTTACGAACGACATCGCGCGCGGTCTGTCGACACCGCTGAGTCAGGCGGAACGCATCAAGACCCTGTACGGAAGCTGCCTCTCCGCGCATGGCGACGAGAGACAGTTCGTTACCGCGCCGCAAGTGGGCGCGGAGGAAGAGGACAGTAACAATCAAATTCCCAAATCATTCCTGGTCAGCATTGTCGCGCCGCGGATCGAGGAAACCATTGAACTGGTGCGCGCCCGCCTCGAGGCGAGCGGCCTCGACAAGCTCGCGGGCCGCCGCGTCGTTCTCACCGGCGGCGCCAGCCAGCTACCCGGTGTCGTGGAATTGACGCGCCGTATTCTCAACAAGCAGGTCCGGCTCGGCCGGCCGCGCGGCCTTACGGGCCTCGCCGAAGCCACCTCGGGGCCCGCCTTTGCGGCCTGCGCGGGATTACTATCGTTCGCCGTCGACGATCGCGGTGACGCCCGGGGCCTGGCCACCCCCAAATCCGAACAAGGTGACGGCCTCTTTGGCCGTCTAGGAGGCTGGCTACGAGAGAATTTCTAGGGTCTTCCCAACTAGAACTAAAGTTCTACCAACAAAAATTCGCCCTATGGCAAACCACAGGGCGACTTAAGACGCGAAATACTGCATATTGGTAATGGTATAAAGTGGAGAGAAGTGCAAATGACAATAAAATTGTCGATGCCCGACGTAGAGGCGGAACTTAAGCCTCGCATCACTGTCATCGGTGTCGGGGGCGCGGGTGGAAACGCGGTCAACAACATGATCGAGTCCAACCTCGCCGGAGTCGAATTTCTGGTCTGCAACACCGATGCCCAGGCGCTTGGGTTGTCGCAGGCGGAACGCCGCATTCAGCTCGGCGTCACGATCACCCAGGGGCTCGGCGCCGGGGCTCGGCCCGAGGTCGGCCGCGCTGCCGCTGAAGAGGCTCTGGAGGAGACGCTTGACCACCTGACCGGCTGTCACATGGTGTTCATTACCGCGGGCATGGGCGGCGGCACCGGCACGGGCGCCGCGCCGGTTATTGCCCGGGCGGCCCGCGAACAGGGCATCCTCACCGTCGGTGTTGTCACCAAGCCTTTCCACTTCGAGGGCATGCAGCGCATGCGGCTGGCGGAGGCCGGGATCGAGGAGCTGACCCAATACGTCGACACCCTGATCATCATTCCCAACCAGAACCTGTTCCGCGTCGCGAATGAAAAGACCACATTCGCCGACGCCTTCAACATGGCGGATAACGTGCTGTACTCCGGCGTTCGGGGCGTTACCGACCTGATGGTCATGCCAGGCCTCATCAATCTCGATTTCGCCGACGTCCGTACGGTAATGAGCGAAATGGGCAAGGCCATGATGGGCACGGGCGAGTCCGAGAACGAACGGCGGGCCATCGAAGCCGCCGAAGCGGCGATTTCCAATCCGCTGCTCGACGACATCACGATGGAAGGCGCGCGCGGCGTGCTGATCAATATTACCGGCGGCCCGGACATGACGCTGTTCGAAGTCGACGAAGCGGCAAACCGTATTCGTGAAGAAGTCGACCCCGATGCGAATATTCTGTTCGGCTCGACATTCGATGAGAACATGGAAGGCCGTTTGCGTGTCTCAGTGGTAGCAACCGGTATCGAAGCCGCCGAATCGCGCATCGCACCGCGGCTGACCGGTCCGGCGGCAGCGCCGATCCGCGAAACCGCGCCGGAAACGGCGACCGGGGAAACGATCGAACCGGTGCAAACGGAAACCGTCGAATTCGAGACGGTGGCGCCCGAGCAACCGGAGCCAATCGCGCGGCCGGAAGACACTTCGCAGCAGACCGAACAGTCCCTCGACTCCGCGATCCTTCCGGATCCGTCGCCGGCGGCGGTCCAGGAAGAACCTGTGGCGCCCGTTGTCGAGCACACCAGCATCGAGACGGACAGCGCGGGACGGGATCCCCTCCAACCCGCCGCGAAGCCGACCGATTCGCGCAACCCCTTCATCCCGCGGCAGCCGGTAACACCGGCAATGGTCGGCGGCGAGGAAAGCCCCGCCACCGGCGGACGCGACTTCTCCGATCTCTACGACGCCAGTTCGTCCGGCGGCGAGCCGGTTCGCCGGCGCAGCCTGTTCGAACGCATGACCGGCGTCGCACGCACCCGCGAACCGGAGACCATTCCGCCGGTCGCGCCGAGGATCGACATCGAAACGGCTCCGGAGCCGGAGATCCGCATCTCGGAACCAAAACCGCAGCCGGCGCCACAACCGGGACGTGCGGAAGCGCCGCCCATGCCGGAAAATCCGCCGGCCCAGGCCACTCCGGCGCTCGACGCCGCGCCGAAGGAAGAGCCGAAGTCGAGCGAAGAGGAAGTTCTGGATATTCCGGCATTTCTTCGGCGTCAGGCGAACTAGCTCTAGAATCATAAGTTTAAGCACGGCAGGCAGCGGCCGGACCATTGGTCCGGCCGCTTCTGATTCCGGCTGGGATCGTGCAACATTCTGTAACAAAGAGTGATTTGTGATTGCAGGACCAGATTGTTACACCATTGTTGTGCCCTTTTGGGTTACGCGTGGCGACATAGAATACGAGTTACTGATTAATACCGGCCGGCAAACGGTCGTTGGAGTTCAAGTGGGGGAATTTGTGTTGAGGGACCTTCCTAGCGCCCAAATTGGCGCTCGCGCCGCGGCGAATCCGATTCGCCAAAAGACGTTGAAGAGCGGCATTCATTGCAGCGGTATTGGCTTGCATAGCGGCGCAAAAATTTCGATGGCGCTGCAACCTGCCGATTGTAATACGGGAATTACCTTCCGCCGCACCGACGTGGCGGCTGCCGCGTCGGACATCCACGCGCTCTACAGCAATGTCTGCGACACGCGGCTTTGCACCACCTTGACCAACGAGCATGGCGTTTCAGTCGCCACCGTCGAGCATTTGTTGGCGGCCATGGCGGGATGCGAGATCGACAACGCGGTGGTCGAGCTGGATGGCTCGGAAGTGCCGATTATGGACGGCAGTTCCGAACCGTTCGTTTTCCTCATCGAGTGTGCCGGCATCGTGGAACAAGACGCGCCGCGTCAGGCAATCGAAATTCTTAAACCCGTGACCGCGCGGATCGGCGATGCGGTTGCGATGATCGAACCGTCACCGACATTCTCCATTCAGCTTGGCATCGCGTTCGACAATCCGCTGATTGGCGAGCAGGAATTCGACATTCATGTGACCTCGGATAACTTCAAATCCGACATTTGCCGTGCCCGAACCTTCGGCTTTATCGAAGACGTTCAGGCACTGCGAAAGGCGGGTCTGGTACAAGGCGGATCGCTGGACAATGCGATCGTGGTAAGCGGTGACGAAATTCTGAACGATGGCGGCTTGCGCTACGATGATGAATTCATCCGCCACAAGGTTTTGGATTGCATTGGCGATCTCTACCTCGCCGGGGGTCTGCTGATCGGGCAATTCACCGGACACCGCGCGGGTCATCAGGTAAATAATCTGCTTCTCCGCACCCTGTTCGCGGATAAGGAAGCGTGGTCCTGCGTGCCGATGGAGGACCGCTTCGACCTGCCGGCCCAGGAGTGGAACGAGCCTGCCGCGGCGGTTGCCTGAACCGGGTCGCCACACTGCCGTTTCGTTCATTGCGGATGATTCCGAGACGCCGCGCGAATTCGCAATTCGCTTGACCGGATTTCCGAACCGTCACATTTATTTTATTAGTCTCTACACGGTGCTATAAGGGTGCTCGTGAAGACCGGCTGTGGGCTCCGCACCCCGCGCCCTGGCCAATTTGTGCAATAAGGGCCGAGATTGATACCGATGCTGGAACACTTCAACTTTCCCTGCAAAACAGCGTTGCGACGGCTTGCACAGTGCGGCCTGATTGTCCTGTCTATGGGGATTGCCGGCTGCGATTCTATGAAGGAACTCTTCAAGGATCCCGACGAAGCTAAATACGTCGACCGCAAAGTCGAGAAAATCTACAACGACGCAATGGACTACCTGGAGACAGGTTGGTACGAGACTGCCGCCAAGGAATTCGACGAAGTCGAGCGCCAGCACCCCTACTCGAAATGGGCCACGAAGGCCCAACTCATGTCCGGCTACGCCTATTATCTCAATGAACAGTTCGACGAGGCGATCATCGCCCTCGACCGTTTCATCGAATTGCACCCGGGCAATCGCGACGCACCCTATGCCTACTACCTGAAAGCATTATCCTATTACGAGCAAATTTCCGATGTGGGCCGCGACCAGAAGATGACCCGGCTCGCGCTCACCTCGTTGCAGGAAGTGTCGAAGCGCCATCCCAATTCCGACTACGCACGGGACGCCCGCCTGAAGTTCGATCTGACGCGGGACCATCTTGCCGGAAAGGACATGGCGATCGGCCGGTATTACCAGCGGCGCGGCGACCATCTGGCGGCAATAAACCGCTACCGAACCGTCATCGAGAAATACCAGACCACCACCCACGTACCCGAAGCGCTGCATCGTCTGACCGAGTGCTATCTGACGCTTGGAATCACGGATGAAGCGCAAATGTCGGCAGCCGTTCTCGGGTATAATTTTCCCGGCAGCGACTGGTACAAAGACAGCTACACGAGACTTGAGAACCGCAGCTTGAAGCCACAGCGCAAAGCGAGTTCCTGGCTCGACCGGTTCCGGGACAAGGCATCCTAACCGCCCCATGCTGACCGGGCTCAGCATCCGCGATATCGTCCTGATTGATCGGCTGGATCTCGCCTTCTCCGGCGGCTTGAGCGTGCTCACGGGAGAAACCGGAGCTGGTAAATCGATTCTGCTGGATTCGCTGGGGCTCGCCATGGGCGGCCGCTCCGATGGACGCCTGCTTCGCCACGGCAGCACGCGGGGCAGCGTGACCGCGACCTTTCAATTGCCCGCCGACCACCCGATCGGACAAATTCTGGCGGAGCACGACATTGATTTCGACGGTGCTTTGCTGCTGCGGCGGGTTCTGACGAGTGACGGCCGGACACGGGCCTTTATCAATGACGAGCCGGTCAGCGTAAATCTGATGCGCCGGCTCGGCGGCATGCTGGTCGAGATCCAGGGTCAGTTCGCCGAACGCGGCTTGATGAATTCGGATATCCAGCGCGAAATTCTCGATGCCTTTGGCGGGCTGCGCGACCAGACGACTACCGTGCGGGCGGCCTTTCAGGATTGGCGCGCAAAACGGAGCGCCCGCGAAACCGCGGAGTCCGACGCGCTGCGCGCCAAAGCGGATGAAGAATACCTGCGCCACGCCCTGGATGAGCTCGACACGCTCGCGCCGGTGGCGGACGAAGAGAGCCAGCTTGCGGAAAACCGCAACCTTCTGATGAATGCCGAAGCCATCCTCAATGCCCTGAACGCCGGTTACGCCGAAATCGAAGGGGAGACCGGCGCGGAAAACCGGCTCCGCTCGGCGCTCGCATTCCTGGACAAGGTAACGGACAAGGCCGCACAGCGGCTCGATGCGCCCCGCGCCGCCTTGGAGCGGGCGATTCTGGAGACCGAAGAGGCCATGCTGGCGCTACAGAACACGGCGACGGAACTCACCGTCGACGACAATACCCTCGAAACCGTGGAGCAGCGCCTATTTGCCCTCCGTGACGTCGCTCGCAAACACGGCATCGCGGTCGAGAATCTGCCAATGCTTCGGGAACGGATGTCCCAGGCAATCGCCGCGCTCGACGATCAATCGACCGCTTTGCGCGATCTCGCCGAGGCGGAATCGGCGGCCCGCGCGGTCTTTTCCGATGCGGCGCGGCGTCTGAACGACGCCCGCATGGGCGCCGCCGCCGGATTGGATGTTGCTGTAAACGCCGAGTTGCCGCCATTGAAACTGGAGAAAGCCCATTTTACCGCCACGGTCACGCCGCTCGACGAAGAGGATTGGAATGAGAATGGAATGGACCGGATCGAGTTTCAGGCCTCGACCAATCCCGGAACACCCCCGGCGCCGATTTCGAGGATAGCCTCGGGTGGCGAGCTGTCCCGTTTCCTGCTCGCATTGCGGGTTGCGCTGGCCGGCACCGACGACGTGCCCACCCTGGTCTTCGACGAAGTCGATAGCGGCATCGGCGGGGCGACAGCGGATGCGGTCGGCCACCGGCTTTCAAGCCTGGCGGAACTGGTGCAGGTGTTGGTGGTTACCCATTCGCCGCAGGTCGCGGCACGCGGCAGCGCCCATCTTCGTGTCGAGAAAAGCGATTCCGGCGAGGCGGCGGTCACCGGCGTGGATTTCCTGGATGCGGGCGGACGGCGCGAGGAAGTCGCGCGGATGCTTTCCGGCCGGGACATCACCGATGAGGCACGCGCCGCCGCCGACCGGTTGATCGAAGGGGAACGGCTATGAGCGAAAAAGCTGTCGCGATCGACGCGCTCGACGAGAAGCAGGCAAAACGCGAATTGGCGCGCCTGGCCAAGGAGATCGCACGGCATGACCGGCTCTACCATCAGCAGGACGCCCCGGCCGTTTCGGACGCCGAATACGACGCACTGCGGAACCGCAACGCCGCCCTAGAGGATCGCTTTCCCGATCTCGTCCGGCCGGACAGTCCTAGCAAACGCGTCGGCGCCGCCCCGTCCGGCGGCTTCGCCAAGGTCAAGCACAGCCGCCCGATGCTGTCGCTCTCCAACGCATTCGACGAAGCCGACGTGCGCGACTTCATTGCCCGCATTCAACGTTTTCTCGGGCTGGAGGCCGATGCGCCGGTCGAAATCATCGCGGAGCCGAAGATCGACGGTCTTTCCGCGTCGCTGCGTTACGAGGACCGGTCTTTCGTCCTCGGCGCGACCCGCGGCGACGGATCGGTCGGCGAAAACATCACCGCAAACCTTCGCACCATCGATGAAATTCCGGAAAAACTGCCGTCCTCCGCGCCGGCACTGCTGGAGGTCCGGGGCGAAGTCTATATGTCGCGCGATGACTTCTTCGCGCTCAATTCCCGACAAGAGAAGGCGAACGAAAAAATCTTCGCCAATCCGCGCAACGCCGCCGCCGGAAGCCTGCGGCAATTGGACCCTTCGATAACCGCGCAGCGGCCATTGCGGCTGTTCACCTACAGCCTGGGCGAGGTCAGCGAACCCCTCGCCGATACCCATTGGGACGTTCTGCAACGGCTCGGCGAGTGGGGATTGCCGATCAACCCCCTGTCGCGCCTCTGCCGCTCGGTGGATGACATTCTCGAGATGCATGCGTCGCTGTTGTCGCAACGCGCGACGCTGCCCTACGACATCGACGGCGTGGTGTACAAGGTCAACCGGCTCGACTGGCAGGACCGGCTCGGCATGGTCAGCCGCTCGCCGCGCTGGGCGACCGCCCATAAGTTCCCGGCCGAACAGGCGGAGACGATCCTCAACAAGATCACGATTCAGATCGGCAGGACCGGCGCGCTGACGCCGGTGGCCGAACTGAAACCGGTAACCGTCGGGGGCGTGGTGGTCAGCCGGGCGACCCTGCACAATGAAGATGAAATTGCCCGCAAGGACATTCGCGAAGGCGATGCGGTGGTGGTGCAACGCGCCGGCGACGTCATCCCGCAGGTGGTCCGCGTCATACCGGAAAAGCGGTGCAAGGGAGCGCGCAAATTTTCCTTTCCGGCGAAGTGCCCCTGCCCCCTCAAGACGCCGACACTGCGCGAGGAGGGCGAGGCGGTCCGCCGGTGCTCCGGCGACCTGGCCTGTCCATCGCAACAGGTGGAGCGCCTGAAGCACTTCGTTTCGCGCGACGCCTTCGATATCGAAGGTCTCGGCGCGAAACACATCGAAACCTTTTGGTCGGAGAAAATCATCGAGACGCCGGGCGATATTTTCCGGCTCGGCGACATTCGCGACGATATCGCGGCCCGCGACGGCTGGGGCGACCAATCGGCCGACAACCTCATCGCGGCCATTGCGGCGAAGCGGGAAATTCCGCTGGATCGCTTTGTCTACGCCCTCGGCATCCGTCAGGTGGGCCAATCCACGGCAAAGCTGCTGGCGCGCCATTACGGGTCGCTCGCCGCCCTCAAGGACGCGATGACCGCCGCCGCCGATACCCAGCATCCGGCCTATCAGGACCTCGTCAACATCGACGGGATCGGTCCTGCCGCCGCCGCCGATATCACCGGTTTCTTTTCGGAACCGCACAACGCGAAAATCATCGACGATTTGGACGCGCTGCTGGAGATCGCCGATTTCGAAGCGCCCGCCAGCACGGAATCGCCGGTAACCGGAAAAACCGTCGTCTTCACCGGGTCGCTGGAACGGATGTCGCGCAACGAGGCGAAAGCCCGGGCCGAGGCGCTGGGCGCGAAGGTCGCCGGGTCCGTATCGCGCAAGACCGATATGGTGATCGTCGGCGCCGATGCGGGCTCCAAGGCGCGCAAGGCCGAGGAGCTCGGCCTCACCATCCTCGCCGAAGAGGAATGGCTGGCGCTGATCGGCGAGGCCTAACCGTCGGCGAGCGGACGGGTTGCCTCGTGCAACCACGCTGCCGTTTTTGCATCCATCTTCGGCAATAAGCTGTCGCGCACCCGGCCGTGATAGGCGTCGACCCAGGCGATTTCGCTTTCGGTCAGGAGTTCCCGCACGATCAGGCTGCGGTCGATCGGCGCCAGGGTGAGCGTCTCGAACGCCAGCAGCGGCCGTTCCGCGCCCTCCACGGTAGTGCAGGGCACGACGGTCACGAGATTTTCGATACGGATGCCGTACGCATCGGTCTTGTAGTAGCCGGGTTCATTGGAGACGATCATGCCCGGTCGCAAGGCGACCGTATTGCCGACCTTCGATATGCGCTGCGGTCCCTCATGCACGCCGAGATAGCTGCCGACGCCATGACCGGTACCGTGATCGAAATCGAGCCCGGCCTGCCAAAGCGGCTGACGCGCCAGAATATCGAGCTGCGATCCCGTCGTGCCTTCGGGAAACACGGCCGTCGCCAGGGCGATATGCCCCTTCAAGACCCGGGTAAACCGGTCGCGCATTTCGGCGCTCGGCGTACCCACCGCGATGGTCCGGGTGACATCGGTCGTGCCGTCCGGATATTGCGCCCCTGAATCCAGCAGATACAGTTCCCCCCTCCCGATCGCGCGGTCGCTGGCCTCGGACACGCTGTAATGCACGATGGCACCATTCGGTCCGGACCCGGAGATAGTGCGAAAGCTCAGGTCGCGGAACGACGCTTCCTCCGACCGCAACGCCATCAGCTTGTCGGCCGCGCCGATTTCCGTCAGGCCACCCGCGGGCGCGGCCTTGGCGAACCAGGCGAGAAACCGCGTCAGCGATGCGCCGTCGCGCAGATGGGCCTGACGGGTGCCCTCGGTCTCCACGTCGTTCTTGCAGGCTTTTGGCAGGGCGCAGGGATCGGCCTTCCGGACGACCCGCGCGCCCGCCGCTTCCAACCGATCAAAAATGAACGAGGCCGCGCTGGTCGCATCCACCTGTACGGCCGCGCCGGCCTTGCCGAGCGCATCCAGCGCCGGCGCGAACTGATCCGGCGCCTGCACCGACACCCCGTTGCCCAGGTGCTGACCGAGCCCCGGCGCCAATTTCCGGGGATCGATGAACAGATCGACATCGCCGGATTTATGCAGGATCGCGAACGACAGCGGCAAAGGCGTATGGGGCACGTCGCCGCCGCGAATGTTCAGCAGCCAGGCGACCGAATCCGGCATCGTCAACACCGCCGCATCGACACCGGCGCCGGAAAGCGCCTCACCCAATTCCGTGCGTTTTTCCTGTGAAGTCTTGCCCGCATAGGCGAGATCGTGCGGTACCGCCGGCGCCAGCGGCGGCGCCGGCTGATCCTGCCAGACCGCATCGATCGGGTTCTCGTCCAAGGCGACCAGTTCGCCGCCGCCGCCTTCGATCGCATCGCGATAGCGCGCGACTTCCGCCGCGGTCAACAGCCAGGGATCGTAGCCCAGCTTGGCCCCTTGCGGCAGCGCGCCCGCGGCCCATTCCCATGGCCGGTCCTTCGCCAGATGCCGCACCTCGAATGCCGTGGTGTCGACTTCGTGCTCTACCTGCAGCGTATAGCGGCCGTCGACGAAGATTGCCGCTTCCTGCATATAAACCACCGCGGCGCCGGCGGATCCGGAGAATCCCGTGAGCCAGCGCAGGCGATCCGCCCGCGCCGGGACGTATTCGCCCTGATGCTCGTCGGTCCGGGGCACGATAAAGCCGTCCATGTTGCGCCGTTTCAGTTCGCCGCGCAGCGCCGCCAGCCGTTCCGACGGCGCGGGACCTGCCGGGAACTGATCTCCCGCCCCGGCGGCGGCGGCGTCTTTCATTTGCCGCAGCGCGTTCCTGACATCATCGCCGGCCTCCGGCGCGATCAAGTCGATCCAGGCGTCGCCGGGCTGGTCCGGTGCTGCGGCAACGCCGGCGATGAAATCCAGCAACGCCTCCTGCGACAGGTCCAGCCCCGCAGGCGCCAACTGCGCGGCCGCCGCATTCGCTCCCGTCTTGGCTTTGCTCATACATCCTCTCCCGACATTCGACTTTTAGTGAGTGGTGTAAATCAGACAGATGTTACCCATGGGACGTCCTTGCAAGTTCATCCGGCAAGGCGCGGGTCGCGCCGCGATGCTGGCGCGCGCAACGCGGCCGGTGGGCTCGCAAGGCCGCCCGCCGGGTCGCGTTTCCCGCCCCCTCGGTGCGTCGGACACGCTTGACGATGCGCCGGCATCGCCGGCGCGCGTCCTCCTGCCGAGGAAACGGGATCCCATGGGTAACATCTGTCTGATTCACACCACTAGGCTGCCGCAGACGCTTCGGCAAGCGCAAATCGCCTAACGCTGAAGTGTCAGCGTGCTCCAACCGTCGTGCAAATCGGCGTGCCGCAAGCGCAATCCGCAGCGGCCATAGGCGCCGGCGACCCAATGGGCCTGTTCCGCCAGAATGCCCGACACGATGAGAACCCCGCGCCCGGTCAGGCGTCGCGCGATGTCCGGCGCCAGGGCGATCAATGGCCGGGCCAGGATATTGGCGACGATGAGGTCGTACGGCGCTCCCGCCAGCAGCGACGGATGGCCAAATCCCTTGGCACACATCACGCGCACGTTCCCCGCGACGCCATTGGTGCGGAGATTACGCCGCGTGACCCGGACCGCTTCCGGATCGATGTCGGATGCCAGCCCCTGCCCGCGCCACAGCTTCGCCATCGCCACCGCCAGGATGCCCGAGCCGCAGCCGAGGTCGAGAACGCGATCCGGCCGTCCCCGGCGCGCCAATCGATCAAGCGCCAGCAAGCAGCCTTTCGTGCTGGCATGCTCGCCGGACCCGAAGGCGCTGGCCGCATCGACCTGAATGCGGATAGCACCCGGCGGCGGCACATCGTCGAAATGAGAAGGATAAACGAAAAAACGGCCGATCCGGATCGGAACGAAAGACTCCCGGTTCTCGGCAAGCCAATCCCGCACCGGCAGGGGCATGCATTGAACCGGCGGCTCCGCGACTCCGGCCGCGGCCGCGGCGAGCGATATCGTCGCAGACAGCGCGATCCGGTCCGGCATTGCGCCGTAGTACGCCTCGACGACCCAGGGTCCGCGGCCGTCCTGCTCGAACTCGGTGACCGCCATGGCGTCCGCTTCGAGCGCGGCGGCGAACGTTGCCGCGACTTCGCCCGGAACCACGACCGTAACCTTCCAGCCGCCCGTCATCGAGCGGGCCACGGAGAGTAGGAGAAGTGTGGGCTGGGTGCCGCAAGCCCCGAGAGCGTCATCGTGTCAGGTCTTTTCCACGAACGCCGCGACAACCCGCTTGGTGCCGGCATTGTCGAAATCGATGGTGAGGTAGTCGCCATCCACGACGCGCACATTTCCCATGCCGAATTTCTGATGGAAGCACCGGTCGCCCTCGGCGAACGCCCCGCCGGATCCGTGATACGCCTCGGGCTCGGTCGACACCAGCCGCGTGCCCGGGCCTTTTTGCAGGCGCCGCCATCCGGGACCGCCGACGGGCGACGCTTCCGCAAAGCCGCCTCCCGAATTCTCGCCATAGCCGCCATACAAGCCGCTGTCGCTCTTTACCGTCACATGAGCCTGCGGCAATTCCTCTATAAAGCGGGACGGGATGGCGCTCTGCCAAAGATTGTGAATCCGCCGGTTGGCGGCGAAGCTGATGGCCACGCGCTTGCGCGCCCGTGTAATGCCCACATAGGCGAGGCGGCGTTCTTCCTCCAGGCCCGCCTGGCCGCTTTCATCCAGGGCGCGCTGATGGGGGAACAGGCCTTCCTCCCAACCCGGCAGAAAGACCGTGTCGAATTCAAGCCCCTTGGCGCTGTGCAAGGTCATCAGACTGACCATTTCTTCGTCCGACCGCTCGGTATTGTCCATCACCAGGCTGACATGTTCGAGAAAACCGCCGAGGTTCTCGAATTCCTCCAGGGCGACGATCAATTCCTTCAAATTATCGAGCTTGCCCGGCGCTTCCGGTTTCTTGCTCTTTTGCAGCGATTCCGTGTAACCCGATTCGTCCAGGATCGTTTCGGCCAGCGCGGTGTGCGCAATGGTTTCCGACTGGCCGCGCCATCGGTCGATCTCCTGCAGGAAGGCGCCGAGGCTGCGCCGGGACGCCGGGCGCAACTCATCCGATTCGACCAATTTTATGGCCGCGATGTACAGCGGAACGCCCTGCGCGCGGGCCAGCGCGTTGACTGCCTGTACCGTGGTCTTGCCGATGCCGCGCGACGGCTTGTTGATGATGCGACCAAGCGCCAGATCGTCGTCCTGCTGATGGACGATGCGCAGATACGCAATGGCGTCGCGAATCTCTTCCCGCTCGTAAAATCGCGGTCCGCCGATCACCCGGTAGGGCAGGCCAAGGGTTATGAAACGTTCTTCGAACTCGCGCGTCTGGAACCCCGCGCGAACCAGGATGGCGATTTCGTCGAGGCTTTCCTTCGCCCGTTGGAGCGCCTCGATCTCGTCGCCGACGATCCGCGCTTCCTCCTCGCCATCCCAAACGCCGCGGACGACAAGGGGTTCGCCGGTATTTCGCTCGGTCCACAGGGTCTTGCCGAGCCGCCCCTCGTTGCACTCGATCAGCCCGGAAGCGGCGCCGAGAATTTCCGGCGTCGAGCGGTAATTCTGCTCGAGACGAACAATCTTCGCGCCGGGGAAATCCTTCTCGAAGCGCAGAATGTTGCCGACTTCGGCGCCGCGCCAGCCGTAGATCGATTGATCGTCGTCGCCAACGCAGCAGATGTTGTGGCGTTTCTGCGCCAGCAAACGCAGCCACAAATATTGCGCCACGTTGGTATCCTGGTATTCGTCCACCAGCAGATAGTGAAACAGGTTCTGATACTGCGCCAGGATGTCCGGATTTTCGGTGAACAGCGTCAGGCAATGCAGCAGAAGATCGCCGAAATCCGCCGCGTTCTGGACGGCCAGCCGCTCCTGATACTGCCGGTAGATGCTGAGAATTCGCCCATTGGCGAAATCGCCGGCCTCCGCGCCGGGAACCTTGTCCGGCGTAAGTCCCTTATCCTTCCAGCGTTGAATGACCGAAATCAGCAGCCGCGCCGGCCAGCGTTTCTCATCGACCCCCTCGGCGGCGAGAATTTGCTTCAGCAGCCGGATTTGATCGTCCGCGTCCAGAATCGTAAAATTGCTGCGCAGCCCGACCAGTTCCGCATGGCGGCGCAGAATTCGGGCGCCCAACGAGTGGAACGTGCCCAGCCACAAGCCTTCCGCGACGCCGCCGATCAGCGCCTCGACCCGGTTTTTCATTTCACGCGCCGCCTTGTTGGTGAAGGTGACCGCAAGCAATTGATACGGCTGCGCCCGGCGGCTGAACAACAAATGCCCGAGGCGGGTGGTCAGCACGCGCGTCTTGCCGGTGCCGGCGCCGGCCAAAACCAGCACGGGACCGTCCAGCGATTCGACCGCCACGCGTTGCGCGTCGTTCAGGCCTTCAAGGTAAGCCGGCTGGGCATCGGGCCGCATCGGAGCGGCAACGGCATCCGCCATCGGCATGTCATCGAGTGGGTCGCTCATGGCGGCAACACTATACCAAGCCACGCCGCCTGCAAGCCGCCTATCGACGCAGGCCTCCAATCAAATGCATTTCCCGGATCGTCAGCGTTCTTCGCCCGCCGCCTCGCGCACCGTAAGGATGGCGCGGCTATGGGCATGCATCACGTCGCGCTGATGGACGATGCCGACGAGCACCATCGATTCGAGCGAATCGACGACGGGAACGTGATCCTCGTCTTCGCCCTCCATGAGCCGGAATGCCCGACCCAAATCGTCCGATTCGGCCAAGACGGGCGGATGCAGATGCATGACATCCTGGGCATTCAGCAAAGTGTCCAGCGAGGTATCGAATGCGCTGTCCGCGAGGTCGTTCAGGGCAATCGTGCCCTGCAGCGCGCCATTTTCATCGATCACGAATACCATCCCGAAATGCGACCGCATGATCTGCATCCGCACGGTCGAAAGCGTATCGCCGGGTGTGACGGTGATATGATCCTTCCGCATGATTTCGCTCACCCCGATCGACTGCAGGAGCCTTTGTTCCCGCGCGCCTTCCAGGCTGATGCCGCTACTCTCAAGCTGCCAGGTAAAAAACGAATGGCCGAAGAGATACCGCGTCAACGTGGTCGCGAGCACCGTCGCCAGCATGACGGCAACCGTAAGGGCGTAATTCCCGGTCAGTTCGAACACGATCAGGATGGTCGAAATCGGCGCGCCCAGAACGGCGCCCGCAACCGCGCCCATGCCCACCAGCGTATAAGCGGAATGGCCCGACGACAATTCCGGAAAAACGGAGGTCGCAATGACGCCATAGGCGCCGCCGGTCATCGCCCCAAGAAACAATGAGGGTGAAAAGACGCCGCCGCCGAAGCCGCTGCCCAGACAGATCGCGGTAGCCGCCACCTTGGCGAAAATCAGGATGAGCATCGTGAACAGCACGAGCTGCCCGTTCAACGCCATATCGGTCGCCTCGTACCCGACGCCGAGAATATGCGGGTAGAACAGCGCAAGAATGCCAACCGCAAATCCGCCGATCGCCGGCCGCAGCCAGATCGGCACGCTGGCCTGCTGAAATACCGACGTGGTGACGGCAATCAGCCGCATGAAGATGACCGCAACGATGGCGCTGACAACGCCCAGAAACGCAAAGGCGGGAAACTCGAAGAACGAGTTGATCTCACCGGTCGGCACGATGAAGGCGGGAAAATCGCCAAAATAGACACGGCTGAGCACGGTGCCGGTAACCGCCGCAATGACCACCGGCGCGAACGCGCTCAACGCATAGTGGCCGAGCACCACCTCCAACGCGAAAAATACGCCGGCGATCGGTGCGTTAAACGATGCGGCCACCGCCGTGGCGACGCCGCAGCCGAGAATTGTGCGGGACAACGCGCGGCCGAGATGCAGCTTTTCCGCGATGAAAGCGCTGAGACTAGCGCCGAAATGGACGACCGGACCTTCCCGGCCGGTCGATGCACCGGTGCCAAGCGATATCGCGCTGACGGCCGCGGCGCCGAGACCGGCGCGCAAAGACATTCGGCCATTGCGCAACGCACCGGCGGCGATGACGTCGGCCACGCCTTCGGGCCGTTGCGACGGCATGATCAGCCGCACCAGCACGCCGACCAGCAAGCCGCCTGCGGTCGTCGTTAAGAGAATGCGCCACCACGGCAACAGGCTGATCTGGCCATGCACCCGTTCGCCCCATTCACCGATCGAGGCGAATTGGACCGCCGCGACCGCTTCGCGGAATACGATGGCGCAGCCGCCGGCGACGAGGCCGGTTACCACAGCCAGAACCGACAGAATGACCTGCTCATGACGGGTCAGGCGGCCGATACGGCGGAGAATGTGCGACAGGTCGAATTTAGCCACGTCTACGACACTTCGAGCGAGGGTGACCGCAACCTATAGGGAAAGGCGGCGTCGGCCAAGGTCAACAATCGCCGGACGGTACCGGCCGCCTCAATCGGCGGCGGCGTTTAACTCGGTTTCCGCGACCACCCGGTTCCGGCCCATGTGCTTGGCTTGGTAGAGACCGTCATCGGCGCGCTTGATCAGCGCATTCAAGGCTTCGCCGGGGCGGAACTGCGCGATACCCATCGAAATCGTGATGCAGCCGATGTCCTCGCCGCTCTGTTTCTTGCGCAACAGCTTGGCCGAAATAGCCTGGCGGATGGTATCGGCAATCTGCGTCGCCTCCGCGAGTTCGGTTTGCGGCAGAATGATGCCGAACTCCTCGCCGCCGTATCGCGCCGGGATATCCTTTCCCTTGACGGACTTCGTCAGCATGGCGCCGACAAACCGCAAGACATGATCGCCGGTTTGATGGCCGTGCGTATCGTTGAATTTTTTGAAATGGTCGATGTCGCTCATGATCAGACACAGCGGCGCACCGTTTTCCATTGCATGCATCGCCTCTCGCCGCAGAGACAAATCGAAATTCTTGCGGTTGGCGATACCGGTCAGGCCGTCGGTCAACGCCTCTTTTTGAACGTCTTCGAGATTTTCCTTCAGCGTCTTGATCTCGGCGGACGAGCTTTCCAATTGATGGTGCAGCGCCTGATTCTGCGACACCATCTTTTTCGTCTTGGCCGCCAGCGCCTTGACGACCTCGCCGATATCGGCGCCGTCAGTATCCGCCGTCAGCAGGTCGACACCGGCTTCCAGGGTATTGCCGAACAGTTCGGCATCGTCGGTGGCCCTCTCGATCAGGGACATGGCCTTGCCGACCGTCAGCGCCATCTGGTTGCCGGTCTGCTGGATCGCCGCGCCCTCGTTCAAATTGCCAAAAAATTTATTGAAAATTTCCGTGTTCTGCGCCTCGTTGAATTCTTGGGAATTGCTGATCAACACATCCAGCGCCTTCGTCAGGGCCGGGTCGCGATCGCTGACATAGGTATACCAAACCGTGAAATTTTGCGGGGTCGCCGGGACATTGTGCTGCACCATCAGGTCGATGGCGGCATTCGCATATTGCGTCGCCTGTCCCAGATCGTCGAAGAAATCCACTGCCGCCCCCAAACCATTGTGAATGAGCGGTAAAGTAGTGGAACTATTCTAAAAAATGCTTAACAAACGCGCTATTCAGACCTCCGGCGCACGCCGAGAACCCGCCCCACAACGGGCGGAATATCGAGCGCGGCGTGCGACCGCATGATCGCCTCCAGTCGTGCGACAATCGCCGGCCCCATCGCACCTACCCGCCGGTTGGAAAGGTCGATATGCAGCGATAACAGTTCGTTGGTGGCGGCGAGATACCCTTTTTCCGCGTGATACATGGTGTGGATATAGCGGAATTTTTTCGTGTCATGTTCCAGGAGCTGCGTGGTAAAGCGCAGGGGATCGCCTTCCATCACCTCCTGAACATAGGTAACGTTCATGTCGGCGACGAACGTCGTCACTTTCGCCTGTTCCTTGTACGGATGATCCAAACCGATGTAGTCAAGGAAGGCATCCGTCGCATTGTCGAAGGCGAGCACGTAGTAGGCCACATTCATGTGGCCGTTGTAATCGATCCATTCGGGGCGGACGGGTTCGCTGTGCAGTTCCAGCGGCGCGGGAATTTTCATGGCTCGGACCCTAGCGAAAGGATCGAGGGCTTGGCAACTATGGATGCGAAATTTACGGAAATTCAACCATGATTTCCATAACGCTGCACATGCTGGGCGGCCTCGCAATGCCGGTCATCGGCGCCAGCATATTTCTTGGCCTGCTGTTTCCCGGTCTGGCCGCCTTCGTACGGCCGGCGATGGAGCCGCTGGTCGTCCTCCTGCTGACCACCGCAATCCTGCAGCTCGACTGGTCTGCCGCGCTCACCTTCGGCCGCCGCCCCGTGCTCGCCCTGTCGATCGTCGCGTGGCTGCTGGTTGTCAGCCCGGTCCTGGTTTGGGCCGGCGGCACGGCGCTCGGCCTGGCGCCAATGCTGTTGGCGGCCGTCGTGTTGAACGCGTCGTCGGCGCCGATCATCTCGTCCGTGCCGTTTTGCCAGCTTCTCTCCCTCAACGCCGAACTCGCGGTCTTCTCCGTCGTTATCGGCACGCTGCTGCTGCCATTCACACTCGCGCCGGTCATTTTCCTGCTGCTGGGCGTCGACATGGCGATTGACCTGCCGGAATTCGCGCTGCGCACCGGAATTTTTATCGTCCTCCCCTTTGTCCTCGCGGCCCTCTTGCGCCGCGCCGTCCCGCAAGACCTGCGCAGCGCCTATCGGCGCGAGGTGGACGGCCTGACGGTTTTGTTCTTGGTGATTATCGCGATCGCCATCATGGACGGCGTCAGCACCCGTGTTCTCGCCGATCCGGTACGGGCGGCGACAATCGTGCTCGCCGCTTTTTCGGTCAGCGTGGTGCTGCACGCGGCCGGTGGCGCTATTTATTGGCGAATGGGCCCTACGGCCGGATTGGCCATGGCGGTGACCAGCGGCAGCAGAAACCTGATTCTGTTGTTGGTTGTGCTCGGCGAGGCCGCCGGCGATACCTTTACGCTCTATGTCGCGCTCGGCCAGTTACCGATCTACCTCATGCCCACGGTTATTCAGCCACTATGCCGAGCGCTTCTGCGGCGCGGCCGCCGGCGCGCTTCCTGACGTCCGGTCATATTCGAGATTTGACGCGAGCCAGCGCTCCGCCTGCAACAGCGGCACCCCCTTGCGCCGCGCGTACTCCTCCACCTGGTCGCGGCCGATCTTGCCGATTCCGAAATACCGTGAATCCGGATGCCAAAAGTAAAACCCGGAAACCGCCGCAGCGGGCAGCATTGCGAAATTCTCGGTCAGCGAAATCGACGCCTTTTCTTCCGCCTGCAACAATTCGAACAGATCGGGTTTTTCACTGTGGTCCGGACAGGCGGGATAGCCCGGCGCCGGGCGGATTCCCTGATAGCGCTCCTTGATCAGTTCCTGATTGGAACACTCCTCTTCCGGCGCGTATCCCCAAAACTCCATGCGCACGCGCTGATGCATTCGTTCCGCAAAGGCTTCCGCGAACCGATCGGCAATCGCCTTCAGCAAGATGTCGTTGTAGTCGTCATGATCGGCCTTGAATTCTCGAAGGCGGTCTTCGATACCGAGGCCGGCGGTCACGGCGAATGCGCCGAAGTAATCAGCCACGCCGGACTCCTTCGGTGCGACGAAATCGGCGAGACAGAAATTGGTGCCGCCGGCGCGTTTCGACATTTGCTGGCGCAAAAAATGAAACGTCTTATGCACGGTCGTGCGGCTGTCATCGGTATAGACTTCCACATCATCGCCGACCGCATTGGCGGGGAAAAATCCAATTACCGCATTGGCCGTGAGCCAATCTTCCGCGACGACGCGCTCGATCATCGCCTTTGCGTCCTTGAACAGCGATCGGGCCGCCTCTCCAACCACCGAATCCTCGAGCAGCGCCGGATACACGCCGGCGAGTTCCCAAGTCCGGAAGAACGGCGTCCAATCGATACAATCGACCAGCTCCGCAAGGTCGTATGCGTTGAATGTCTTAAGTCCGAGAAAGTCGGGCTTCGGCGGCACAACCTGCGACCAGTCGATACGATGACCCGCCTGACGCGCGGCTTCCAGCGTGGCCTGCTTTGCGCCGCTGCGCTGACCGTGATGCCGGGTGCGAATTTCGTCGTAATCCGCCTGCACCTGCTGTGTGAACGGCGAATTATGCGTTTCGCTCACCAGATTGCCGGCCACGCCGACGGCCCGCGAGGCATCGACCACGTGAACCGTGGGACCGCTATAATTGGGGGCGATCTTTACCGCCGTGTGGACCTTGGAGGTGGTCGCGCCGCCGATCAACAGTGGAATATCGAAGCCTTCGCGGGTCATCTCGCCGGCGACCGTGGCCATTTCCTCGAGCGACGGCGTGATCAAGCCGCTAAGCCCGATCATGTCGACCTTCTCGGCCCGCGCCGTTTCCAGGATTTTGGTATAGGGCACCATCACGCCAAGATCGATCACCTCGAAATTGTTGCATTGCAGGACAACGCCGACGATGTTTTTGCCGATATCGTGGACATCCCCCTTGACGGTTGCCATGAGCACCTTGCCCTTGGCTTTCGATTTTCCGCCCTTTTCCGCCTCGATGAAGGGGATGAGATGGGCCACCGCCTGCTTCATGACCCGGGCGCTTTTCACCACTTGAGGCAGGAACATCTGTCCCGACCCGAACAGCTCGCCCACGATATCCATACCGTCCATCAACGGCCCTTCGATCACTTCGATGGGCCGGTCGCGTGTCAGCCGCGCTTCTTCCGTATCGGCGACGATGAATTCGTTGATGCCCTTGACCAGCGCATGGCTCAATCGTTCTTCGACCGTCCCATCGCGCCAGACAAGATTCTCGGTCGCGGCCTTTTTTCGGTCCTGTACCGAGCCAGCAACGTCGAGCAGACGTTCCGTGGCATCCGGCCGGCGGTTGAGGACCACGTCTTCGACCCGCTCGCGAAAAGACTCGGGGATATCCGCGTACACCGCGAGCTGCCCCGCATTAACGATGCCCATATCCATACCGGCCTGGATCGCATGGTACAGAAACACGGAATGCATCGCCTCGCGCACGCCGTCATTTCCGCGAAAGGAAAAGGAAACATTGCTCAACCCGCCGCTGATCAAGGCATGCGGCAAATGCTGCTTGATGTCGCGGATGGCATTGATGTAGTCGACCGCATAATTGTCGTGCTCTTCGATGCCGGTCGCGACCGCGAAAATATTCGGATCGAAGATGATGTCCTGCGGCTGGAATCCCACCTCCCGGGTGAGCACGTCATAGGATCGTTTGCAGATCTCGAATTTTCGTTCGCGCGAATCGGCCTGCCCCTTTTCGTCGAACGCCATGACGACCACGGCGGCTCCATATTTGAGAATTTTCCGGGCCTGCTCGATGAATGCGTCATCGCCCTCCTTCAGGCTGATCGAATTCACCACGCCCTTGCCTTGGATACATTTCAGTCCCGCCTCGATGACCGACCATTTCGACGAGTCGATCATGATGGGCACACGTGAAATATCCGGCTCCGAAGCCACAAGGTTGAGGAAACGGACAACCGCCTCTTCCGCGTCGAGCATTGCGTCATCCATATTGATGTCGATGACCTGCGCGCCGCTGGCGACTTGCTGGCGGGCAACCTCCAAGGCGGCCTCGTATTCGCCCTCCAGGATCAGCTTCTTGAACCGGGCCGACCCCGCGACGTTGGTCCGCTCGCCGATGTTCACGAACCCCGTTACCGGTCCGATGGTCAGCGGTTCGAGCCCGCTCAGGCGGCAATAGGGTTCCGGCGCCGGCAACGACCGCGGCGGCACGTCGCGCACCGCGGCGGCGATCGCGGCGATATGCGCATCCGTCGTGCCGCAACACCCGCCCGCGATGTTGAGAAAGCCGCTCGTGGCGAATTCGCCCAGCGCTTCGGCCATATACTCCGGCGTGTCGTCGTAGTCGCCGAATTCGTTCGGTAAGCCGGCATTGGGATGAATGCTCACCGGCACGCCGGCGACGTTGGAGAGTTCCTGGATGTAGGGACGGAGATCTTCGGCGCCGAGCGCGCAATTGAGCCCGACCGAGATCGGCCGCGCATGCGCCACGGCGTTCCAGAAGGCCTCCGGCGTCTGCCCGGACAGGGTGCGCCCCGATGCATCCGTTATCGTCGCGGAGATCATCAGCGGCAGATCGAGCCCGCTTGTTTCCCGATGTTCGAGGCAGGCGTAGATCGCCGCTTTGCTGTTCAACGTGTCGAAGATCGTTTCGATCATCAACAAATCGGCGCCGCCTTCGACCAAACCCTCGATTGCCACGCGATAGAGATCGACCAGCTCGTCGAAGGAGATGCCGCGCGCGCCGGGATCGTTGACGTCGGCCGACATCGACGCCGTACGGTTGGTCGGGCCGAGCACGCCGGCGACGAAGCGCGGCCGGTTCGGCGTCTCCGCCTGCACCTTATCCGCGATGTCCCGTGCAAGCCGCGCGGCGGTCGCGTTGAGCTCATGCACAAGCCCTTCCATGCCGTAATCCGCCTGCGAAACGGCATTGGACGTAAATGTATTGGTCTCAATAATATCGGCGCCGGCGCGCAAGAACGCTTCGTGGATTCCGCTAATGACTGCGGGTTTTGTCAGAACCAGAAGGTCGTGATTGCCCTTCAGCGGTTGCGGCCAGTCGGCAAATCGCGCGCCGCGATAGTCCTCTTCCTGCAGGTCGTGCGCCTGCACCATCGTTCCCATCGCACCGTCCAGCACGAGGATACGCTCGCGCAGCATGCGGCTCAGAAGCGCCCTCGCGTCATGGGCCGCCGTCACGGGTCCACCATCCATAGTGCTTGCCCCGCCTCAGGCCGCGGCCACGGCCTGCGGCCGGATGCCGAGCCGCCAGCAGATCGCCTTGGTCAAGGCCGGGCGGTTCAACGTATAGAAATGAAAATGCTGGACGCCCTCGCGCTGCAGCGCTTCGCATTGCTCCACCGCGACGGTGGCGGCGATCAGATTGCGCGTCTCGGGATCGGCGTCCAGCCCCTCGAAGATTTTTGCCACGCGTTTCGGCATTTTCGCCCCGCACCGGTCGCTGAACGAAACGACCTTGGCAAAATTGGTGACCGGCAGGATGCCCGGCACGAGCGGAACGGCAATGCCCGCCGCCGAAGCGCGGTCGCGAAACCGAAGAAAATCATCATTGTCGAAAAAGAATTGCGTGATCGCGCGGCTGGCGCCGTTGTCGATCTTTCGCTTCAAATTGTCGATATCGGCGCTCTCCGAGGGCGAATCTGGATGGCTTTCAGGATATGCGGCGACGGAAATATCGAAATCGGCGATGCGCCGCAACCCCTCGACCAGCGCGGCGGCATTTTCGTAACCGCCCGGATGGGGCGCGTAGTGCGCGGTGCCTTCGGGCGGATCGCCCCGCAACGCAACGATCTGACCAATTCCCGCATCCCACCAGGATCGCGCCAGGGTATCGATTTCCGCGCGCGTCGCCCCGACACAGGTCAAATGGGCAGCGGGCGGTGTCGAGCATTCATCGTTGATGCGCCGCACGATAGTGTCGGTCCGGGCACGAGTCGACCCGCCCGCGCCATAGGTCACCGAAAAGAACTGTGCCCGCAATGGGCTCAATTGCTCCAGCACCGACCACAGGCGTTCCGCGGCCGTGTCATCATGCGGCGGAAAGAATTCAAAACTGACGTTCGGTATACCGGCCATTATCCAGCCTCCACAACTTGACGCTCACGGCTCAACCGCGGCGCGGCCGGCCGTTTTTCGGCGGACCACAAACAGACCGTCAACGGATCACCCGGCAGCCGCTTCACGTCGCGGACCGTCAGCCCGGCCGACGCAAACCAGTCCTCGATGTCGTTGTCGTCGAATCCAAGCCAACGATGGGCATGTTCGGTTAACAGGCTTTGTTCACTGTGGGGCGCAAAATCGACCACAATCATCCGTCCCTGCGCGCCCAGATACCGTGCCGCCTCGCGAATAGCGTCTGCCGGATCCTCGGCGTAGTGCAACGCCAGGTGAAATGTGACGGCGTCGAACGTCTCATCGCCGAACGGCAGTTGGTTCATATCCCCATACCGGACATGGCAATTGTTCAAACCTTGCTTTTCCAGATTAACCCGCGCAATCGCTAGCATTTCACGCGACAGGTCGATACCCACGCCGCGATTGATCGAATTCCCGAAAATCTCAAGGATGCGCCCGGTCCCGGTCCCGACGTCCAGAAGGTCCCCGACATTCGACTCCGGTATCAGCGCCTGCAAGGCGCGCTCGACTTCCAGATCATTGATGTACATCTTGCGGATGTGGTCCCACTGCGTTGCATTCTGGCGAAAGAACTCGCCCGCGACCGCCGCCCGCGACTTCTTGATTTCGTCCAATCGTTCCTGGTCACGGGTCAGCGTTCCGTCATCCGTGGGCATCATCGTTAACAATGTCCGCACAAGCCCTTCTTCGGGCGCCCGCTCGGAGAGCCGGTAATACGCCCATGTCCCTTCGCGGAACCGCTGAAGCAGCCCCGCATCGACCAATAATTTCAAATGCCGCGAAACGCGCGGCTGGCTCTGCCCGAGAATCATTGTGAGTTCGCTGACAGTCAGGTCGCCGCGCGCGCACAACGCCAAAATTCGGAGCCGAGTCGGCTCCGCCGCGGACCGCAAGCTGCGCAAAAATCGCTCCATCAGCACCCCCGTACTGGCTGAGACCTACCGTTTTTCAGCCAATCGCCGCATTACTATATAAGGATATCTTTATATTGTAAACTATTTTCTAATGGGCTCCCGCAAAGATGCCACCGACCCATGCGCCCCAATTAATCCAACAGCCGCCGCCGTTTGCCGGCGCCTCGCACGCAGCAAATTTGCAACAGAAGGTTAACAAGTTTGGTTAATCGTGAACGGAGGCCTGCAAAACGTGAACATCGTCATATAGTCTTTCGAATATCATTGTGTTAACTCTGCAGTGTGGTCGAATCGTTTCGTTACCGTTAGGAAGCCTTGAGAGCGTTGAATAATATCGTTTTTTAGCGCTGTTACCGGCACGAAAACGCGCTTCGATTCGCGGGTGGAACCAAGGATCCTTTTGGTAGACGTATACGGCATGGCATTTCACAAGCGACTCAAGATATTCGGCTGTATCCTCGCAATCTTAATGATTACTGGGTGCGCCAGCACGAAGACGGAAGATCCGGTCGCCAATTCTGAAATCAGTGATCCGATCGAGCCGGTAAACCGCGTTTTTTTCGACTTCAACATTTTTTTGGATCGGTGGCTGTTGCGGCCGGTGACGCGGTTTTACGTCAATGTCGTCCCGGAGTTCTTGCGACTGGGCATCCACAACATTCTCGACACCGTCCGGTTGCCCGTGGTCGCGGTGAACGACTTGCTGCAAGGTGAAATCGAGCGATTCGGGCAAACCGTGGGCCGGTTTACGGTCAACGTCGCGACCGGCTTCGGCATCCTGGACACCGCCGGCGAACTGGCGCCGGGTCATGAAGAGGATCTCGGCCAGACCTTGGCCGTCTGGGGCGTACCGGGCGGACCCTATCTCGTGCTGCCGTTTCTAGGCCCGACGAACATCCGCGATTCCATCGCAACCGCCGCGGAAACCTATGGCGAGCCGCTCGGCTGGGTCATCGATAGATACTATAACGATACGATTCTTTATTCCTATAGCGGCGGCCGAACCGCTCTTACCATTCTCGACAAGCGGGCCCAGGTACTGGGCCAAATCGAGGAATTGGAGAAAACCTCGCTGGATTTCTACGCCACGATCCGCAGCCTATACGTCCAAAAACGGCGCGACGAAATCCGGAACGGCGACGAAACCGATCCGCTGCCGATCCCGGAAATCACGTTCGAACCGGAAAGCGAACCCAAGCCAGTCTCGCAACAATCGAGCGGCCGCTAGCGGGCGGCGTATCCCTTGCCAGC
>JAOTYV010000483.1 GCA_029861675.1 Alphaproteobacteria bacterium
GAAATAGATTTCCGCGCAAATCTGCCGAAGACGCGGAGCGGCAAGATCATGCGGCGTTTGCTGAAGGCGCGCGAACTCGGTTTGCCGGAAGGCGATCTGTCGACACTCGAGAGCGATGAAAAATGAACAATGCCTCCGATAAACCACGTCTGACACGCGAGCACGTCCTTCACCTGCTGCGGCACATGATACGGGTGCGGATGTTCGAGGACCGGTGCGCGCAACTTTACACCCAAGAGAAAATTCGCGGATTTTTGCACCTCTATGACGGCGAGGAAGCGGTCGCAGCCGGCGTGATTCCGATGCTGTCGGCCAAGGATCGGATCGTGGCGACGTATCGCGAGCACGGTCACGCGTTGGTTCGGGGGATCAGCATGGATTCGGTGATGGCCGAGATGTACGGCAAACGGGATGGATGTAGCGGCGGCCGCGGCGGCTCGATGCATTTGTTCGATGCCGAGTCGAATTTCTACGGCGGCAATGCGATCGTCGGCGGCGGCCTGCCGCTTGCGGTTGGACTGGCGCTTGCGGATCATCTGCAGGAGGAAGACCGGGTTACAGCCTGCTTTTTCGGCGATGGTGCCGTCGCCGAAGGGGAGTTCCACGAAAGTCTCAACCTCGCCGCGTTGTGGCAATTGCCGGTGCTGTTCATCTGCGAAAACAATCGCTACGCGATGGGAACGGCGCTCGAGATCTCCGAATCGGAAACCGATATCCACGCCAAGGCGGCAGCCTACGACATTTCATCGGAAGCGGTCGACGGCATGGACGTCGTTGCCGTCGAGACCGCCGCCAAGCGGGCAATCAATACGATGCGCGACACGGGACGACCGTATTTTCTCGAGTGCCGCACCTATCGGTTTCGCGCCCATTCAATGTTCGATGCCCAGCTCTATCGTGACAAGACGGAAGTCGAGGAATGGCGCGGCAGGGGGCCCATAGTCCGCTTTCAGGGTTGGTTGCTGGAGAACGAGCTGGCGCATCCGGAAGATGTCACGGCTATCGAAACGGAAATCCGTGCCGAAATCGACCGCGCGGTCGCGTTTGCCGAAGCATCCGAATGGGAACCCGTGGAGACCTTGAACGATCACGTTTACGCTACGGAGGCCGGACAATGAATAGCAAGCCTGCGGCGCAATCGGCGGTCGCGGAGACCACCTACCGCGAGGCGGTACGGCAGGCGATCCGCGATGCAATGCTACGCGACGACCGAGTCTTTCTGATGGGGGAAGACGTCGGGCGCTACGGTGGATGTTACGCGGTGAGCAAAGGATTGTTCGACGAATTCGGCCCGAACCGTATCCTTGATACGCCGCTTTCCGAGTCCGGCTTTACCGGCGCGGGAATTGGGGCGGCAATGGCCGGTATGCGCCCGATCGTCGAGTTGATGACCGTCAACTTTAGCCTGCTTGCGCTCGACCAGATCCTCAACAACGCTGCCACGATTCGCCATATGTCGGGAGGCCAATTCGGCGTGCCCCTGGTCATTCGCATGGCTACCGGTGCGGGCCGGCAATTGGCTGCCCAGCACTCCCATAGCCTTGAAGGCTGGTACGCCCATATCCCTGGTATCAAGGTCCTGGCACCGGCCACGATTGAAGACGCGCGTGGCATGTTGTGGAGCGCCTTGGAAGATCCGGACCCGGTGCTGATCTTCGAGAATGTGATGCTCTACAATCGGACGGCGCCACTGCCCGACCAAGCCGACGCCGTTCAAATCGACAAGGCGGCGGTGCGCCGCGCCGGCGAAAACATCTCGTTGATCACCTATGGCGGCTCGCTTTGGAAGACGCTCGACGCGGCGAAAGTTCTTGCCGAAGACGGCATCGATGCCGAGGTCATTGATCTCCGAACCCTGCGGCCACTGGATGAGGACACGATTGTCGCATCGGTGTCCAAGACGCGGCGCGCCATCATCGTCGACGAAGGGTGGCGGAGCGGCAGTTTGGCGGCCGAAGTGTCCGCCCGGATCATGGAACGGGCGTTCTGGAATTTGGACATGCCTGTCGGCCGTGTTTGCAGCGCCGAAGTGCCGATCCCCTATGCGCATCATTTGGAGGAAGCGTCGATTCCGCAGGTTCCGCAAATAGTCGCCGCGGCCCGCGCGGCAATGGGCGTCTGACGCATCGCCGCCATGGCTGCTTTCCTCATGCCTTCGCTTGGCGCCGATATGGAGGCCGGAACCCTGACCGAGTGGCTGGTCAAACCGGG
>JAOTYV010000224.1 GCA_029861675.1 Alphaproteobacteria bacterium
CGCCACCCGGTTCTTGTGATACGAATCCGGATGACGGGTAAAAAAAATCCCCCGCCCGGAGCACCGGGGCGGGGGCAGGAGCCCTTGCGGGCTGCTCAGGAGGCTATGGCTTAGTCGAAGGCCTCATCCCAGGTGCCGCGCGTGGCGGCGCGGGAATACTCCGTCGCCCGATTTTCGAAGAAGTTGGTGTGCTCGACTCCGTTGAGAATTTCATCCAGCCAGGTCAGCGGATTCGTCTCCACATGGAAGATCGGCTGCAGGCCGATTTGCATCAGCCGGTGGTCGGCAATGTAGCGGATGTATTGTTTGACCGAGCCGCCGTCCAGGCCTTCCACTTCGCCCATTTCGAAGGCCAGGTCGATGAACGCGTCTTCGTGATCGACGATGGTCGAACACGCCTTGTAGATGTCGCGCTGCAATTCCTCGGTCCAGATTTCCGGATTTTCGCTACGGAAGGTCTGGAACAATTTCAGGATCGAATTGGTGTGGAGCGTCTCGTCGCGGATCGACCAGGTGACGATCTGGCCCATGCCCTTCATCTTGTTGAAGCGCGGGAAATTCAGCAGCATGGCGAAGCTGGCAAAGAGCTGCAGCCCTTCGGTGAAGGCGCCGAACACGGCGAGCGTCTTGGCGATGTCGGGTTTGGTCTCCACGCCCCATTGTTGCATGAAGTCGTATTTGTCCTTCATTTCCTTATATTTAAGGAAGGCGTGATATTCGGCTTCGGGCATCCCCAGCGTATCCAGCAAATGCGAATAGGCGGAAATATGGACCGTCTCCATGTTCGAGAAGGCCGCCAGCATCATCTGGATCTCGGTCGGTTTGAACACGCGGCTGTAGTGGCGCATGTAGCAGTTATTCACTTCCACATCCGCCTGCGTAAAGAAGCGGAAGATCTGTGTCAGCAGGTTGCGTTCGGATTCGCTCAGCTTTTGACGCCAGTCCTTGACGTCGTCCGCCAAGGGTACTTCCTCCGGCAGCCAATGGATGCGTTGCTGCTGCAGCCAAGCGTCATAGGCCCAGGGGTAACGGAACGGCTTGTAGATCGGATCGGCGTCCAACAGTGACATTTTTTATTTCCTTTGGGCTCGCTGCTCTATTGGCAGGCGAGACATTCTTCGTAGTCGGTGCCGCTGCCCGGCTGGTCCGTGGTGTTGACCTTGCCGAGATGCGGCAGGGTGGCGACCGGCGTTTCCGCCCCCATGCCCGAGACGATCTCGGCGCGCTGGAGCGACTTTGAGCGGCAGTAGTAGAGCGTCTTCACCCCTTTTTTCCATGCCTGGAAATGGATCTGGTGCAGATCGCGTTTATGAATGTCGGCGGGCAGGAACACGTTGACCGATTGCGCCTGGCAAATGAATCCCGCGCGGTCGGCGGCGTGTTCGATGATCCACCGCTGGTCGATTTCGAACGCGGTCCGGAAAATCGCCTTTTCCTCTTCGCTGAGGAATTCGAGATGCTGCACCGATCCTTCCTTCGTGGTGATCGATGACCACGTCTCGTCGTCGTCCCGGCCTTTCTCGGCGAGCAACGCTTTCAGGTACTTGTTGCGCACGTTGAAGGACCCGGACAGCGTCTTGTGGGTATAGCTGTTTGCGGCGATCGGTTCGATACCGGGCGACGCACCGCCGCAGATGATCGAGACCGATGCGGTCGGTGCAACCGCCATCTTGTTCGAGAAGCGTTCCATGATGTTGTATTCCGCGGCATCCGGGCAGGCGCCGCGCTCCTCCGCCAACGTGGTGGAAGCTGCATCCGCCTGGCCGCGGATATGCTTGAACATCCGCTTGTTCCAGACCTTCGCCATCACCCCTTCCATCGGTATGCCGAGTTTTTGCAGGAAGGAGTGGAAACCCATCACGCCGAGGCCGACAGACCGTTCGCGCATCGCCGAATATGTCGCGCGTTCGAAGTCGTCCGGCGCGTTGTCGATGAAATCCTGCAACACGTTATCGAGAAAGCGCATGATGTCCTCGATGAACTGCGGATGGTCTTCCCATTCCTGGTAGGATTCGAGGTTGAGCGACGTGATGCAACAAACGGCGGTACGCTGCTCGCCGTCCTTGTCGATACCGGTCGGCAGGGTGATCTCCGTGCACAGGTTCGACGTCTTGACCTGCAATCCGGCAAGTTTGTGGTGTTCCGGCATCGCCCGGTTAACGTGATCGATGAAGATCATGTAGGGCTCGCCGTTTTCGACTCGCGACGTCAGCATGCGAATCCAGAGGTCGCGCGCCGATACCTTGCGCTGAACCGACCGGTCCTTCGGGCTGAGCAAGGCCCATTCCTCGTCATTCTCGACCGCTCGCATGAACGCGTCGGAAATCAGGATGCCGTGATGCAGATTGAGCGCCTTGCGGTTCGGATCGCCGCCGGTCGGCCGCCGGATTTCGATAAATTCCTCGATTTCCGGATGGTCGATTGGCAGGTAAACCGCCGCGCTGCCGCGCCGGAGCGAGCCTTGTGAGATCGCCAGGGTCAGCGAATCCATGACCCGGATGAAGGGCACCACGCCCGAGGTCTTGCCGTTTTGGCCGACCTGTTCACCGATCGAGCGAAGATTGCCCCAATAGCTGCCGATGCCGCCGCCGCGCGCGGCAAGCCAGACGTTTTCGTTCCACAGACCGACGATGCCGCGCAAGCTGTCCGTCGCCTCGTTGAGGAAGCATGAAATCGGCAGGCCGCGCGTCGTGCCGCCATTGGACAGGATTGGCGTGGACGGCATGAACCATTGCCGGCCCATATAGTCGTAAAGGCGCTGCGCATGCGCCGAATCGTCGGCGAAATGTATGGCCACGCGGGCGAACAGGTCCTGAAAGTCCTCGCCCGGCATCAAATAGCGGTCGGACAGGGTGTTCTTGCCGAATTCGGTTAGGCGGGTGTCGTGTTCCGGGTCGATGACGACCTCGACGCCCCGTTCATTCTGCCGCCGGTAGCTTAGATCCGAGCTTTTCGGAGGCTCGCCGGACACCGGGTCGAGCAGCGCTTCCATCGTCGATTGCCTGTTCGTCAACAATTTATCCACAGGCACGTTTTCCCGCGCCGATACGTCGGATCCGTCCACTATTCGCCTCCTGTCGCCAGATTATCCACTGCTTGTGGAAATAATGTTGTGGATAACCACAAGATGTCGTGTCTAGCTTGTCTGGGTGATACTAAATATGCCTAACTAAATATGATAAGACTGTCTAGCCATAAATCGTTAATGCCGTTGGGCGAATCGCCCTTCAACGCTTGCCGCGAGGCCGAGAGGACCGCCATGAACGTCTTGAATTTGCTGTTTGACTGCCCGTTGACGCGGGTTTGGAGGCGCGATGCGATTTAATCTCGGCTGCGGCTTCAACAAGCGCGATGGCTTCATCAATGTCGACCGGTTTGCCGACTGCGCGCCGGACGAGGTTGTCGATTTGGAGCAGTTTCCTTGGCCGTGGCCGGACGACTCGGCGGACGAAATCCACATGAGCCATGTGCTGGAACATCTCGGCGCGGCCACCGAGACCTATTTCGGCATCATCGCCGAACTCTACCGGGTGTGCCGGCATGACGCCCGCGTCACCATCATCGTGCCGCATCCGCGCCATGACGATTTCCTTAATGATCCCACACACGTCCGCGCGGTCACGCTGGAAGGGCTGGCCATGCTGTCGCGCCGCCAGTGCGAGGAATGGATCCGCGACAAGAAGGCCAACTCGCCGATCGCGCTGATGATCGGCGTCGATTTCGAGTTGGAATCAAAACAGCTCGTGCTCGAACCGATCTGGCGCAGCAAGCTGGAGATGAAGACCATCACCGAAACCGATTTGTTGCTGGCGATTCGCGAACGCAACAACGTGGTCAAGGAGACGACGGCGGTCCTTCGTGCGGTGAAGGGCTAGCCGGGATCGGAGGCGTCAGAATATCCCCTTGCTGTCCGGCTTCGCCGCTTCCAGGGCGATTTCATCCGCTGTCACGGCGAGTCCCGACAGTGACTTGGCGGGCGCGTCGGCAAGGGCCTCAACCGCGGCGACGAAACGCCGCCCCTCCGCGCCGCTGACGATACCCTCACTCAGCGTCTCGAACTTCTTCACATAATCCGGGCGTTGGAACGGCCGGGCGCCGAGGGGGTGGGCGTCGGCGACCGCAATTTCGGCGACGATCCTCTCGCCCGACTCCAATGTGATCTCGACGCGCCCGCCATACGCCTTGTCCTCCGGGACCGTGGTGACGCTGCGGCGTTCCCACTCGGGATCCTCGACCGTGCGGATCTTCTTCCACAGGGCGATCGTCTCCGGCCGGTGCGCGCGCTCCGGCGTGTAGGACTCCTCGTGGTGAAACCGGCCGTCCTCCAGCGCCACCGCCATGATGTAGGGCAGGGAGTGGTCGAGCGTTTCGCGCGAGGCATCCGGCGCGTATTTCTGCGGGTCGTTGGCGCCGCTGCCGATCACCGCGTGGCTGTGATTGTTGGTATGGACGACGATTTCCGCGACCTTGCCGAGATCGGGGAGGCGGTCGCGCAGCCGGAAACACAGATCGATCATCGACTGACCCTGATATTCCGCCGAATGTTCCTTCGGGAAACTGTCGAGCATGGCGCGTTTGGGCTCGCCGGGTTCGGGCAGGGGCACGCTGTATTCGGCATTCGGCCCGTCGAGCAGCCAGGCGATGAGGCCGTCCTCGCCTTCGTAGATCGGCGCGGGGCTGGTCTCGCCGCGCATCGCCCGGTCGACCGCTTCGACGGCGACCTTGCTCGAATGCGCCGGCGCCGCCGCTTTCCAGGACGATATCTGGCCCTTGCGGGACTGCCGGGTGGCGCAACAGACATGCACCGTGTGATTGATCGCGTGGTAGATCACCGGGACCGGCAAGCCCAGCATCGCGCCGATCCCGGCCACGGCGCCCGCGCCGGTATGCGTCACATGGTCGATCTTGTGCGAATGCAGATCGATCGATTTCATCAGGTCGATATGGATCTCGTAGGCGGTGGCGATGCCGCGGATCAGCGCATCGCCGTTGCAGCCCATCTGCTGGGCGACCGCGATCATCGGCGTGATGTTGTCGCCCGGGTGGCCGTATTCGAGCAGCAAAAAGGCATCGTGGAAATCGAGCTCGCGCACCGCGACGCCATTGGCCCAGGCCGCCCATTCGGCGTGCACGCGCGTTTCCGGCGGCAGGCCCAGCACGGTGGCGCCGCCGGGCCGCGGATGGGCCAGCGCCTGGGCGCGCGCGGCCATCACGGGCGGCCGGTTGATCGCGGCGATGGCCACCGCCGCATCGTCGATGATCCGGTTGCCGACCATCTCCACCACCGCCGGGTCGAGCGGTGCGTCGTCCACGGCGACGGCGGCGAGTTTCCAGGCGAGCTCTTCTTCGCGCTTATGTTGGTCGGCCGACGGCCATACGCGGACGGCGTGGTGTTGCATGGTATGTGCTCCCCGATTCTCGCCCGTGCGGCGACCTATATTTTATTAGAGCAAATCTAAAGTGCTGGCGGCCGGTGGCCGACCGCTGGCATTATGCATCCCATGTGCGGACGGTACAGCCTGACCACGCCGATCGATGCGCTGCGCGATCTCTTTCAGATCGACGCGCTGCCCAACCTGCCGCCGCGCTACAACATCGCGCCGACGCAGGATGTATTCGCCGTCCGGACCGGACCGGACGGGGGCGGACGGTCCTTCACCGCGTTCCGTTGGGGATTGATCCCAAGCTGGGCCAAGGATCCCGCCATCGGCAGCCGCATGATCAACGCGCGCGCCGAAACGGTGGCGGAAAAACCGGCCTTCCGCGCCGCGTTTCGGCGCCGCCGCTGCCTGATTGCCGCGGATGGATTCTATGAGTGGACGAAAGACGGCAAGGGCGGAAAGCAGCCGTGGCGGATCGCCCTGCCGAACGGCGCGCCCTTCGCCTTTGCCGGCTTGTGGGAACAATGGATGTCGCCCGATGGCAGCGAGATCGAAAGCTGCACCATCGTAACCACGGACGCCGCCGCCGCGATCGCCGACCTGCATCACCGCATGCCGGTCATCCTCGATCCGGCCGACTATGATCGCTGGCTTACCACCGACGCCCCGCGAGAGGCGGCGCCGCTGATGCGACCCTATGCCGGTGCGCTCGAGTTCTATCCGGTGACCACCCTCGTCAACAATGTCCGCAACGACGACCCGTCGGTTCTGGAGCGCGCCGAGCCGGTGGAGGAGACGCCGCCGGACCCGCCGGCCCAGCGCAGCCTGTTCTGAGCCGGTGCCGGGTCACGTGTTCGGCATTGTCTTGAAAGCACAAACGGCCGTATCTTCAAGCGCGCGGCGGTGCGGGGCATCAAATACCCTGACCGAACAGTGCGTCGACGCGTGCGAGCGCGCGACTTCGAAGATATTTGACAGCAAGACACAGAGATCGGGAACCGACCGCCATGCCGAATGATCCCTCGCCTCCCGCCGCCCGGCGGACCGTGACCAGCGAAACCATCGAAGTGCTGCACAACCGTGTCAGCGTGCGAAAATACAGCGACAAACCGGTCGACGACGCCATGATCGACGCGGTGCTCGCGGCCGCGTTCCGGGCGCCGACTTCGTCCAATATCCAGTCCTACACGGTCATCGTGGTCCGCGATGAGGAGACCAAGAAACAATTGTCGGTGACCACCGGCAATCAGCGGCACGTGGCGGAAACGCCGGTATTCCTGGCCTTCTGCGCCGATATCACCCGGATCGAGGACGCGCTGAAGCGAAACGGCCACACGATCGACGACAACAACATGGAAATGGGCCTCGTCGCCAGCATCGATGCGTCGCTCGCGGGTATGGCGGCGTATCTCGCCGCGGACTCGCTCGGCCTGAAGGGCGTCATGATCGGCGGCGTGCGCAACAACCCGGTCGAGGTGGCGCGTATTCTCGATATGCCGCCGCGCGTCTATTGCGTCTTCGGCATGTGTCTCGGCTGGCCGGATCAGGCGCCGCCGCAGAAGCCCCGCATGAAGTTCGACTCGATGGTCCATCGGGAACGCTATGACCGCGCCGCCGCGCTGGGCGCGCTCGACGACTATGACGCGGAACTTTCGGCGCACTACACATCGAAGGGCGTCGAGACCACACCCGATTCGTGGACCCACGACATGGACAAGAAATTCAACCCGCCGCTGCGCGACAAGCTGCGGGAGCATTTGAAGGCGCTCGGTTTCGATTTTCGCTGAGGGTATGGGCCGTGAATTTTGCGCTCAACCGCCCGGCGGCGCGTAGCATCCGGCGGTAAGCGCCTTCATGCGGGTCAGCGTGTAGACCATATCGCAGACCGGCGTCTCGATGCCGGCGTTTTTGCCGAGTTCGATGATGACGCCGAGCAGGGCATCCAACTCGATCGTCTTGCCGGCTTCGAAGTCCTGCAGCATCGATGTCTTGATCGGGCCGAGCCGTTCGAACGTATCGAGCTTGCCTTCGATATCGACCTCCACATCGGCGCCGCCGGCGCGCGCCGCCGCATGGGCCTCGGCGATCATTTGCCCCATCACGCGGCGCACGCCCGGGTCCCGCGCCAGCGCGTCGCATGGCGTCCCGCAGAGCAGGCTCATCGGATTGCCGGTCAGGTTGCCCCAGAGCTTGTCCCAGACAACGCTGCGAATATCTTCCGTAATCTCGTGTTCAATCCCGGCGGCGTCGAACAGCGCGGCGACGGCCTCGGCGCGCGCGCTGCGGCTGCCATCGGGCTCGCCGAAGATGTAGCTGGCGCGGCCGCGGTTGTGCTCGATGACGCCCGGCTCCGGAATGTTGCAGGCGATGTAGACGACGCAGCCGAGCGCCTTTTCCGAACCGATGGTGCGCCGAATCAGGCCGTCCGGATCGACGCATTCCAGCGTCGTGTCCCGGGCGCCGCCCGGCAGCGCGTGAAAATACCACCACGGGATGCCGTTCACCGTGTGCACCACGACCGTCTTTTCGCCGATCAGCGGCGTGATCTGCGGCAGGGCGGCGCCGACCGTGTGCGCCTTCAGGCCGAGGATGACCATATCCTGCACACCCAGCGCCGCCGTGTCGTCGGTGGCGTCGACCGCAACGGTCCATTCCCCCGACGGCTCCCGCACGGTCAGGCCGGTTTCGCGCATGGCGGCCAGATGCGCGCCGCGCGCGACGAAGGATATATCCGTGACGCCGCCGCGCACCATGCGTGCGCCGGCCAGACCGGCCACCGCGCCGGCGCCGAAAATGCAAATCTTCATGGCAGCCTCACTTCGCTTGACCGGGTGCATCATGCAGCGGGCGCGGGCCCAGGCCAAGGCGCGGTA
>JAOTYV010000484.1 GCA_029861675.1 Alphaproteobacteria bacterium
CTTGAACCTCTTTTCCGCTAATTTCGCCAAGGTGTTACAGACCTGGGGCAGGGAAGGGTGCTGCAGCACGGCGAGGGGGTCGCGCGAGGTGATGCCGCTCTTCGATAGTAATTCATCCGGTAAATACAACCGTCCGCGCTCTGCGTCCTCGGCGAGGTCGCGCAGGATATTGGTGAGCTGCAAGGCCTGCCCCAGGGACCACGCGACATCGTCCGCGCGCGCCTGATGGGCGCCGAAGACGCGAACCGAGAGCAGCCCTACGGCACCGGCCACCCGGGCGCAATACAGCTCCAGCGTCTCCATGGAGGGTCCTCGCAGGCTTTCGCTGGCGTCCATCTCCATGCCGTCAATCAGGGCAACAAAATCCTGTTTTCGCAGCGCAAACCGGTCGATCGGCCCCAGCAGGGCGCGTCCCGTCGGTTTGCTCGGGAATCCTTCGAAAAGACGGTCGATTTCGGTCCGCCATTCGGCGAGGCCCGCGACTTTTTCCGCCGGCGGCAGCGGGTCGTCGGCAATATCGTCGATTTCCCGGCAAAAGGCGTAAATCGCGTACATGGCATCGCGCCGAACGGGCGGCAATGTCCGCATAGCGCCATAAAACGATGAGCCGGCGGCCTTGACGACCGCCAGGACATGGGCGAGGTCCTCTGGTGAGGCTACAGGCCGGGTCGCGGATCGATCGTTGGGGGCAGGCGGGCTTGCCGGACGGACCGCCGGGTCGTGATCGTCACCGACGCCGTTCCGCTGTGGCACCCCCTCCAGCGCAGTCACGTTATGCCCGAGCCGGTTGATCCACCGTCGCTTCGCCGAGCGCGCTGAGCGCCGTCACGACGATGTGGCTGGCGCAAAGACCGGCGTCCTCATACATTTCCTGCGGCTTGGCTTGATCCTGGAAACGGTCCGGCAGGAACATCGGCCGCACCTTTAATCCATTCGAAATCAAATCGTTCCGCGCGAGATGGTCGAGGACTTGCGTCGCGAAGCCGCCGATGGCGCCTTCTTCGAGGGTAATCAGAACCTCGTGTTCGCGGGCCAGCAACTCGACAAGCTTGGTATCGAGTGGTTTCGCGAAGCGGGCATCGGCCACGGTGGTCGAAAGACCCTTGGCGGCAAGTTCATCGGCCGCGCTCAACGCCTCCACCATGCGGCCGCCGAAATTCAGGATTGCGACCTTGCTGCCTTCGCGAACGATACGTCCCTTGCCGATTTCGAGTACTTCGCCGCGCTCCGGCATATCAACACCGACGGATTCGCCGCGCGGGTAGCGGAAGGCGATTGGGCCCTCGTCATAGGCGACGGCCGTAGCCACCATGTGGCGCAATTCAGCCTCGTCGGAACACGCCATGACGACAAAGCCTGGCAGGCAGGCCATATAGGTGACGTCATAGGCGCCGGCATGGGTTTGACCGTCGGCGCCCACCAAACCGGCGCGGTCGATGGCGAACCGGACCGGCAGCTTCTGAATGGCCACGTCATGCACGATTTGATCGAAGCCGCGTTGCAGGAAGGTCGAATAGATCGTCGTAAACGGCTTCATGCCTTCGGCGGCAAGGCCGGCGGAGAAGGTTACGCCGTGTTGTTCGGCGAGGCCCACGTCGAAGGTGCGTTCGGGGAATTCCTTGCCGAACAGGTCGAGACCGGTACCGTCCGGCATCGCCGCGGTAACGGTAACGATGGTGTCGTCATCCCGGGCTTCCTGGATCAGCGACTGCGCGTAAACCTTGGTATAGGAGGGCGCGTTCGATTTGCCCTTGTCCTGGGCGCCGGTGACCACGTTGAAGGTGCCAACACCGTGGTACTTGTCGTCTGATTTTTCTGCCGGGTCGTAGCCCTTGCCCTTAACGGTTACCGCATGCAAAAGCACCGGGCCGGGCAGGTCGGTATCCCGCAGGTTTTCCAGCACCGGGATCAAATGGTCCATGTTGTGGCCGTCGATCGGGCCCATATAGTAAAAGCCCAGCTCTTCGAACAGCGTGCCGCCGGTGAACAGGCCGCGCGCGTATTCCTCGGCCCGCTTCGCCGCGACTTCGATCGGATGCGGCAATTTCTCCGCGATATCCTGCCCAAGCCGCCGCATCTTGCGGTATTCCTTGGATGACAGCAGACGGGTGAGGTAGTTGCTCAACGCGCCAACGGGTGGCGCGATCGACATCTCGTTGTCGTTGAGAATGACGATGAGTCGATTGCCCAGCCATCCGGCATTGTT
>JAOTYV010000485.1 GCA_029861675.1 Alphaproteobacteria bacterium
CCATGCCGGGCACAAACCAAGTCTTTACCACGCGCGTCGATCCTGTTTCGCCCCCATAAATGGACCCGAAATCGAAGCCGGGTCACGAAAGAGATATGGTGGAGGCGCCGGGTACTGCCCCCGGGTCCGCTGCGCTTATTTCACAAGGCCATTTAGCGCCATAGTCGGTTTCCCGACGCTTTGAATATAGGGCGTCGGGCGGCGATATTAAAGAGGAGATTGGTGTGGACCGGCGGCGTTGACAGAGATGGTTAATGCCTGGTTCTCTCCTGGCTTTCCCTAACCCGGCAGCAGCGCCGCCGCATCGGCCATCGTGACCGGCTGGTCGCCCAGCAAATGGCCGGCCAGGGCGTTTTCGCGGCGCGTGTCCCATTCCGATAGGGGATCATGCGCGGTCAGCCGGTGTTCCAGCACCAGCGCCGACCACAACAGCCGGCGGGCATCGCCGCACTCGGCGTGAATGCGGGCGCTTTCCCAGGCCATCAGACTGGCCGCCCCGGCGTGGTACAGCGCGCTGACCGCATGCCGTGCATTGGCTTCGTCCTCGGCCGTTTGCGCCACCCTTTCGGCGAAATCGACGGCCGCATCCACGGTGCGGCGAAGCCGGTCGAGATAGGCGGCCGGCACGCCATCCGCCTCGCCGAGCCGTTGGTGCAACGTGGCGCGCAATACGGTGTGGGCATCGTGTCTGGCGATCGCGCGCTGCACCACGTCGAGCGCGACAATATTACTGGTGCCTTCCCAGACCGAGCCGAGATGGGCGTCCCGCACCAGCCGCGGCGTCACGAATTCCTCGACATAGCCGATGCCGCCCCGCATTTCGAGGGCATCGCCGGCAACGCGCCGGGCGTCGCGCGTGGCGCGGAACTTCAGCACCGGCGTCATTATCCGTAGTAAAGCGGCGGCCGATTGCGACTGGCCATGGCGCGCCGCCGCCGCATCGCCGGCCTGATCGAGCGCCTCGGCGGTCGCCATGAAGAAGGACAGCGCTTCCTCGCTCGGCAACAGGATCTTGAGCAACTGCCGGCGCGCCAACGGCAGGTCGGCGATGCGCCGGCCGAAGGCGCGGCGCCCCTGCGCCACCGTGACGGCGTCATGGGCGGCACGGCGCATGATCGCGGTCGATTTGACGCCGTTGGAGAGCCGTGACCAGTTGACCATGTCCGCCATCTGCACGAAGCCGCGGTCGAGATCGCCGAGCTGATAGGCGATTGCGCCGTCCAATTGGACTTCGCCGCTGGCCATGGACCGGGTGCCGAGCTTGTCCTTGAGCCGGACGATCCGGTAGTGGTTCGGCGTTCCGTCCTCGAGCAGCCGGGGCATCAGAAACAGGCCGAGACCGCGGGTGCCGGGCCCGGCATCCTCCGGGCGGGCGAGCAGTTCCACAACCTCGGCATCGGCGTTGGAGCAAAACCATTTCTCGCCATAGATCCGCCAATGGTCGCCGTCGCGCACGGCGCGCGTCGTCGCGCTGCCCACGTCCGACCCGCCCTCCTTCTCGGTCATGAATTGCGCGCCCTGCCAATGCGCATCCATGTCCTGCGTCAGCATGCGGGGGAGGAAGCGGTCCTGCAGCGCCGGCGATACATAGCGCCGGAGCAGCAGAATGCCGCTGTCGGTCACGTTGATCGGACAGCCAAGCCCGAATTCCGCCTGGTTGAACAGGAAAGTGAAGGCGTGTTTCGCGACGGTCGGCAGCGGCGCGGATTGTCCGAGTACCCCGCCGCGATGAGACATCGCATGCATGCCGAACTCGCCGAACGCGATCCGCTCCATCTCGTGATAGGCGGGATGATATTCGATATTTTGAACGTCGCGCCCGAAACGGTCGCGGTGATGCAGGACCGGCGGATGCCGGTCGGCCATGCGCGCGCAGGCGTCCAGTTCGTTGGCGGCGAGATGGCCCATATGCCGGAAATGCGGCAACAGGTCGTCGTAGAGCTTCGGCGGCAGGTAAAGCCGCAGCAGGCCGGCGAGCGACGGATCCGCGTCGAAAAAATTCATGCCCTGGGTATCGGGGGCAATGGCGCCGGAGCCGGTCTTCTCCCCGTCGCTATTCTTGTCCAAGTCGAGTGGGCTCATCCGTTTCGCTCCGCCTGAATGCGAATACTGTCGCATTGGCCCTGAAAGCGGGCAAGGCAGTCGTTAGGGCGCGACAGGTCCGGCGAGCGCATAATCGCACTTCGCCGGACCCACAAACGCGGT
>JAOTYV010000225.1 GCA_029861675.1 Alphaproteobacteria bacterium
GTCGGTTAAATAAGGTGCGAAGGCGGGGCCATCGCACCTTATTTAACCGACGGCGCGAGTCGAATTTGTATCATCCCGATAGCGGCTGGCGGCCGGTCGGCGGGTAACGCGGGTCAAGAAAGCCCGGCGTGGAAGGATGGCCGGACGCAACAAGGCTGTCGACCAAAGCTTCGTCCGCCGCCGAGAAGGAATGGCCGAGAACGCCGAGATAGTCCTTCCACTGCGCCAGAGTGCGGGGGCCGGCAATGACGCTGGTGACGATGCGATTGTTCAAGAGCCAGCCGATGGCGAAGTCCAGGGGTGTCCGGCCGTCTTTCGCCGCGTGCTTCCTGATTTTCTCGACGATCGTGAATGTTTCCGGCCGGAAGTCGCGTTTCAGGATGCTGCCGTCGCCACGCCCTGCCCGGCTGTTCGCCGGCGGTTTTTTCTGCGGATCGTATTTGCCGGTCAGCACGCCGCGCGCCAGCGGGGAAAACGGCGCGACACCGATACCGTAATACTCGCATGCGGGGAGCAAATCGTTCTCGACCATGCGCATGACGAGATTGTAATGCGGCTGGCAAATCACCGGCCGCTGCACGCCATGCGTATCGCAGAGCCGGACGAGCTCGCCGACCTGCCATGGCCGGTGATTGGAAAATCCCCAATGCAACGCCTTGCCCGCGGCAATAATGTCGCCCATCGCCGAGACACTCTCCTCGAGCGGCGTCTCCCAATCGACGTGATGCATATAATAGATGTCGACATAGTCGGTTTGCAGCCGTTTGAGACTGTGGTCGATCGCCTCCAGTATCCATTTCCGCGAGAGGCCTTTCTTGCGCTGGGGCGTGCCGGCGGCCTGCCCTACTTTCGTCGCAAGAATCCAGTCCGCCCGGTCTTTCTTGATCAGTTTTCCGACAATCGTTTCCGCCCTGCCGCCCGCATAGGCATCGGCGGTATCGATAAAATTTACGCCCCCGTCGCGGGCGGCATTGACGATTTTGCCGGCGGCGGTCGCATCGGTGCTATCGCCGAAATTCATCACGCCGAGGCAGATTTCTGACGCCTTCAACCCGCTATTGCCGATTTGTCGGTATTCCATGGTTAACAAATTCCTAACGTTGCAATGCGTGCCGGCCGGGCCAGGACAAGACTTCAAGGCATTCATTTCATTGGCATCAAGGCGACGCCAACGGTCGCGGCACATTCATTGGATGCTAACCGGCCAATCCCTGCCACGGCAAGGCCCGGAAAATCGCCCGCCATTTACCAATCTTTAGGCATGAGCGGATTAGTCTGTGTGAATCCATTAATTGTCCACAGACCCTAGAAGACTCCAGGCTAATCCGGCGTCAAGGCAATCCGAAAGTCGAAACTTTGGCTTCCAGCTTAAAAGGTTTGAAAATTTGCGTCGTCGACGACAATCTGCATATGCGGAAGTTGTTGTGCGAATTACTCGAATTCCTGGAAGTGTCCGAAATTCGCGAGTGCGGCGATGGCGAGGAAGCGCTCAAGGCCTTACAACTTTTTGATGCCGATCTTTGCATCCTCGACCTGTGCATGACGCCAATGGACGGCATGACCTTTCTGGAGCATCTCCGCACGGACGCGGACAGCCCGAACCAGCAACTGCCGGTCATCATGATTACCGGGATCGCGGATCGCAGTGTAGTGGAAGAGGCGCGGGACCGCGGCGCAACTGAATTCATGGTCAAACCGATCACGGTTACCGCGCTGTTTTCACGCATTTGCGAGGTCCTGGAGTGCCCCCGCGAGTTCATCACATCGACCGAATATCTCGGGCCCGATCGGCGGCGGCAGGTCAAGGCCCCGCCGCGCAGCAAACGCTGGGACGATTTGGGATCAGCCAGAAACACCCTTTCCCAGCAGCCGGCCAGCCCCGCGGAAAATCTTGAAACCGCGAACCGGTGGAAAAACGCCCTGAAGCGGCGTTCTTGACGGGCCATCACCCCTCGCCCGCACGACCGCGGGTCCTATCGAATATTCAGTAAGCGCCGGCAATCGCCCGGCCGAGCGAGGCCAGGTCTCCGAGCTGCTCCAGCCGCGCGACCTGATCGATGATCGCCTCGACGGATGCCGCATTCGCGCCACGGAATGCCGTGCACTCGCGGATTTTTTCGGCCACCTCCTGATAGCTCATGGGGTCGTCGGTGCTGCCCTTGCAATAATCCGCGCGTTCCTGCATGCGCCGGCCATCCCGTAAGGCGATGTCCAGCAGGGTCGTAACGTTGGTATATCCGCCCGCCTGCGCGTCCTCGGCGCCGTAGGCCTGATACTCGACGCCGGCGATCAACGCCTGAATATCCGGCTGTTGGACCGTTGCATCGGTGAAGGCCGACAATCCCGCCATGCCGTCCCGGAGAATGATGGCGAGGCTGAATTCCATGCTGAACTTGCCCTGCAATCCGGTCGTCGGCCGGTGATGCAGCAACGTGTTGTAAACCGCCTCGTTGGTGCGAACGCTCAACCGGTCCACATCGCCCGCGCCGAAACCATGGCTCTTCATCAATTTCTGCAGCGCCGACATGCCCGGATGCGTGCGCATGCCCGACGGAAACGGCTTGATCCAGACGCCCGGAGCGTCGAACGCCCACGGATCGCCAAGCCGTCCGTCGATCCAGCGCCGGTCGAAACCGTCACCATAGGCGCTGAAAAACCCGCGCGACGCTTCCAGTATCCGCCCGCTTGCGGTGAAGCCGCGCGCCGCCAGCTCCGCCGCCATCACGCCGGTCCCGGCGGCCTGTCCCGCGTGGTAGGGCTTTACCATGGTGCCGAAATTTTCACGCAGCCCCGCCGAACCGCTGGCCGCAATGCCGAGCGCCGTCGCGATACCCTCCGCCGATAGGCCGAGCAGCCGCGCACCGGCCACCGCGGCGCCAAGACCGACGCAGGTCGCCGTGCCATGAAAGCCCGCCCGGAAATGCCGCGGCCCCAACGCGTCGGCGATCTTGGCCGCCGCCTCGACACCGACCAGGTAGGCGGTCAGCAGCGCTTCGCCGGAGCACCGGTTCGCCTGCCCCAGCGCCAGGACCGCCGATAAAATTCCCGCCGTCGGATGGATGCTGCCCTTGTCCAGATCGGTCACCGAGGAGCGCAGCGTGTCGTCATAATCGTCCATGTGCATCGCCATGCCGTTGGACAAGGCCGCCAGCGCCGGCGGCGCAGCGGCCGCCGAGCCCAACAGCGCCGCTGACCCTGTACCGCCAAAACTCTCCACATACGCCCGCAGGATGCCGGCGCCCTCATCCGCCGCGCCGGCAAGGCCGACCCCCAGGGCGTCGAGGATCGATTTTTTGGCAAGCGCTACGACGCTATTGGGGATGTCCGCGAAGGTGCAGGCCGCGGTGAAGGCGGCGATATCGGCGGTGGGAGAGGTCGGCGGATTCGGCTCTGGCACAGGTTTCCTGCATACTCGGTTCTAAGGATCGACGTTCAAGCGCGTCCGGCGGAAATCGTATCATAGCGCGAAACGCCGCCGCGAGCGCCCCGGCGAAAGAGGGAGAGAGCATGGCGAAGTCCAGCCAAACACGGATCGCGGAGGACGAATACGGACTTCGCGCGACCTATGACGATATCGAGATCGGCCACGAGCTCGAAGAAATGAAATGGGTCGTGACCGAGGAAGACATCGAAAAACAGTGCCAGATGGATGAGGATTTCCACGAATGGTACGTACTGGACTCACCCTGGGGCGGGCGCATCGCGCCGCCGCAAATCCAGTACCGGCCGCCGCGCTGGCAACTGTCGCGCACCTTCAACGTGCGCGGGCTGTTCTACAAATGGACGCTCGAAAACGTCAAACCGATCAAGCCCGGTGACGAAATCACGGTGCGCGGCAAGATCCTGAACAAATGGATCCGCAAGGAGCGCGAGTTCATCGAATTCGAATCGATCGGCACCGACGCGACCGGCGACATCGTCTTCAAGACGACCCGGGTGCACGTGCTGGACGTGGTCAAGCGGGACGCGCCGCGCGCGGGCGTGGGAATCGACAGCGGAATCAAGAATGAGAAGATCTAGGGCGGTCGCCCTATGGCGATGGCGGGATGATTTCAGGAGGGATCGAAGAGGATGGGAATAATCACGGCGGAAACGCCGATCGGCTACGACCTGCCGCCGGTGGCGCGCCGTTTCAATGTGGGGATGTTCGGCGCCGGCGGCGTCAAGACGATCCACAACGATCAGGCGGCGGCGGAGGCCGAGGGCCTGCGCGAGCCGATCGCGGTGGCGCCGCAGGTCGCGGCCCTGGTGTTCCGCATGATGCGACTGAGCTTCGAAGCGGGATGGATCGTCGGCGGGAAAAGCGACCTGACCTTTCGGCGCCCGGTCGGCGTGCATGACTTCTGCGTCGCCAAGGGCACGGTGGTGGAAAAGCTGCCGGAAGCCGGCGGCAGGACGCGCGTGGTCTGCGAGGTGTCGGTGGAGACCGAGAAAGGCGTGCAGGCGATTGTCGGGAAATGCAGCGGGGTTGTGGGGTGAGGGTGTGGGTTAGCCTATCGAAAATAACCTAACTGCCAAAGGGCTGATTTAGCGACTCCTCGACGCCTTTGCCAATCCGTCGGTCAATTTCCTTTTGTTGCTCGTCACTGATGGAAAACGACTTTTTGATCTCGCTGTCCTCCACCAACTGACGCGTCATAAATGCGAGCAGAATTACCAAATCAGCGACATCGATCGGATTTTGTTTTTCCTTCCCCGCAATTTCGTGCCATCGCTTACCAGCAGCTACCAATACGGCAACGTCTTTATCAGATAACAGCGCGCGATTTGAGCCCGGTGCAGTAACCGTGTGTGGGCGCAATAGGTCTTCGATGATTTCTGTCCATTCATTTACTGGAACCTTAAATACTGGCTGACGAAATAACTTAATTGCCTCAATGGCTATTTTCTCTTCCTTAAGATTTTTTTTGGTGGGATTTTTCGGATTTGTCCCAGTCCTGACCTCCTTGCCTGCTGCCAAATCAGCCTCAATCCGTTTATCTTTAACGTCTTGAGGCACGGTTTTCTGCGCGCCGTCTCCTTTAAACTCTGACGCCGTGCCTTTTCCACCCCGGCGCGGAAAAACAATAATATTAAGAAATATTCCAAAACCTTCCTTGGTAACGTTATCAAATATGCGTTTCTTCTCCTCTATGGATCGGATGCCATTTTTATGAACAATCTGACCAACCATCACCGTTCGGGAGTTTTGCGGCGTTAGATTTGTAAAACCGGCGGTATCAGATAGTGTCAACAATTCCCCTTCCGTTGCGTTCTTTTTCATATGGGGGAACAAGCCACGCAATAAACTCTGCTGACTACGATTTAACTGTGGCAGAACATCGCCAAACACTTCTTGCAAGGTGCCGGATCGAGTAACTCGCAACAATTCCTGCCTAGTTTTTGGAAATCCCTTATCCAATCTGCGCGCCAAGGTGAGCCGACTATGTACTACGTTTACTCCCTTGGTATCTCGAAGCGCCCGAGCGACATCGGGATGTTGTACAATCGATCGCACAAGGCCTCGGGAGGCTCTAAATAAAGAGCCGAATATGGGCACTGCACCCGCTGCATCTAATGTAGTCAAGAGTCCGAACCCGATCGCCCGCTTGATGTCACCATCGCGGATTGCCTCCTGCAATTTTTCAAAGTCCTTTCCTGCTTCCCGGATCGCCTTCACCTCACCAATGACCGGCAAGACGTCATCCAAAAGATGCAACCAGACATTTGCCTCCCCCGTAGCTTCTGGGATCAAAACCGGAATGAAAGCAGATAGAATTGCGTCCTTATGTTTCGACTGCCGCATCAGGACATCGGCGGTAACAAAGGCCCTATGGTCACCGCCTTCTCCGAGAAAGCTCTTCGCGGCCTTGTCCAATTCATCGGACGAAAGTGTCCCCGAACGCCATCGCGCGACGAACTCGAGGCGTTCCGCAACGTTTTCAGGGTCCCGCATTACCGCCAACGCAGCGCTGTGCGGCAGTGTCATGAAGGGCGCGGCGCTGCCCTTTCGGAAAAAAGCGATGCGCGGGTTTTTGATCGGCCGATCCACACCGGATTCGATCGGCAATTCCTCGCCTATGTCGTTGCGCGGATCTTTCGGATCCAGGCCGCCTTCCGCCGCGGTAAAGTCGGCAACGGGGCGGGCCTCGAATTCCGTCTTCTGTGCGAAAGACACCGCCACTTCCCGAAACTGCGTGTCCGGATCCCGGTTCTGCGAGAATCGATCTCGAAAGGCTTCCTGATTGGCGGCTATCGCCTGAAGCGTCTTGTCGCGGTCGCCCAGCACCGGGCCGATGCCGTCGACCAGCTTGCGCATTTGCTCCTTTGGAATTCCGCGCTTGTTCGGCAACGATTCAATGTCCCGACGGGCCCGTTCGAGGATCTCCGCACGGCCCGCCGCGCTCCCATCGCTGGCACTGACGAGGGACAATGCGATCCGGAACGAATCGGGCGAGAACCCGGCTTCCCGCGCCCGCTGATCGATAACAGTTTCCGGCATACCGAACGTGTCTTCCAGTAATCCCACGAACTGTTTCGACGTACGTATCGGCCGCGTCACTCCCTGCGTGTCGCTCGTCACGTTTCTTCCAGGGGCAGCCTTTTCTGCCGAGGCAGGTTCTTCTATGTCTTCCGCAGTGTTTTCCGGCAACGGTGTTGCCTCTGCCTCCTCCGGAAATTCCCCCGCAACTTCCGCTTGATTGCTTTTCGCCAATTCATCCTCCGCAAGCGAAACCACCAGATCCGGCGCCAGAGGAATTTCCGCGAAGTTGCCGATCGCCCGCGCCCGGTCCTGCACTTCGGGCGGGAATTTCTCGATGAGGCGCGGGTCGATCTTCTCCAGCGCGGCGAATGCGCGCGCGCCGGCCACCTGCAACGCCGGGTCCGCCGAATACAGCAGTCCGGAATATTTGTTGCGCAGCGCGGTGGGCAGGACGCCCCGGTTGCGCACGAAGCGCACTTCCCGGGACGCCTGTTCGTCGGGCTTTCCCGTCGAAATCTGTTCGCCGGCGACCTTCCAGAGCGCGTCGATCGTCTCCTGATCTTCCGGCGAGGCGGGATCGAAGCGCCCGTTTTTCGCCGGCACTCGATCCAGGAGCGCCTTTTCCCGCGCGGCGGCGGCGAGCGCGTCATCGTTCTTGGCGCGCAGAAAATCCGCTTCCAATTTCGTCAGGGTTCCCGCGCGCACCGCATCGTCGATGCCCTTCCCGGTCAGGCCGCCAGTATCGGCCGCTTCGGACAATTCGATCATCGTCCGTTCTTTCGCCAGAATTTGTGCCCGCTGCATCTCGCCGCTCACCTGCGCCTTTCGGGACGCCAGGGATTCCGGCGTCAGCAGCGCGTCGAAATCGCCGGCATTCAGTAGCCCCTGCGCGTCCGCCGGGTCGTCGAGCAGGCCATCCAAGGCGGCATTCCCGATCAGGTCACGGACATGACGGCGAATCTCCGCCCGGCGATCTTCCGGCAGCGCCATGTCGCCGAACACCGCCGTCGCCCGCGACAGGACCGCCTCGATCTGGGTCGGATCGTTGCGGACGATTTCCGCAAACGTCTCGAACAGGGCGCCGAGCCGGACCCGCCGCTGCACCGCGCGGGCCTCCCCCTCCAGGGTCATCGACTTGTCTTTCAGCGCCGCGCCGAGCACCGACAAATCCTCGCGCAATACACTTCGCACGCTTTCCGGCGCGGCGGTGAGCGTTTGGAACATGCGCCGCTCGGTCGATTGGCGGAAACTCCCGAAAAACTGAGGATCGGCAGCGCCCCGGTCCCGCGCGCCTTCACGAAGTTCGCGCATACCGTCCAACAGGTACGACGCGGCAAGGATCTCCCGTTCGATGCGCTGGTTCATGCGTTCGAGCCCCCGGAGTCCCTCGGCGGCTTCCGGAGGGAGGCCGGCACCCAAAGCCGGTGTGCTGTCGGGTCGCGTGCGATGGTCCATCGGAATTTTCGGCATTCTGCGATACGGCTCCTGTCCATTGAGGAACGCCGCCGCGGCTCCGATGCGGAGCCGCGGCGGCGTATGTCATCTTGGCAAGTGGTGAGAGCAACAAAGAAAACCCCCGCCTCGGGAAAAGGCGGGGGTTTTTAGAGCAAATTGTTTGGCTTGTTCAATTTTGGGATCTTAGCGTCATATCGTTGGTGGCCTAGCCGCAAAATTCGCGCATCCAGCCTAGTCCTAAAGGACTAGAATGGGTGATCCTCTAATCCCGCCATAGACGCATGCATCTAATCCTTTCGGATTAATTCCGGC
>JAOTYV010000017.1 GCA_029861675.1 Alphaproteobacteria bacterium
GGGCGGCGAGATCGCGCTCGCGGCGGTCGTCGCGGTTCTGCGTGCGCCATGGGCCAAGCCGGCGCCGCCGCGCATAGCGGCAGGCGGCCGCGAGATCGGCGTTGGAATGTTCGCCGTCGAGCGCGTTTAGAGCTTTGCCGATGATCGCCGATTCAACGCCCTTCGACGCCAATTGGGCGCGGATCAGCCGTTTCGATGCGCCGCGGCGATGCAACGTGGTCGTGCGCATGCGGGCATACGCGTCATCGTCGAGCAAGCCGGCCTCCTGATATCGCTGCAGCACGTCGTTCACCATCACCGCGCCGTCTTCCGGGTCGGTGCCGTGATGGTCGGTGGACCGCTTTACCCGGCGCATCAGAACCCTGCGTAAATTCTCGATGGATGACGCATAGCGTTCCAGATAGGCCAGGGCGATGCGCTCCAGGCGTGCCGGGGTGATCTTTCGGGGAACCCGGCGGCCGGCCGGCTTTTTGTTGGATTTTTGCATGCCTCGCCGAAGGTAGCAGTGCGGCGGGTCGGCGCAACCCCGGGAATTCGCTGAAATCCGTCATGGTGCGGTCGATCGGGGGCATCGTCGAATTGTCACTTATGGTTAAAAAAAAGTTACCAAGTGTGACAGCGATCACTGTCCGGTGGATTGGTGCGGCGCATCATGAGAATCGAGAAGGACGGGTTGCTTGCACCGAACCGGACTTCTCGGGAAATTGGACCTTGGGTCGTACGCCCACCCTGCCCCTCCCAAATGGCATCGGCCTATGGTTCAGGCGGCGGCGCGTTTGCGCCGCCGCTTTTATTTTCAGGCCGGTTCGCCTTTGTCGGACACTCGGATGGGCTGGCGCGCACCACCGTCTTTCCGGCATGCCGCATACCTGACGCATTGACATGAACAGCCCAAAGGTTTGATACTCCGCGGCTTCCGAAGGCGTAGGCGCGCCGCCGGATTCCGTTACTATTGGAGGACGCTGTTATGACAGCGGTAATGCCGACATATGGTCGGGTTGATGTTGCCTTTGAAAAAGGCGAAGGCCCTTATCTGTTCGATACCGACGGCAGACGATTTCTCGATTTCTGCGGCGGCATCGCGGTGGATGTGCTGGGGCATGCCCATCCGCATCTCGTTGCCACGCTCCAGGAACAGTCTGCAAAGCTGTGGCATGTGTCCAATCTATACCGAATTCCCGGCCAGGAGCGGCTGGCGGAACGGCTGGCTGCGACGTCGTTCGCGGATCTGACGTTCTTCTGCAATTCCGGCGCGGAAGCGGTCGAAGGCGGCCTCAAATTATGCCGCAAGTATCACAGCGCCAATGGTGAACCGGAAAAATGGCGATTCATCACCTGTGGCGGCGCCTTTCACGGGCGGACGCTGGCAACGATCTCCGCGGCCAACAATGAAAAGCACCTTGCCGGATTTGGCCCGCGAACCGACGGTTTCGACAACGTCGCCTTCGGCGATTTAAACGAGTTGCGCGCGGCCGTTACCGGCGAGACGGCGGCGATTCTTCTCGAGCCGATTCAGGGTGAGGGTGGCATCAGACCGGCGGATCTCGACTATCTGCGCGGCGTTCGTGAAGTCGCCGATGAATTCGGCCTGTTGCTGTTTTTCGATGAAGTTCAATGCGGTATCGGCCGGACCGGTCGCCTTTGGGCGCATGAATGGGCCGGCATCGAACCCGATGTCATGGCGATCGCCAAGGGGCTGGGCGGCGGATTTCCGGTTGGTGCGTTTCTCGCGACCGCGGAGGCGGCCAAGGGAATGGTCCCCGGCACGCATGGCTCGACTTTCGGCGGCAACCCGCTGGCCATGGCGGTGGCCAACGCGGTGATGGACGTCATCCTGGAAGACGGTTTTCTGGCTCATGTGGAGAAGGTTGGCGCGTATCTGGCGGAGCGGCTGGAAGATTTGGTGCGCCGGCGCGGCGCGGTCTTTACCGGCACGCGCGGCAACGGCCTGATGCAAGGGTTGATCTGCGGCCCCGATTGCGGCGCGGTCGGAACGCGGCTGTTTGAGGAAGGCCTGCTCACCGTCATTGCGGGGGAGAACGTCGTGCGGCTTCTGCCGCCGCTGATTATCGAGACGGCGCATGTGGACGAAGCGGTCGCCATCCTGGATCGGGTGGCCGAGGCTTGGCCCGCCGGCGAGTCATGAGCCAGGCAAAGCACTTCCTCGATCTCGACCGGCTGGACAAGCAACATCTGCGGGGCATTCTCGATGGCGCCGCCGCCTTCAAACAAGACCAGGCCGAGGGCGGCGGTTTGCTGGACGGCAAGTTCCTCGCAATGATCTTCGAAAAGCCGTCTACACGCACGCGCGTGAGCTTCGACGTGGCGATGCGCCAGCTTGGCGGACAGACGATCCTGATGAGCGATCGAGAGAGTCAACTGGGCCGGGGAGAAAGCATTGCCGACACGGCGCGGGTCTTATCGCGCTATGTGGATGCCATCATGATTCGGACGGATTCCGTCGAAAAGCTGGAAGAATTGGCCGAAAACGCCGATGTGCCGGTTATCAACGGCCTGACCGATCGCAGTCATCCCTGTCAATTGATGGCCGACGTCATGACCTTCGAGGAACACCGCGGCCCCATCCAGGGCAAGTCGGTTGCCTGGATCGGCGACGGCAACAACGTCGCGAGCAGCTGGATCCAGGCGGCGGCGCAGTTCGATTTCGAATTGCGTTTGGCCTGTCCGTCCGAATTGCCGCCTAATCCCGAATTTGTCGATTGGGCGCGTCAAAACGGCGGATCAATATCGCTGACCGAAGATCCCAACGCCGCGGTGGAAAACGCGGATTGCGTGGTGACCGATGTCTGGATTTCGATGGGCGACAAGGATGCAACGCAGCGTCACAATCTATTGCGTCCCTACCAGGTAGACGAAGCGATGATGGGGCGGGCGCACCCGGATGCCATCTTCATGCACTGTTTGCCGGCGCATCGGGGCGAGGAGGTGACAGCCGGAGTGATCGACGGTGCACAGTCGGTGGTTTGGGACGAAGCCGAGAATCGATTGCATGCCCAGAAGGGAATTCTCGCCTGGTGTCTGGAATAGGGGATGCCGCCGGCGGCGCGGAAGTGCTGACGGGCGATGATTGCATTCAGCCTTTCCGGCTCGAGTCGGCGGGGTTCCATGGCCGGCTGCTGCGGCTCGGCCCGACAGTCGACACGATCATAAAGCGTCATGACTATGCCGACCCCGTCGCCGGCTTAATCGCGGAGACGCTTGCGCTCGCCGGCGTGCTGTCGGCGGCGCTGAAATTCGACGGTGTCTTCACGCTGCAAATGTCGGGCGACGGGCCGGTGCGGTTTCTGGTTGGCGATGTCACCAGCGCCGGCGATATGCGGGCCTATGCCAGCGTGCGGGGCGCCTTGCCGCCCCTGTCCGAAATTGCGACCGCGCCGGTTCCGCGGTTGATCGGCGCGGGCCACATTGCGTTGACGGTCGATCAGGGCGCTTCCACCGACCGGTATCAGGGCATTGTCGACATCGAGGGCGGGACGCTGTCCGATTGCATTCATCACTATTTCCGGCAATCGGATCAGTTTTCGGCGGCATTGAAGCTTTGCGCCGGTCGCGACCGGGATGGCCGCTGGCGCGCCGCCGCATTGATGCTGCAACGGTCTCCGGAAACCGAGGATCCGAACCTTCAGGATGAGACGGAAGAGGCATGGCGACACGCCCTGGTGATGTTGGGAAGTTGCACCGATGAGGAATTGTTGCACACGCAATTCACGCCGTACGGCTTGTTGTACCGGTTGTTTCATGAGGACGGCGTTCGGGTATTCGATGCGCGGCCGGTTCAATTCGGCTGCCGCTGTTCGATTGACAAGGTGAAAGGCGTCCTTGCATCCCTGTCGGAAGCGGAAATTACCGATCTGATGGTCGATGGCGAGATAACCGTCACCTGTGAGTTTTGCCAGGAGTCGCACGCCTTCGACGGCGGCCAGATCGCGCGAATGCGGATGCCCCGCGACGCCGCGGGGCGTCCGGCGTCGTGACGGTGCAGATGCCTTCCTGGTGGAGTCGTTTCGCCAACCCCTGCGGCGATATATACTTTTGGAACGCGCCATCGCGCTTTCATCTTGCCGCACTTCGTTTTATCAAGTTTCTCACAGGTCGAGTTGGTGGTTCCGGGAGCTCCAAAACATGAATTCCAAACAATCCATATGGCTGCTTCCATGTCTGCTGCTGCTCGTTGCGGCGTGCGAGACACAGGTCGAAGGCCGAAACTTCGCGCAAATTAGTTTTGGTCATTTGCCTCCGATAAAGCTCAACGTCGCTAAAATCGACGTTAAGGAGTCGGCGGTCCAATCGACCGGCAATGGCAACATCGAACACGAACTTCCGGTTTCGTTGCGCGGCGCCGCCCTGCGCTGGGCTCGCGAAAGGCTGCAAGCGGTCGGTCAGACGGGCAGCGCCGTTGTGACCGTGGAAGAGGCGGATTTCAGGGAAGAACGCCTCAAAAAGACGACAGGGATCAAAGGAATATTCACCACCGACCAGGTGGAACGCTACCGGGCGGCATTGACCATTTCCGTGTCGATTTCAGAACCGAGCGGTAGCGCGACGGCGCGAGCCAAAGGCACGCGCAGTCAAACCGTTCCCGAGGATGCGTCGCTGGCGGACCGGGAGAACGTTTGGTTCTCGATGACCGAAAAGTTGGTCAAAGCCGTCGACGCGGAGCTGGAAAAAAGAATCCGCCGGAATTTGCGCAGCTATATCCGGTAAGCCTTCGGCTTCGGAAGCGGCCCGTCTTACGAGCGCCAACCCGTCTTACGAGCGCCAAAAGGATGGTGCGAGCATCACAAGAACGGTGAAGAGCTCCAGGCGGCCCAGCAACATGCCGGCGCTCAGGAGCCATTTGGCGCTGTCCGGCAATGTGGCGAAATTGCCGGCGGGGCCGATCGTTGTGCCCAGTCCCGGTCCCACGTTGGAGATCGCCGTTGCGGCGCCCGAGGCCGCGGTCAGGAAGTCGAGGCCGATAAAGCTCAGCCCGATCGCAAGCGCGGCGAAGCAGAGCACGTACAGGAAAAAGAAGCTCATCACCGAATCGCCGACCGAATCGGGAATCGGTTTGCCGTTGTAATAGGCGATGAATACGCCATGCGGTTCCAACAACCGACGAATCTGCGACAGGGCGGTGGCATAGAGCACTTGCAGCCTAAAGACTTTGACGCCGCATGTGGTCGAGCCCGCACAGCCACCGACAAACATCAGGAAAAACAGCAAACCAACGGCAAAAGTGCCCCAGAGGTTGAAATCCGCGGTCGCGTAGCCGGTGCCGGTGATCACCGAGATGACATTGAAAGAGGCTCGCTGAATCGATTCGCCGACGCCGATAAACCGACCGAAGTGGAGGTACGCCGACATTACCAGAACGGTCAGCAGGACGATGGCGAGGAACCACCGCACCTGGCTGTCACGCCAGAGCGCGCCCGGATTGCCGCGCAACCCGCGCAGGTACAAGACGAAGGGGAGACTGCCGAGCAGCATGAAGACGCTCGCGATGGCGTCGATGGCGCCGCTCTTGAAATAGCCGAGCGATTCGTCATGGGTTGAAAACCCGCCGGTCGCAATCGTCGTCATCGCGTGGGTGACCGCATCGAACCCGGTCATGCCGAACGACCAATACAGCAGGGCGCAGAGCATCGTCATGCCGAGGTAAATGAAACCGATAAAGGCGATGAGCTGGGTCGCTCGGGGCAATACCTTGTCGGAGCTGTCGGAGGATTCCATGCGGAATAATTGCATGCCGCCGACCTGCAGCATCGGCAGGATGGCAACCGCCATCGCGACGATGCCGATCCCGCCGAGCCATTGCAGCAGCGCGCGCCACAGCAAGATGCCGGGCGGCGCATAGTCCAGTCCGGTAAGGATGGTCGATCCGGTTGTGGTAATGCCCGACATCGCCTCGAAAAACGCGTCGGTATAACTGAGCTGAAGATCGGCAAAGGCCAACGGCAGGGCGCCGAATGCCGGAATGATCATCCAACTGAGCGTCGTCAGCACGAACGCCTGGCGCAAATTCAGCGCGCGGCTCTGGGAACGTGCAGTCAGCAACAGCATCACGCCGATCAGTAAAGTGAACGCCGACCCAAGCGTGAAAACCTGCCAATCCTTGTTACCGACAGCCGCGTCTGCGACTGCCGGAACGCACATGGCAAGAGCCAGGGTCGACATCAGAATGCCAACGATAAAGAGGATGGGACGAAAATCGATCAAGGGATCGGCGCGTCCGTTTTGCTGTTGAGGGGCCTAAACATTAGGGAAGAGGCTGGCGATGTCCAGCGTCTTGCAGGATCGTCCTGCCGAAAGGCGGCGCTGGATCAATTGTTATGGATATTCGGTGACGCGCCGATGATGGAAAGGAACTCCCGCCGGGTCATCGCATCGTCGCGGAAATCACCGAGCATCCGGCTGGTCACCATCGATACGCCCGGCTTTTCCACGCCGCGTGTCGTCATGCATTGATGGGTCGCCTCGATAACCACGGCGACACCCTTCGGCTGCAGCACGTCATTCAGCGTATTGGCGATCTGGGCTGTCAGCTTCTCCTGAATCTGCAGGCGCCGCGCGAAGGTTTCGACGACGCGCGCGAGCTTGCTGATGCCGATCACCCGGGCCGACGGCAGGTAGCCGATATGCGCCTTGCCGACGATCGGCACGATATGGTGTTCGCAATGGGAAAAGAACGGAATGTCGCGCAGCACCACCATTTCATCATAGCCTTCGGTTTCCTCGAAGGTCCGCTGCAGCAAATCGACCGGGTCTTCGTCGTATCCCCGGAAGAATTCTTCATAGGAGCGCACCACCCGGCTCGGCGTGCCCAGCAATCCTTCCCGATCGGGATCGTCGCCGGCCCATCGGATCAGCGTGCGCACCGCCTGTTCGACTTCTTCGCGCGCGGGTCGGGATGGCGATACCTTCTTACTTTCGGTCACGGCGGGCTCCCTCCTTTGCGCGAATGTCACGAATATTGTGTGTCAGCCGTCAGCGGTCGCTGCGCTTGCGGGTCAATTCAATTGGATCGGCTGGTGCGGGCTATCCAGCGAGAAAGCTGGAATATCGACATCGAAAAATTCGCCGTCAGCGCCTTCCATCTGGTAAATTCCTACCATGATACCGGAAGGTGTCTGGAGCGGTGTTCCGCTGGTGTACTCGAAATCGGTTCCCGGCTCCAGTACGGGCTGTTCGCCCACCACGCCGGGCCCGCGGACCTCTTGAACGCGACCGATGGCATCGGTAATCCGCCAGTAGCGATTCCGCAACTGAACGGTATCGCCACCGAAATTCTCGATCTTTACGTGATAGGCCCAAACGAAGTGATTTTCCTCCGGCGAGGATTGATCTTCCAGATAAAAGGGCTTCACGGTGACCTTGATGTCGCGTGTTTCTTGTTCGTACATTTGAAAGCTCTTAACCACGCCTGTTCAGGCGCCTAGGTTCAACATATTGGTCAGTCATGGCGGGTTGTCAAAGCCCAATTGGCGGTGCTTAGAGACCGAATTGACTTACCCCGTCGGGTGTTGCCGGCGGATCAAATACCTCTGTTCGCCGTCCATGACGCATTCGCCGCGTTGATTGTGGACGGTGCTTTTCAGCGTCGCCACGCCGGTCGTCCGCTGCGGCTTCAGGTCGGTGATTTCCAGCAATGGGTAAACCGTATCGCCCACATAAACCGGCAGTAGAAAGCGCGAGGATTGGTCGATAAAGGCGACCAGGGAGTCGCCGATCAACCGGGGAAAGTCGCCGGCCCCGGCGGCGGATTGCACGAGAACCTGAAATCCGTGCGCAAGCATGCCGGGATGGCCGCGTTCGCGGCAATACTCCACGTCATAATGAATCGGATGATTGTCGCCGGATGCGAGTTGAAACGCGGCGAACAAGGCGTCCGTCATGGTGCGGGACGGGATGGCGAAACGTTGGCCGAGTTGGAGGTCATCGAAATATTGCGAGTCCTTTTGAAATTCTTGACCTGGTTTAGTCGTCGTTTCAGGCATTTTGCGCGCCCTTTGTGTTGCGGAAGGCGAATATTGTCGTGGCGAGCCGGCACGGCAATGGCGCTTATGTCGTATCCCGCTTGCGCCGGAATGTCCCGTCCGTATTGCCGCTGACCGGCGCATCCACCACCGGGCCGGGGCTACCCCGCCGCCTGCAACGGCGGATGCGGTGGCTGCCAGGCGACCGACCATGGTGCAATCGGCTGTCCCCGGCGCTGGCGGTCGGCTTCCGGCATGATGTCGTCGGATGGCCAGATTCCTGTCTCGATGGCGTCCGCATAGTCCGGGGGAAGGCCGGCGCTTCGGATGCCCGCGGCGGCGGCGGCATGGTCGTAGGATAAGGCACGGTGTTCCAGGACCAGCCCCTTGAATGTCGGCTTGATCAAGCCGCACCAGACCCGCGGCGTGCCGTCATTCGCCGGCAGCCCGATGACACCCGGATTATGCCAAATCCCGCCCGCAATCTCCCGCGTGAAGGGCAGGCCGGAGTGGCCGCCGACTATCAGGTCGGCGCGCGCATCGGCGCATTGGTGGTCCAGTTCACGGCCGTCGGATGTGGGAAACAGAAACTGATTGATCCGGTGGACGCCGCCGTGAATGGCGACGCAGCGTTTGCCGCCGGCGACGAATTCGATACGGCGTGGCAGGGTCCGCATCCAAGCCTTCGCGTCATCGTCCACGGCGGCGGCGGCGAAACGGAACCATTCCGCGGATAACGCGTCGCAGCTGCTGCCCTTGGTGAATCCGCAGCCGCAATCCGCCGCGAAACTGCCGAGCGATTCCTCGACATTTCCCATCACAACCGGGACCGTGGCGTCGCGAATTCGATCGACGATGTATTGCGGATCGGCGGCATAGGCGGCGAGGTCGCCGGTGCACAGCATGTTGCCGGGCTGAATGCCCAAGGCCTCGGCTTCCGCGAAGAGCGCGTCGAGCGCCTGGCGGTTGCCGTAGGGGCCGCCGAAGACCAGCATGGGTCCGTCGACGACACCCAATTCGAGACGATCGGTCATTGTATCGGTGGCGCGGTTCAGGCGGCGCTGCGGCTGCAGGCACCGCCACCAAGTGCGCAGAAACGCGCGCAATGAGGATGGTTCAGCTTTACTGCGCCGGCGGCCTCGGCCAGCGTGCCGCCCATATCGAAACCTTCGTCGTACGGCAGCAGGGTGCACGGGGCGACGACCGGCTTTTCCGCACCCTTGCGTTTGATCACCATACGCGACGAGGCGCACATCATGGCGTCCGGCGAAACGCCGAGCATATCCCAACACCGCTCGGTAATTTCCGGAACGTCCAGAGATTCGTCCATCTCAGGCAACAGCATCATCGATACCGGGTCGGTGGCGTCGATTGCGACATTTTCCGTGGCGAACAATGCGGCGAATCCGGCGCGCATGGTTTCTTCCGGCTCGTTCCAGCAGGTCCTGCCGGCGGCGTGCATGTGGAAACCGTTTTGCGTCAGCCACTGGAGCCCGTCAATCGTGGGTTGCCAGGAATGCGCGCCACGGACCATCTCGTGTAATGCCGGGTCGTAATGGTCCAGTGATATGCGCAGCAGCAGTTGCGCGCCGTATTGTTTCTTCAGCGCCAGCAAGTCGTCGGCGCATTTCATCATCGGACGCATCGCATTGGTCAGGACCAGAACCGAGAAGCCCCGTTCCAGCGACGCGCCGATCATGGCGCAGATATCCGGATTCATGAACGGTTCGCCGCCGGTAAAGCCGATCTCGGTGGTCGGCAAATTCCGCGCGGCGATTTCATCCAGAAATTCCGTGACTTCGTCGAGCGATAGGTAGACGAGCCGGTCGTTCGTCGGACTGGATTCGATATAGCAGTTGGCGCACGACAGATTGCAGAGCGTGCCGGTGTTGAACCAGAGTGTCACGAGATCCTTCAGCGCCACCGAGGCCCTGCGTTCGCCGTCTGCCGTGAAATCCGGATTTTGGAATTTTGCCGGCTGTATAGTTTGGCCCGGGCCGGTCTTGAGAACGGTCATACATGTTTCCTTGGCGGCGTGTCGACGCGTTGGCGTCAATTTAAGGTGCCTTCCGGCGAAGACAACCGAAAATCGCCGTTCAGATCGACGTCATCGATAGAATGTTCGTGAGATTTGTAACGGGGATGTAAAGAAATTGGCCGGGATTGGCGGTAACCGGCGCTTTATATCCGGAATTTCGACGGTCGACCGGCAAATAGCTTGGTTCTATGGTATTGCGAATTTCCAACATAACGATCAGACCAATTTACAGGCAAATGGATGGTAAAACGCTACCGCGCCGCGCCGCTCGACATCCTTCCGATTGACCGGAGCGCCGGCGAACCGCTGAACCGGCAGCTCTATTTCGCCATTCGCGAGGCCATTCTGGATGGCCGGCTGAAGCCCGGAATGCGCTTGCCGGCGAGTCGCGCGCTCGCGCGCGACCTGAATTTGTCGCGCAATACGGTTGTGGTTGCCTTCGATCAATTGCTGGCCGAGGGGTATGTGGAAGGACGGACCGGCGCCGGAACATTTGTTTCCGCGACCCTGCCCGAAGAGCTGCTGACCATCCGCGCGGAGCGAATGGGCCATCGCGGCGGGGCGCGCACCGGCGGGCCGCGGCTGTCGAAGCGGGGCGCGTCGCTGTCGCAAATGCGCCCGGCATTGCCGTCCCGCGGCGAGGCCTTTTCGTCCGGATTGCCGGAACTCGATCTGTTTCCCTTCGACGAATGGGCGCGTCTGATGTCGCGGCATTGGCGTCGGCCGCGCCGCGAATTCCTGGTCGGCGGCGACCCGGCCGGATTTCGTCCCTTGCGGGAAGCGCTCGCGGCGTATCTGGCGGTCGCGCGCGCGTTCGACTGCGACCCGGATCAGGTCGTCATCGTTTCCGGCGCGCAGCAGGCGCTCGATCTGGCGGCGCGCGTGCTGATCGATCCCGGCGATCAGGTCTGGGTCGAGGATCCGGGCTATCCCGGCGTGCGCGGGTCGCTGATGGCGGCCGGGGCGCGGCTTGTGCCGGTCCCGCTGGACGAACAGGGGCTCGACGTCGCCGAAGGCATCCGGGTCGCACCGGACGCCCGGCTCGCCTTCGTTACGCCGTCGCATCAATATCCGCTCGGCGTGACGATGAGCCTGACCCGGCGGCTCGAGTTGCTGCAATGGGCGCGCGGCGCCGATGCGGTGGTTCTCGAGGATGATTACTACAGCGAATATCGCTACGCCGGCCGGCCGCTGGCGGCGCTGCAGGGCCTGGATGACGACGGCCGGGTGATCTATGTCGGCACCATGAGCAAGGTCATGTTCCCCGGGTTGCGGCTCGGCTATATGGTCATTCCGTCAGATCTGGTCGACGCCTTCCTCGGCGTGCGACGGCTGATCGACAGCCACCCGTCGAGCGCCGCCCAGGCCGCGTTGGCGGAATTTATCGATCAGGGGTATCTGGCGGCTCATGTCCGGCGCATGCGCGCGCTCTATGCCGAACGGCAGTCGGGCCTGCTGAGCGCGGCGCGTGCCCGGCTCGACGGTGCGATGGCGATCGCGCCCGACGAATCCGGCATGCATTTGATCGGATTCCTGAAAGGGGGGCGCCGCGACGGTCCCTTGTCGCGCGCGGCCGCCGCCGAAGGCATCGATCTTTCGCCCCTGTCGCAATTCTATTTGTCGGCGCCGCCGCGCCACGGCGTCTTGTTGGGATATGCGGGGGTGGGCGAACGAAAAATTCGCGCCGGCATTGATGTCCTGGCGCGATTGCTGGATGTGCCCTAGCAGGCGCGCCGGACGCGTAGTGGTCTGGCCATTTCGTGCGGATTGGCCCTTTGGTTCGAACCAATACGCGATAGTATCGCGGTGTAAGAATGCGATGGAGTCGAACCGCTAGAGGATAAAAACCGATGACCCTGCAACGCGCCAGCGTTTGTCCGATGGATTGCCCGGATACCTGCAGCCTCACCGTCGATGTGGCGAACGGAGAGGTGATGAAGGTGCGCGGCTCGCACGCCAATCCGATTACCGAAGGCGTGCTGTGCAACAAGGTTGCGCGTTATTATCCTGAATTCGTGCATGGGCCGGCCCGGCTGCGGACGCCGATGCGGCGCACGGGCGCGCGCGGCGGCGATGGCTTCGAGCCGATCGGCTGGGATACCGCGCTCGATCTGATCCACGAGAATTTCGCCCGCATTATTGCGGAACATGGCCCGCAGGCGGTGATGCCGCTGAATTATGCGGGGCCGCACGGCATGCTATCGGGCGATTCCATGTCGCTGCGCTTCTTCCACCGGCTCGGCGCGACCCTGCTCAGCCGGCGGCCGCTCTGCGGCGGTATCAAATCGACCGCCTATGAGGCGACCTTCGGCCCGACGCCCGGCATGCCGCTGCAGCAGGTGGTCGACGCCCGCTTGGTCATCGTCTGGGGCAACAACGTCACCGTCTCCAATCTGCATTTGATGCCGCTGCTCAACCGGGCGCGGCGCAACGGCGCGAGGATCGTCGTGGTCGACCCGAAACGGATCAAGGCGGCGGAACAGGCGGACCTGCACATGGCGCTGCGGCCCGGCACCGACGTGGTGCTGGCCTGGGCCGTGGCCTGCGAGCTGGAGCGGATCGGCGCGTTCGATCGGCACTTCATCGCCGAGCACGTACATGGTTTCGACGGCTTCATGGAGCAGGCGCGGCAATACCCGCCCGAAGTCGCCGCCGATATTTGCGGCTTGGCCGAAGCGGACATCCGTATGCTGGCCTCCTGGTATGCGGAGGCGAACCCGGCGGCGATCAGCGTCGGCAACGGGCTGGAGCGCAACCGCAACGGCGGTTCCGGCGTGCGCGCCGTCCTCGCACTGCCGGCGCTCGCCGGTAAGTTCGGTCTGCCCGGTGGCGGTTTGATCGCCGGCGCCGGCTATGCCTTTCCCAAGACGATGGACAAGCTGCAGCGGCCGGACCTGATCCCGGACGGCACGCGCACGCTGAACATTCTCGACATCGGCCGCCATATTCTGGACGACACGCTCGACCCGCCGCTCAAGGGGCTGTTCATCTATAACCACAACCCGGTGATCGTGCATCCGGAGCAGAACCGCATGAAGCAGGCGCTGGCGCGCGAAGACGTCTTCGTCGCCGGCTGCGACGTCGCCTTCACCGACAGCATGCGCTATTGCGACGTGGTGCTGCCGGCGGCGAGCCATTTCGAGCATGCCGACCTCTACCCCGCCTACGGACAGCAATTCCTGCAGCGGGCCGAGCCGGTGATCCCGCCGGTCGGCGAGGCGTTGCCGAACACCGAAATCTTCCGCCGGCTCGCCGCGCGGTTCGGCTTCGACGAGCCAATCTTCACGGTGAGCGACGAAGACCTGATGGCTGACGCGCTGGACAGCGGCGACCCGCGGCTGCGCGGGCTTGTGCCGGCCGGATTGCCGCTCGACGGCGCGGTCAAGATGACCGTCGAGGGCGCGGAGGATGCCGAGCCGGTGCTGTTCAAGAACGTGTTCCCGAAAACGCCGAGCGGCAAGATCGAACTCGACTCGCAGGACATGGAGGACCGGTTCGGCGCGCGCCTGCCCACCTACCGGACCCTCGAGTCCGACTATCCGCTGACTCTGATCACGCCGTCCTCGGACAAGCGCATCACGTCGACCTTCGGCGGCGTCAAGGATTGCGACGCCACGCCGCCCTTGGAGATGCACCCGGACGACGCGGCCGCGCGCGGTCTCGCCGACGGCGCGTCGGTGAAGGTGTGGAACGACCTCGGCGAGGTACACTTGCCGCTCCGGATTACGGATGCGGTGCGCCCCGGCGTGGTCTGTTCCGCCAAGGGCGCCTGGTTCAAGACCACCGATAACGGCCAGACCGTCTCGGCGCTCGCGCCGGCGACCAAGGCCGATATCGCCGAGGGTGCCTGCTACAACGACACCCGCGTCGAGGTGGCGGTGTACGCCAACTGACGGGAGCGACCGGGCGTCTACCCCCGCGCCTTGTCGAGGAACTGGGCTGCGCCGGCGCCGAGCAGCTTCGGCAGGTGGTTGTAGATATATTTGACGCCGTTGCCGAGCACGGTGTCGATGTTATTCAGTGCGGCCGGCATGCCGGGCGTCTTGCCGGCGGCGGTGATCTTGCGCAGCGTGTCTTCGATCGCACTTTTCACCGGTTCCGCGCCGGGGTTGCCGGGATGGCCCATCGATTGCGACAGATCGGACGGGCCGATGAAAAACACGTCGACGCCGTCGACCTCGAGGATCTCGTCGACATTCTCGATCGCCGCCGCGTGTTCGAGCTGCACGCAGACCAGCGTCTCCTCGTTGCTCGCCGCGACGAATTCCTCCATCGATTGCCCCAGCCCGTAGCTGTCGGGCCGCGTGCCGGCGGCGAGCCCGCGGTTGTCGCCGGGGCCGAACTTGACGGCCGAGACGGCGCGGCGCGCGTCCTCGGCGCTGTTGACGTGCGGCACCTGCACCCCCATCGCGCCCCGGTCCATGATCGAGGAGATGTCCGCCTTGGCGTTGCTGCGCGGCCGGGCGATCGGCGTGATGCCGCTCGCTTCCGAGGCCATGATCATCAGCTCGGCGGTCTCCAGATCGATCGTGCCGTGTTCCAGGTCGATCAGCACCCAGTCGAACCCCGCATGGGCGACCATCTCGACCATCTGCGGCGACGGGATCATGATCGAACACCCGAAGGCCGGCTCGCCGGCCAGCAGTTTCGATTTCATGCGGTTTTGTTTCATGGCGGCGGTCCCCGGCAACACGTTGCGATTCAGGGAACCGGGATAACACGGTTTCGCCGCCGCGTCGTGCCCGCCGCATTCGGATATTGTCAGCGCTCCGGCGCTCGTATTAAGTAGCGGTGCGAGCGGGCGCGGGCGTAGCTCAATGGCAGAGCAGAAGCTTCCCAAGCTTACGACGAGGGTTCGATTCCCTTCGCCCGCTCCAATCCGCGTCTTTGCAGCGGGATGCCAACAAATGCCCACAAAAGACAATCGAAATACGCTTCGCGGGCGGGCGAGGCGGCGCGCGGCCGGTGTTCTGTCGCGCGATGCCGGCTTCGTATAGGTTGGCGCCATGATCCGGGTTCTGCTGGCCATGGTTGCCTGCCAGGCGGCCGCGGCGTTGGCGGCGTTTACGCTGCCGGTTGTTGCGCCGGCGGCCGCGCTGTCGCTCGGGCTGGCGGCGGAACTGGTCGGGTATTACACCACGCTCTTGCTGGGCGGCGCGATGCTGGCCACCGCCGTCACCGCCGGTTTCGTGCGGCGCTACGGGGCGTTGCGGGTCAGCCAGGCGACGCTGGTCTTCGCGGCGCTGGGGCTGGGCGCCCTGCCCTTCGCACATCTGCCGTATCTGGCCTTGCCCGTCCTGTTGGGCAGCGCCGTGCTGATCGGCTTTGCCTACGGGCCGTCCAATCCCGCCAGTTCGCACCTGCTGGTGCAGGTGACGCCGGAACATCTGCGCGGAAGGGTGTTTTCGGTCAAGCAGAGTAGCGTCCCGCTTGGCGGTGCGCTGGGCGGGTTTTCGCTGCCGTTTCTCGAAACCCGCTTCGGCTGGCAGGGCGCAGCATTATGCGCCGCCGGAGCCTGCCTGCTGCTGGCCCTTCTCCTGCAGCCCTGGCGGCGGAAGATGGACAGTGACCGTACCGCCAACGCGTCGTTGTCCAGTGCCGGTTTTGTCGCCGCGATGCAAATCGTCATGACCCAACCCGGGTTGCGGCGGCTGGCGGCAGCCTCGGGCGCGTTTGCCGCGATGCAGTTCTGCTATGTGGCGCTGTTCGTGACCTTCGCGGTGGAACGCACCGACCTGACGCTGCAGACCGCCGGCACCGCGCTGTCGGCCGGGCTGGTGGTCAGTATCGGCGGCCGCATGTTGTGGGGCTGGGCCGCGGACCGGTTTACGCCACGTTTCGTGCTGGCAGGACTGGGGTTCGGCATGGCGGCCAGCGCCTTTGCCACGACGGCGCTTGGCCCCGCCTGGCCCTATGCGGCGATCCTCGTGCTGGCCATCGGTTTCGGCTCGACCGGCACCGCCTGGCAGGGCGTGTACCTGGCGGAGGTCGCGCGCAGCGCGCCGGACGGCCGGATCGCCGAAGCGACCGCCGGCTGCATGAGCTTCACCTTCTTGGGCGGGCTGATCGGGCCCGGCGCGGCCAGCGCGCTGGCCGTCATCACGGGCGACAGTGCGGCGGGGTTCCTGTTCATGGGCGCGGTCACCTTCGCTTTCGGCGCCGCCTTCCTGTGGCCCGAAAATCACATGGCGGAATAGCCGTACCGGGGGGATGCTATTGAATGCCAATCATCTGAAACCTGGTTGCAGTGGGCTGCGGGGAAACTGACCGCATGACCGTCCCCACGCCAATCCGCGCGCTCTAAACCATTTCTAGATCAAATCGACGCACGTGAAATGGTCGCTCTCTTTGCTGTTACGCAAATACGTCGTCGCGAACCGTTTCGGTTCGCTCGGGATTTGCCCTCTCTTTGTTTTTGCGCAAATGCGTCGTCGCGAACCGCTTCGGTTCGCTCGGGATTTGCTCTAGTCCCCCATCACCACGCCTTCGCGCCGTGGGTCGGCGCCGCCGAGCAGACCCTTCTTCGTCACCTCGATGCCGTGCAGCCCGCTGGTCAGGTGGCGGATCTTCACTTTATGGCCCTTGGCTTCCAGCGCGTCTCGGAAGCGTTCGGCCTTGGTGTTCTTTTCCAGTTCGGCGCGTTTCGTGCGGCTGGCGAAATGGGGCAGCTCGATGGCCGACTGGATGTCCATGTCCCAATCGAGCACCGCCACCACGGTCTTCGCCACATAGCCGGTGATCCGGATGCCGCCGGGCGAGCCGACGACGAGGCGGAGCGTGCCGTCGGGGCGGAAGACCAGCGTCGGCGACATCGATGATCTTGGCCGCTTGCCGCCTTCCGGCCGGTTGGCGACCGGGTCGCCGTGCTTGGTGGGGCGGAAGGCGAAGGCGACCAGATCGTCGTTCAACAGGAATCCCCGCACCATGATGCCCGAGCCGAAGCCGCGCCCGATCGAGGTGGTGAAGGAGACCGCGTTACCGGCGGCGTCAACCACCGACAGATGGCTGGTCGATGGCGGCTCCGGCGCATCGTCCGGTGCATGCCGCATCGCCTTTTTCATCGGCGGGGTGCCGGGGCCGGGCCGGGGCATCGCTCGATCGGGGTCGATCCGTTTGGCGCGCCGGGCGAGATACCCCCGGTCGAGCAATCCGGAGACCGGCACCGATACGAAGGCGGGATCGGCGATGTAGCGGGTGCGGTCGGCAAAGGCGAGGCGGGACGCTTCGATGAACAGGTGCACCGCATCGGGCGAGTCCGCGCCGAGCGACCGCAAATCGAACGGCTCCAGCAGGGCCAGCGTCATGCCGAGGGTGATTCCGCCGGTGGTGGACGGGCCGCCGCCGCAGACACGGTGCCGGCGGTAGGTCACGCAGGCGGGTGCATTCTGGACCGCGCGATAGCGCCGCACATCCTCGATCGTCATCGGCGCGGGATGTACGACCGCGTGGGTGACCGCCTTGGCGATGTCTCGGGCGATCGGCCCTGTATAGAAGGCGTCCGCGCCGTGTGCCGCGAGCGTGCGCAATGTCGCCGCATAGGCCCGGTTGACCAGAAGGTGGCCGGCCGGCCAGGCCTCGCCGTTGGCGTCGAGCAGATAGGCGCGCGCGGCCGGTTCGCGCAGCCGCTTGCGGTTCCGGTTGATCTGTTTGTGCAGCCGCGGCGAGACCGCAAAGCCTCGCTCGGCCAAATCGATTGCCGGCTGGAACAAATCCTTCCACGGCAGTTTGCCATGCCGGCGATGGGTCAGCTCGAGCAGGCGCGGCACGCCCGGCACGCCGACGGTACGGCCGCCGAAATGCGCCGCGCGCCGGCGCACCGGCGAGCCGTCGGCCTCCAGGAAATGATCCGGCCTTACTGCGGCAGGCGCCTGGGACCGGCCGTCATAGCTGTCGACCCGCCGGTCGCGCGCCGACCAGTGCAGCAGGTAACCGCCGCCGCCGATGCCGGAGCTTTGCGCTTCCACCAATCCCAAGACCAGCGATGCGGCGATGGCCGCGTCGATTGCGGAGCCGCCACTCTTCAAGATGTCGTAACCGGCGCGCGCCGCATGGGGGTTGGCGGCCGAGATCATGAAGGATTTGGCGCGGACCGCTTTCTTGGGCGTGAAGCCGGTATGCATTTCCGGCTGCGCCTGCGCGCGCGCGGCCATCGGCGCCGAGATGGCCGCAACAAGCAACGACAGCAGGGCTGTGAAGATTTTCAGCGTGTGAAAACGGGGACGGCAGATTGTCACGGGGCTCTTTCCGGCGGGCGCGCGCCTATGCGGTTTGCACGTCAGAGGTATAATCTTCGGCGTTAAGGAACCGTAAAAAAACGGTTGGCGCCGTCCAGGGAGAAATTGCATGCGCATCGAAAAGATAGAAACCATTCCGGTTGTCATTCCGCTCACCCGGGTGTTCGGCGGCAGCAAGTATTCGGTGCCGACCCGGGCGACCGTGGTCACGCGTATTCATACGGAAGGCGGGCTGGTCAGTGAAGTCTACAACGGCGACGACCGGAGCGGCGGGCCGGAAATTTGCAAGATCATCCAGGAGGAACTGGCGCCGCTGATCCTGGGCGAGGACGCGATGGCGGTCGAGCGGATCTGGGCGAAGATGTTCACGATCGCCCATCTGATCCGCGACCGCGCGCGGGTGATGGAGGCGATCGCCTGCGTCGATACGGCGCTGTGGGATCTGGTCGGCAAGGCGCTCGGCACCAGCGTTGCCAAGCTGTTCGGCGGCTATCGTGACCGCATGCCGATCATCTCGATCGGCGGGTATTACGAAGACGGCGTCACGCTGGACGATTACCGCAAGGAGATGGAAACCCTGAAAGGGCTCGGACTCGCCGGGGTCAAGTTCAAGGTCGGCGGGCTCACACTGGACGAGGATTTCGCGCGGGTCGAGGCGGCGCGTGACGGCGCCGGGGCGGAATTTCTGATCGCCATCGACGCCAACCGTGGCTGGGCGACGGCGGATGCGGTGCGCTTCGCCCGCAGGGTCGAGCCCCTGGATATCCTTTGGTTCGAGGAGCCGTGCCATTGGTATGACGACTATCCGGGCAACGCCGAGGTACGGCGCGCGACGAGCATCCCCGTCGCATCGGGACAAAGCGAGATTTCCGGCCACGGCGTCAAGCGGCTGATCGCGGCGGGCGGTATCGATTTCTGCAACATCGACGCGTCCCATTGCGGCGGGCCGACCGAATGGCGGCGCATCGCCGGGTTGTGCGCCCTGCACGGCGTCCGCATGGCGATGCACGAGGAAGGCCACCTGTCGATGCACCTGCTGTCCGGCATCCCGCACGGCACCTTCGTCGAATGCTTCGCCGACCCGGACCGTGACCCGGTCTGGCAGGCGATGTACGGCAACCGGCCGGCTATCGAAGGCGGCGAAATCGCGGTGCCGCAAGCGCCGGGCTTCGGCATCGAGCTCGATTGGGACATGGTGACGAAGTATCGGGTGGATTGAATCTGAGGCATCACCCCCACCTAAATCCCTTTGATCGCGATGAGCGATCAAAGCCATCAAGGGGGAGGACTTTGAGGTATAGCGCGAACACTTGTTCCCTCCTCCCTTGCGGGGGATGGTTAGGGAGGGGAGTGAATCGAAGTATGTGCAGGTTTGCACTGCTCCCAATGGAGCGGTATTTGATTTATCCCGGCAATAGATCCGCGAAGACGAAACCGTCGCGTTCGACGATCTCGCCGGGGGTGATGGGGATCGGGCGGACGAACATCGGGCCTCGATGGGCGAAGCTGTGGAATTCGCCGTTCTCGCCGCAGGGGTCCACGGTGTCGGGCAAATTGTCGAGGAATGCGGCATCGAACGCGCGGCCGGCGAAGGCCGGGTCGAGCTGTTTCGGATCGATGCAGGTGATGCGCGCGGCGAGCCCGGACGCCACCATCTCGCGCGCCAGCTCGCCCGTATCCAGGCCCCAGAGCGGGAACACCGGTTCGATGCCGGTGCCGGCGAGGTTCTTCTCGCGGTATTGACGCACGTCCTCCAGGAACAGGTCACCGAAGGCAAAGGCGCCGACGCCGATTTTTCGCACTTCGGCCACCGCCTCGGCCATGCGCTGTTCGTAGGTCTCGTTGGGGCAGGGGTGCGGGATATGGACTTTGAGCAACGGCAGTCCCGCGGCCGCGGCCTGCCGGTCGAGCAGGCTTTCGCGCACCGCATGCATGGCGACGCGCGAGGCCGCCTCGTTGATCGTGGTCAGCAGGCCGATGATGTCGAAGTCGTCTTGCTGCCGCAGCCGATGCAGTGCCCAGGCACTGTCCTTGCCGCTGCTCCAACACAGGATCAGTTTCGGTTTGGCCATGCGCGTTAGTCCCGCGAATGCGGGAATCCAGGTATATCAAAAGTTTATGGATTCCGGATCGGTGCGTCGCACCGTCCGGAAAGACGAGAAATACCCCGCCCCGCGGCCCCTATACGTGGAAGGATTCGCCGCAGCCGCAGCGGCCTTTTTCGTTCGGATTGTTGAAGACGAAGCCGGATTGCAGCTTGTCTTCCTGATAGTCCATTTCCGAGCCGATCAGGAACATCGTGGCGGCCGGATCGATCAGGATGGTGACCCCCTTGTCCTCGACCAACTCCTCGAATTTCTTCTGCGCCTCGGCATATTCCACGTAATAGCTCATGCCCGAGCAGCCCTGCGCCTTGACGCCGACCCGGAGGCCGACAATCGGCTTTTCCGACTGTGACATCAGGTGCTTAGCGCGTTCCGCCGCCGCGTCGGTGAGGGTCAACATTGGTGCTGCCATGATGGTCTCTCTTGCCTTTAAATTCTGTTTTTCAGTCTACCATATATCGAGGGCGAATCGCGCATCTTCCGACATGCGATCCTTGGTCCAGGGCGGGTCCCAGACCAGCGCCACGGTCACTTCGCCGATGCCGTCCAGGGCCGCCACCGCCTGCCCGACCTGTCCCGGCATTTCGCCGGCCACCGGACAGGCCGGCGCGGTCAGGGTCATGCGGATCGAGACGTTGCCGTCATCGGCGATCCTGACTTCATATATAAGGCCCAAATCGTAAATATTTACCGGTATCTCCGGATCGTGAACGCTCTTCAAAGCCTCGATCACGGCCGCTTCGTCGGCGATGGCCTGTCCGGCCGGCAGGGGCGTCCCCACCTTGGCGATCAGGGTGTCGCCCTCGGCGGTCGCCGCGCCGGGCATGAAATCCTGGAGGCTCAGCCCGTCTTCGCCGTCGCGTTTGGGGGTATCGTCCGGCGTCATGTCATGCCTCCGTGCTGATCTCGTCCTCGCCCTCGATCGCCGCATTCAGCGTATGCCAGGGCAGGGTGGCGCATTTCACGCGCACGGGAAATTGCCGCACGCCGGACAAAACCTGGAGCTTCTCGATATCCTCGTCCACGTCGTCGCCCATGCCGTCGGCGCTGTCGTCGGTGCACATGCGCTGGAAGTCCTCGAACAGGCGCTGCGCCTCGGCGGCGGATTTGCCTTTGACGATCTCGGTCATCATCGAGGCCGAGGCCATGGAAATGGCGCAGCCCTTGCCGACGAAGGCGGCGTCCCGGATCATTCCGTCCGCATCGACATCGATGTAGACGACAAGCTGGTCGCCGCATAGCGGGTTGCGGCCCGCGGCCTCGCCGCTGGGATGCTCCGGCCGGCGGAAATTCCGCGGTTTCTTGCCGTGGTCCAGGATGACTTCCTGGTACAGTTCGCGCAGTTCGTCGAGCATCAGCCGAAAATCTCCTGCACCGTTTCGAGCGCCTGGACCAGCGTGTCCGCCTCGGCCCGGGTGTTGTAGAGGCCGAAGGACGCGCGCGCCGTGGCCGTGACGCCCATCCGGTTCATCAGCGGTTCGGCGCAGTGGTGGCCGGCGCGAATGGCGACGCCGGCGCGGTCGATGATCGTGCTGATGTCATGCGCGTGCGCCGCCTCCATGGCGAAGGAGACCACCGCCGCCTTGTTCGGCGCGGTGCCGATCAACCGGAGCCCGTCGATCGAGGCGAGACGCTGGGTCGCGTAGGTGAGCAGGTCGCGTTCATGGGCGGCGATGTTCTCCAGACCCAGTCCCGTCATATAATCGACGGCGGCGGCGAGCCCGATCGCCTGTACGATGGCCGGCGTGCCGGCTTCAAACTTCGCGGGCAGCGCGGCCCAGGTGGATTTCTCGAAGGATACCGAGCTGATCATATCGCCGCCGCCGAGGAAGGGCGGCATCGCGTCGAGCAGCGCTTCCTTGCCGTACAGCACGCCGATCCCGGTCGGGCCGTATAATTTGTGTCCGGTGATGCCGTAAAAATCGCAATCGATATCCTGCACGTCGACCGGCATGTGCACGACCGCCTGCGCCCCGTCGATCAGCACCTTGGCGCCCGCGTCGTGGGCCAGCCGGGTGATCTCCTTGGCCGGCGTGACCGTGCCCAGCACATTGGACGTATGGGTCATCGCGACCAGTTTTGTGCGGTCTGTCAGCAGCGCCTTGTAGGCGTCGAGCAGGAATTCGCCGTCGTCGCTGACCGGCGCGATCTTGAGCGTGAGGCCGAGTTCGTCGCGCAACATCTGCCAGGGCACGATGTTGGAGTGGTGCTCCATCTCCGAAATGATGATTTCATCGCCGGCCTTCAGGTTTTCGCGGCCCCATGTCCGCGCCACCAGGTTGATTGCTTCGGTGACATTGCGGGTGAAGATGATTTCCTTGCGGTCGCGGGCGTTGAGGAAATCCCGCAGCGTATCGCGCGCGCCTTCGTACAGCGCGGTTGCGCGTTCGCTCAGATAATAGGCGCCGCGGTGCACATTGGCGTATTCGGATTCATACACCCGGCACATCGTGTCGATGACCGCGCGCGGTTTCTGCGCCGACGCGGCGCTGTCGAGAAACACCAGCGGCTTGCCGTGGACTTCCAACGACAGCGCCGGGAAATCGGCCCGGATACGCTCGATATCGAAACCCGTGGCCGGGCCTGAATCGGCGGCATTGCGCGCCGGATTGCTCTGATCGTTCATGTCCCCACCCCTGTATTCCCGGTCGCGCCGTCGTGCCGCCCGTCGGTCAGCCATCCCGCAACGATGTCGCGCAAGGCGTTTCGCATGGTCGGGCGCAATATTTCGTCGATCGTCTCGCCGATGAATGCTTCGATCAAAAGACCGCGCGCCGTCTCCGGGTCGATGCCGCGCGCTTGCAGGTAAAACAGCGCGTCTTCGTCCAGTTCCCCCGCGGTGGCGCCATGACCGCATTTCACGTCGTCGGCGTAGATCTCCAGCTCGGGCTTGGAGTCGATTTCTGCGCCGCGCGACAGCAGGAGCGTCTTGTTGACTTGATGCCCGTCGGTTTTCTGGGCGTTGCGTCGCACCAGGATCTTGCCCTGGAACACGCCGCGCGCTTGATCGTCGACGACGCCCTTGTAGACCTCGCGCGAGGTACTTTCCGGCGCGGCGTGATCAATCAGCGTGGTGTTGTCCGCGTGCTGTTTGCCGCGCAGCAGATAAGTGCCGTTCAGATGGCATTCCGCATGGGAGCCGAGAATGCGGGCGATGATCTCGTTGCGCGCCATATGGCCGCCGATCTGCAGCACGAAGCTGTCATAGACCGCACGCGCCGCCAACTCGACGCCGGTCGTCGCGGTGTGCCAGGCGGCGGGGTGATCGTTCTGCAATTTGTAGTGCTGCAGCACGGCGCCCTCGCCGACCGAGGCTTCGACCACGGTGTTGGTGAAATAGGCGCCGTCGCCCGCGCCGACATGGCTTTCCAGGATGCAGCCATGGCTGCCCGGCTCGGCGATCAACAGCAGCCGCGGATGGAACGCCACGGGTTCGCCGCGCGCCGCGCCGATGGAGATCACATGCAGCGGCCGCTCCAGCGTCACGCCCTCGGCGAGATGGAGGTACACCCCGTCGGCGAGCTGCGCGGTGTTCAGGGCCGCAAGCGACGCGTCGCTTTCGCCCGCGATCCGGTCGAGATGAGTCTCCAGCAGGCCGTCCTGTGTCTCGAGCGCATCGGCGATCCCGAGGACGGTCGCGCCCTTGGGCAAATCCGCCAAATTCGAAAGGTCCGCCCTGAACCGGCCGTTCACCAGCACCACGACCGCGCCTTCGGCCGCGATGGCGGCGCCCACCGGCACGCTGTCGACCGCGGGCGCCTCCGCCAGCGCCGCTGCGGTGAAGCCGACCCGCGGCAAGCGGTTGAGGTTGGTGAATTTCCAGGATTCCAGCCGGGGCGTCGGCAGGCCGGCTGCCGCATAGCGGTCCCGGGCGGCGGCGCGGAGTTCTTGCAGCCAGCCGAGATCCTGCCGCGGCAATGTCGCGGCCACGCCGTCCAGGTGATCGGCGAAAGCGGTGAGGCGGGTGGATTTCGAAGCCATGGGAATCCGCTCTCCGGTCACGCCGCGTCGGCGTTGGTGTATTGCGCGTAGCCGCTCGCTTCGAGCTCCTGGGCCAGCTCCTTGCCGCCGGATGCGACGATCCGGCCGTTGGCGAGGACATGCACGTGATCCGGCTCGATATATCCCAGCAGCCGCTGGTAATGGGTGATGATCAGCATCGAGCGGTCGGGCGACCGCATCGCATTGACGCCGTCGGCGACCACCTTGAGCGCATCGATGTCGAGCCCGGAATCGGTTTCGTCCAGGATCGCCAGACTCGGTTCCAGCACCGCCATCTGCAGCACTTCGTTGCGCTTCTTCTCGCCGCCGGAAAAGCCGACATTGACCGCCCGCTTCAGCATTTCGTCGCCGACGCCGAGCTCCTTGGCCTTGCCCCGGACGTGTTTGAGGAATTGCATGGCGTCGAGCTCGTCTTCGCCGCGATGTTTGCGGACCGCGTTGAGCGCCGCCTTCAAAAAGGTGGTTCCGGCGACCCCCGGGATTTCGACCGGGTATTGGAACGCCAGGAAAATGCCGTCGCAGGCGCGCTCGTTCGGTTCCAGGTCGAGCAGGTTCTTACCCTTGTACAGGATGTCGCCCGAGGTCACCTCATAGCCCTCGCGGCCGGCCAGCACATAGGACAACGTGCTCTTGCCGGTGCCGTTAGGCCCCATGATCGCGTGGACTTCCCCGGCCCCGATCGTCAGGTCGAGCCCTTTGAGGATTTCCTTGCCGCCGATGCCGGCGCGGAGGTTCTTGATGTCGAGCAGAGAGGTCATCGTGTCGTGCCTTCGTAATTCTTGGCTCAGGTTATTTATGATGGCGGGTCCGGCTCAGCCGACGCTGCCCTCCAGGCTGATGCCGACCAGCTTCTGGGCCTCCACCGCGAATTCCATCGGCAATTGCTGTAACACTTCCTTGCAGAAACCGTTGACGATCAGCGCGATCGCCTCCTCGTCCGACAGGCCGCGCTGGCGGCAATAGAAAAGCTGGTCGTCGCTGATTTTCGACGTCGTGGCCTCGTGTTCGACCCGCGCCGAGGGGTTGCGCCCTTCGATATAGGGCACGGTGTGCGCGCCGCACCGGTCGCCGACCAGCAGGCTGTCGCATTGCGTGTAATTGCGCGCGCCTTCCGCCTTCGGCATCACCTTGACCTGTCCGCGATAGGTGCTGTCGGAACGGCCGGCGGCGATTCCCTTGGCGATGATGGTCGAACTGGTGTTGCGGCCGATATGGATCATCTTGGTGCCGGTGTCGGCCTGCTGCATGTTGTTGGTGATGGCGACCGAATAGAATTCGCCAACCGAATTGTCGCCTTCCAGGATGCAGCTCGGATACTTCCAGGTGATCGCCGAGCCGGTTTCCACTTGAGTCCAGGAAATTTTCGAGTTGCGGCCGCGGCAGGCACCCCGCTTGGTAACGAAATTATAGATGCCGCCGAGGCCGTTCTCGTCGCCCGGATACCAGTTCTGCACGGTCGAATATTTGATCTCGGCGTCGTCCAGTGTGATCAGCTCGACAACCGCCGCATGAAGCTGGTTCTCGTCGCGCATCGGCGCGGTGCAGCCTTCGAGATAGCTCACATAGGAGCCTTCGTCGGCGATGATCAGCGTGCGTTCGAACTGGCCGGTATTCTCCGCGTTGATCCGGAAATAGGTGCTCAGTTCCATCGGGCAGCGCACGCCTTTCGGGATGTAGACGAAGGACCCGTCGGTGAACACGGCCGAATTCAAGCAGGCATGCTTGTTGTCGCCATAGGGCACCACGGATCCGAGATACTTCCGCAGCAGCTCGGGGTGCTCCTGCACGGCTTCCGAAATCGAGCAGAAGATGATGCCCTGCTCTTCGAGTTTTCCTTTATAGGTGGTGGCGACCGAAACGCTGTCGAAGACCGCGTCGACGGCGACGCCGGCCAGCATTTCTTGTTCCTTCAGCGGAATGCCAAGCTTCGCATAGGTCTCCAGCAGTTTCGGGTCGACCTCATCGAGCGATTTCGGCTTGTCGTCGTCCGATTTCGGCGCGGCGTAATAATAGGCGTCCTGATAATCGATCGGCGGGAATTCCACCTTGGCCCATTCCGGCTCCGGCATTTTAAGCCAATGCGCAAAGGCTTTGAGCCGCCATTCGAGCAGCCATTCCGGCTCGTTCTTCTTGGCCGAGATGAAGCGGACGATGTTCTCGTTCAGCCCTTTCGGCGCGTAGTCCAAATCGATGTCGGTGACGAAACCGTATTTGTACTTGTCGCCGACGGATTTGACTTTTTCGACGGTTTCCGCGGTCGCAGCCATACTATTGCCCCCCCTGGCTTGCCGTTTTGTTTTTCTTGGTGCGGGCCGGCGGCGCGTCGGCAATGTAATCGCGCGACGGGCACAGTTCGGCCAAGGTCACTTCTTGCAGCGCCCGCCGGATGGCCGTGTTCACCTTGTCCCAGCCGCCGCGCATCGGACACAGCGATTCCACGTTACAGGCATCCTCGGCGCCCTCGACGCAATCGGTCAGGGCGACGGGCCCGTCCAGCGCCTCGATGATTTCCATGGCGGTGATGTCTTCAAGGGCGCGGCTTAACGCATAGCCGCCATGGACGCCCCGATGGGAATCCAGTAGGCCGGATTTCGCAAGCTGTTTGAGCAGCTTGCTGACGGTCGGCGCGGGCAGGCCGGTGGCCTTCGCCAGATCCGGCGCGGTCGTCACGCCGCCGGCATTCTGATTGATCTGGGACATGACGACGACGCCGTAATCGGTCATTCGGCTCAGTCGGATCACCTGTGAAACTCCCCCGTTGCCGGGCGCTATGGTGCGCCCACATACCGTACGAAATTGGTTCGGTATTAATTTGGACCGACTTGGTACGCATTTCAAGGAGACGCCGCAAGTGTTTTTTTGTCGCGGCCGGGGGACCAATCGCGAGGCTCCAGCCGCCAAGGCACGGTGATTACGCTTTATGGCTCATTTCAGGTGGCGCTAGGATATGATCGGTATCCGCCCGTCGAGCGCGTGGCTAGCATGGCGGAAGGATCACAGCGAGGGAAGACGGCGATGCGGGCAATATTTCAGCGATTTGCGCGGTACAATCAGTGGGCCAACGGGCGCCTGTACGATGCTTGCGCGGACCTATCGGATGCTGAGCGGAAGACCGAGCGGCAGGCGTTTTTCGGCTCGATCCGCCACACGCTGAACCATATTTTGCTGTGTGACCGCATGTGGCTGTCGCGGCTCGGCGTCGGCGACCTGATCACCGACCCGCTGGACACCGAACTCTATACTGATTTCGAGACGCTGCGCCGCGAGCGGGCAAAGCAGGATACGGTCATTCTCGACTATGTGGCGGCGCAGGGCGCGGGATCGCTTGGCGAGGTCAAGTCCTACGCCAATGCATCCGGTCAGCCGCAGCAGACGCCGCATGGGGTGATCCTGCAGCATTTCTTCAATCACCAGACCCATCATCGCGGTCAGGTGCACGATATGCTGAGTCAGATGGCGGTAGCCCCGCCGTCGCTCGATATGATCTACTTCGTTCGGGAAGTGCCGGACGCGGCCTAAACCGCGTACTGTCCGGCCCAGCGCCGGATGGAGACGCCCTTGCTGACAATTCGCGGCCTCACGCGGCCGGGCCTGGAGCCGGTCTTTCTCGATCTGTCCGATGGCGAGATGATTACCCTGTCCGGCCCGTCGGGCTCCGGCAAGACACTGTTCCTGCGCGCGATCGCGGATCTCGACCCTAACAACGGCGATGTTCAGCTCGATGGGCTCGACCGCAATGCCATGCCGGCGCCCGACTGGCGCCGGATGGTGACCTATGTGCCGGCGGAGGCCGGCTGGTGGGCGGATCGGGTCGACGCGCATTTTACCGATTGGGACATCGCCGCGCCGCTGGCCATGCGCCTGTTGTTGCCGGCCGCGTGCGGCGGTTGGCCGGTGTCGCGGCTTTCCACGGGCGAGCGCCAGCGGCTCGCCTTGGCTCGCGCCTTCGTGCAGATGCCACATGTGCTGCTGCTCGACGAGCCGACCTCCGGCCTCGATCCCGCCGCGACCGCGGCGGTGGAGGGCGTGTTGCGGGAAAAGGTCAGCGATGGGATCGCCGTTTTGCTGGTGACCCACGATCGCGCGCAGGCACGGCGTCTCGGCGGTCGCCATTTCCGGATCGAAAAGGGGTGCGTCACGGAGGCCGCGCGGTGAAGGATTTCATCACGCTGGATTACGGCGATGTGGCGATGGCGGCCGCGCTGGTGTTGATCAACGCCGGCTTGTCGATCTGGCTGCAACTCGGATTGGAGCGGCGGCTGCTGATCGCGGCGGTGCGGATGGTGGTTCAGCTGTCGCTGATCGGGCTGGTGCTGCAATGGCTGTTCGCGCTGGTCTCGCCGCTCTGGACCGCGACGGCCGCAGTGCTGATGGTGCTGTTCGCCGGGCGCGAGGCGATGGCGCGCCAGGAACGGCGGTTCAGCGGCTGGTGGGGGTTCGGCTTGGGCACCACCAGCATGCTGATGGCGTCTTTTCTGGTGACGATATTTGCGCTGACCGGCCAAGTGCGGCCCGATCCCTGGTACGACCCGCGTTACGCGATCCCGTTGCTCGGCATGATCCTCGGCAACACGATGACCGGGGTCGCGCTCGGGCTGGACAGCCTGACCACCGGCGCGTGGCGCGAGCGGGTGACCATCGATTCCCGTCTAGCGCTTGGGCACGGCCGGAGCGAGGCGATGCGCTCGGTTACCCATGGCACGATGCGCACGGCGATGATCCCGATGGTCAACTCGATGTCGGCGGCAGGCATCGTCTCGTTGCCGGGCATGATGACGGGGCAGATCCTGGCCGGGGTGGATCCGGTGGACGCGGTGAAGTACCAGCTCGTGATCAGTTTTCTGATCGCCGGCGGCACCGCCTGCGGCGTGCTGGCGGCGGTGTTCGGCGGTGCGTGGCGGCTGACCGATGCGCGCCACCGGCTGCGGCTCGACCGGCTGGCGCCGCCGCGCGGCTAGAGCACGCCTTTACTCCGCGGCGGCGGGCGCCTCTCCGGTAACCACGGCGGTGCGCGGCAGCA
>JAOTYV010000226.1 GCA_029861675.1 Alphaproteobacteria bacterium
CGGGACCCCTAAATCACAAGTGAAGGGTGTTTCCTATTGGGGAGTAAGATACAACTATCGCCGCCATCCATGGCGACATTTTGATCGTGCACGGGCGATACCGGGGAGATTTTGTGTCAATTTCACGACGGGACTGTCCACGATCTACCGCCGCGGCATGCGGCTGCCGCACTTTTAACTGAACGACACCTAATGATAGTATCGCCCCTGTTGGTCGATCGCGTCCGCCGATCGGCCGTTTTGCGTGTTGGAAAAAGGAAGCCGCCATGCTGTTGGCACGGTCCACGCCCGAGGCCCGGGATCATCAACGTATCGTCCATGTGAACGGCCATGACTATGTGTTGAGCGAATTTATCGGCACCGCGCCGACGCGTGGCCGGTATGTGGCCGGCAATGAGGCCAATGGGAACGACCTGCCGCAGGGATTCCTGGTCGAACAGCCGCCCGGCAGCGTGACGCCGCCGCATTTTCACAACACAAATCAATTTCAGGTTTTCGTCGGCGGCAGCGGGCACATGGGCAAGAAAGAAGCCTTTCCCGTCACCGTTCACTATGCGGGCGGCAATACGCCCTACGGTCCGATCGCGGCCGGCGCCGACGGCGTGCAGTACTTTACCCTGCGCCAACTCTGGGACTCCGGGGCGAAATACATGCCGGAGTCCCGCGATATGCTACCGGATGGCCCGCGCCGTCATCGGCTTTCCGACGAAGTCCCGGTGTGCGATGAGGATGCGTTGCGGGATCGCGGGACGGCCGCCTTGGAAACCGTGATGGAAGCGGAAGCGGACGGGCTTGTCGGCTACATCCTGCGGCTCGGCGGGGGGCAAGCGGCCGCGTGCCCCGATCCGTCTTCGGGCGGCGGCCAGTATCATGTCGTGGTGAACGGCACTTTGATCCACGACTGTGCAACCTTGCCGCCGCTTTCCTGCCGTTATGTCACCCCCGATGAACCCGCGCCGCAGGCGATCGCGGGCGAGGGTGGCTTGGAAATGCTGATCCTGCAATTCCCGCGCGGCTAGACCATTTCTTGTTCAAATAGGCTCAAGTGAATGGCCTATCTCCAAATTTTATCGCAAATACGTCGTCGCGAACCGTTTCGGTTCGCTCGGGATTTGTCTAGGCCGAGAGCGGCTTTAATCCGCGGCTTCGGCCACCGCGCCGCGCCGGTCGAAGAGCGCGATTGCGACACCGGCTGCGATCAGGATCGCGGCCCATATCGCCAATTCGCCGTTCGTGATGCCGATAATCGTGTTCCCCGGCATGGCGAGCGCGATACCGCCGACGCCGATCAAGGCCCGGCCGATCAGGCCGACGGGTCGGTTGCTGAGCCACCCGACAAACACCAGGAAGCCCTGCAACGCGCCCGCGACAAAGACGATGCCGACCAAAGCCTGCGCGAACAGAAACAGGGTCATTTCGATCGGGCCCCGCCAAATGAACGCGGGATCGAAAACGAAGAAGAAGGGAATGAAATAGATGATGCTGCCGAGCCGCATCGCCTCCAGTCCCGTCTTGATCGGCGGAGCCTTGGCGATGGGGGCGGCCGCATAGGCGCCCAGCGCCACGGGCGGCGTAATGAAACTCAACATGCCCCAGTAGAAAATAAACATATGGACGGCCATCGGATCGAGGCCGCCCTTGATCAGGGCGGGGGCGAGCGCAATGGCGAGGAAGACGTACGCCGCCGTCACGGTCATGCCGATGCCGAGGATGAAGCTGGTGAAGGCGCCCATCAGCAGCAGGATAATCGTCGAGCCGCCGGCCAATTGCAGCAGGTCGCTGGCGAGGTTGCCGATCTTGCCGGTGATGATCAGCGCGCCGACGATAATCCCGATCCCGGCCAGCAGGGCGGCGAGTTCGGCGAACAGCTTGCCGACCGATTCGATGAAGGTCCAGAAATCGGCCTTGCTCCAGCGATGATAGGGAAAGACCTGGTTCAGGATCAGCAGCAGAACCGTGGCGAAGTAGGGGGCGATGGTTTCCTGATTCAGGAAAACGAGCATCCAAATGAGCAGCACAAAGACGGCAATGAAATACCAGCCCTCTTTCAAGGTCTGCTTCAAATTCGGCATTTCTTCCGGCGGCAGCCCCTTCAGGTCATTGCGCGCGGCATAGGCGTCGATCTGCATGAACAGGCCGAAGAAGTACATCACCGACGGAATGACCGCGGCGATGGCGACGTCCCGATAGGGGACCTCCAGGAACAGGGCCATGACGAAGGCGGTGGCGCCCATGATCGGTGGCATCAGCACGCCGCCGGTCGACGCGCAGGTTTCGACCCCGCCCGCATAGGCCGGGCGGAATCCGACGCGCTTCATGGTCGGGATGGTCATCACGCCGGTGGTCAGGACGTTGGTGATGACGCTGCCGCTCATCGACCCCATCAGCCCGCTGGCGAAAATCGCCACCTTGGCCGGACCGCCCCGAACATGGCCCAGCAGCGAAAACGCAAGGTTGAGAAAGAAACTTCCGCCGCCGGTATGCTGCAGCGCGACGCCGAAGATTAGGAATCCGATGACCAGTGTCCCGAACGCGCGCATCGGAATGCCGAAGATGGCCTCGGTGCTCATGACCATGCGATTCCCGATTTCCGTCCATTCCGGCGAGGACGCGAGCAGGATTCCGGGCAATTGATCGGCGAAGAAGGGATAAACCGAGAACAGCAAGACGATGCTGGCGATCGGCAGCCCGCCCGCCCGCCGGGTCGCGTCGATCACCAGGGCCCAGAGGACGTAGGTAAGATATTTAGCCTCGACCGCATCGTCGGGTACTTCGTATTCCCAACCTTCGTCGAGAATTCGGCCGCCGTAATAGACGAAGTAGAGCGAAACGCCGGCGGTCACCGCAAACAACACCAGGTCGTACCAGGGGACGCTTTCCTTCGGCGCCTTCTTGTAGGCCGGCCAGAAAATGAACACCAGCGGCAGCAGGAGAAACAGCAGCCAAAAGAGATACTGCTCCGGCAGGAGATTGAAATTGAAGCCGACCGCCTGGCCGAACTTCAGGGGGATGCCGCCAAGAAATCCGGAGTCCGAAAAGAGACTGCCGACGTTAAATAGCTGATAGGCGGACAGCGCGATCGCCAGGCACGACGCGATCAATAGGATTTTGTGCCATAGGCCGGGGAGTTGGCGGTGGCGGGCAAACTCCACCACCGCCTCTTTTCCCTCGGGCGCCCGAATGCTCATGGGCGTATGCCGTTCGCCGGACCGGCGATCAGTTGAAGATTACGGGCAGGTTTGCCGCTTTTAACCCGGCGGCGCGCGCCTTCAACCAACCCGCCTGGAAATCAGCGGCCGGTTTGGCTTTGTAGGCCGCCCAAGTTTTCGCCAGGACGCCCTGGCGTTTCATCAGCGTGTCGTTGTGCGCTTGCGCCGCTTTGGTCCAAAGGCCGATTTCTTTCCAATATTTCACCGCGCCCGGATGCCACGGAACGACCCATTGGAAATTCTGCCGGTCTTTATGCCAGCCATCGACACCGGGCGCCGTGCCCTTGAAGTCGTCGTGGCTTTCATTGATGCCTTTGACCAGATTGTAGACGTTGTCGGACGAGAAATCGTTGTTTGTGACCAGCACCGGATAGAAATATCCGGAACCCGTCCAAGGCTTCTCCTTGGAAACGGTTGCGCCGATGGTCGCCATATGCGGTTGCGCCCAAGGCGCGATGCCGTTCATCCGGCCCCATGCGGTCTTATCTTTGTGGTTCATCTGCGGAAAGATCAGCCCGCGCGGCGATGCTTCGATGCGCTTCGCGTGCGGCGATACCGTCGACATCACGCCGGCGTCCACCTGTCCATTGATGATGCCGTTGATGGAATCCTTCCAGCCGCCGAATTCGACCTTCTTCACGTCTTTCCAGGTCAATCCGCCATACGCGAGGAAGGACGCGGCGTTCTGGTTGAGCGCCGGTGCACCGCGAACCCATGCGACCCGCTTGCCCTTCAAATCGCTATACGCCTTGGCGCCGGAATCCTTGGCCACGCCGAGGCCGATGCCTGCGCCGCCGATCGACGCCATCGCCATGCTGATCGCCTGCGGACCCCAATTCTTCTTGCCGAACATGAAGACGCCTTCATGGGCGAAATAGAAGGCGATACCGCAGGAGCAGAAATCGGCCTTACGCGCTTTTAACGGCAGCATTCGGGCGACATCGTTCTTGCCCGTCTTGATATTGAGCTGCATGCCGTATTTCTTTTTCAGCACGTTGCCGATGGCGACCGATTGTTGATAGCCGGTCGAGGTCGTCCCATAAGCGGTCCAGGTCATCTGTTTCGGCAGCTTGATTTCGCCGGCACCGGCGGCGTTGACGCCGACGAGCGCGCTTGCGCCAATAGCGAGTACGACCGACGCCGAAGCGACGACTGATTCGATGAATTTAGGTTTCATGATGTCTCCCTGTAATCGGCTGATTTTAACGCCATTTCCATGACGCCATGGCCGGATTTGCATTGCTGCGGCGTTGATTGTTGTCTCATGCCTCAACGTCCGCGTCCTTCGGATCGGACCGAAAGGAACCTACAGGAATGATTGGGAATAAGGCAGCGGGCTGTCAACCAAAAGGTTGTATTGGGGTAGCGCGGTCACGTCCGGTCGCGTGACCGTTGCAGCCAATGCGGTCAGGAGATCTTCGTTTCGTAGACCTTGCTGCCGTCGGCTTCGACGCCGATCAGACTGACATCATAGCCCCAGAGGACGCGCACATGCTTCAGCACCTCGTCGCGCATCTTCTCGGCAAGCGGAATCTTGTTCGTCATCGTGTGTTGCAGCCGCAATTCGCGATTGCCGCGCAAATCGACGTCGATAATCTGAATATCAGGTTCGATGGTGCCAATATCGTATGATTCCGCGAGTGTCTCGCGGACTCTCCGGTAGCCCGCTTCGTCATGAATTGCGGTCACCGTGTAATGCCGGTCACTGGCATCGTCCGTCAAGGTGAACAAGCGCTGCTGCCGGATCAGGTTCGGGCTTAGAAACTGCCGGATAAAGGATTCATCGCGGTAGTTCGCCCAGGCGTCCCGGAGCACTTCCTGCCAATTGCCGCATCCCGCGATTTCCGGGAACCATTCCTTATCCTCGGGCTTGGGATCGATACAGATGCGTTGGATGTCCTGCATCATTCCGAACCCCAAGGCGTAAGGGTTTGCGCCCCGATAGCCCGGTTGGTCGAATTCCGGCTGATAAACCACGCTCGAATGGCTGTGCAGGACTTCGAGCATGGCGCCTTCGGTGATCAGCCCTTTGTCGAACAAGCGATTCAGGATGTAGTGGTGCACAAAGGTGGCGCAGCCTTCGTTCATCACCTTGGTTTGTTTCTGCGGATAGAAATATTGCGACACGTAGCCGACGATGCCGAGAAGTTGCCGCTGCCACGGCAGAAGCACCGGGCTGTGGCGTTCGATAAAGTAAAGCAGGTTTTCTTCCGGCAACTTCAGTTCGCGCATGCGCTCCGAGGCGTCTTCTGCCTCGGCGTCGGGCGCCTCCTCCGGCTTGCCGGTCGGCACGGTGCGCCAGAGGTCATTGAACGATTTCTCCTCATACTCCCGGTGTTCTTCTTCGCGGGCTTCACGTTCCTTTTTGGTCAGCTCGCGTGGGCGCGGGTAGCGTGAAACGGCGTGATCCATCAATGCGTGCGCCGCATCGAGAATTTCTTCGACCGCGGCAATGCCGTACTCTTCCTCGCAGCGCGCGACGAATTTCTTGGTGTAGTCGAGATAGTCGAGAACGCCTTCGGCGTCGGTCCATTGCTGAAACAGGTAATTGTTCTTGAAGAAATGATTGTGCCCGAACGCAGCATGCGCCATCACCAGCGTTTGGATCGGCATGCTGTTTTGTTCCATGTTGTAGCTGATGCAGGGGTTGGAATTGATGACAATTTCATAGGCCAATCCCGAAAAGCCTTTGCGGTAGGATTTTTCCTCCTGCACGAAATGTTTGCCGAACGACCAATGGTGATACATCAACGGCATGCCGACCGATGAATGCGCGTCCAGCATCTGCTCGGCTGAGATGATTTCAATTTGATTGGGGTAGGTATCGAGGCCCAATTCCTCCAACGCGATTTGCTCGATCGCGTTGTAGGTTCTATCGAGTATGTCGAAGGTCCATTCGGTACCCTCGAACAGGGGCTTGGTCGCGAGTTCTACCGACATTGTTCCTCCGTTCCGGCGGGCCTGGTCTTCAATCGGCCGTCAAGCCTCCGCCGGCTGCTTGGTAAACAATTCCCGGAATACCGGGTAAATATCGCCGGGCCTGGCGATATGCTTCATCTCGAAGTTCGGCCAGTTTTCCTTCACCGCCCGGTATGATTGCCATAGTTCCGCGCCAACGGATGTGGTCTGGAACATATCGAGTTCGCGCTCGTCGACGATCTCCACATAGGCGAAGTACTGGCAGAGCGGCATGATTTCCTTGCCCAGCATATTGATGCATTTGTCGCCGTCGTCGGGGAAATTGTCGCCGTCGGATGCCTGGGCGGCATAGATGTTCCAGCTATCGGCCGGGTAGCGGTCCTTCTGCACCTTGAGCATTTCGGTCAACGCGGTGCTCACCACTGTGCCGCCGCTCTCACGGCTATAAAAGAATGTTTCTTCATCGACTTCGCTGGCTTCGTGCGTATGGCGGATGAACACGATGTCGGTTTTCTCGTAGCGCCGCTTGAGGAATAGGTGCAGCAGGATGAAGAAGCGTTTCGCCAATTCCTTTTCGCGTTCGCCCATCGATCCCGACACGTCCATCAAGCAGAACATGACGGCCTTGGTATTCGGGCGCGGGCGTTTCTCGAGGCGCTTGTAGCGGATGTCGACCGGGTCGAGATAGGGAATGCCCCGGCGTGAAACGAACAATTCGTGCCATTTCTGTTTCAGCAGATCGAGCCGAACCAAATCGTGATCCGATTGCGGCCCGCGCAATTCGATGTCGTTAATTTCAACTTCCAGATCGTCGATATCGACACTGCTCGGCCGCTGCAGCGCAATCCGGCGTCCGAAACTGTTCCGGATGGTGCGCCGAACCGATATCTGGTTTGGCGTGCCGGTAAGGCTGAACCCGGCGCGCTGATAGGAGAAGGATTTGATCTCGCGCAGGTCCTTCTTGACCAGGTCCGGCAGTTCGAGATCTTCGAAATAGATATCGAGGAACTCTTCGCGCGAAAGCTCGAAGGTGAATTCATCCTCGCCTTCGCCGGCGTCGGACGCCTTCTTACCGCCGTCGCCACCGCCGCCCTGTTCCGGCTTTTCGATCTTGTCGCCGGTGTTGAAGTCCTTATTGCCGGAAAACACCCGCTTCCGGAAGCCGCCTTGACGGGAATTTTGAAACCGCGGCTCGTTGATCCCCTTGGTGGGGATCGAGATGGTCTCGCCCTCGTCGACATTCGTGATGCTGCGGCCCTTGATCGAATCGTCGACGACTTTCTTGATCTGCTCCCGCGCCCGGCGCATGAATTTTTGCCGGTTGCCGAGGTTCTTGTCCTTCGGATTCAGACGGCGATCGACGAAATGTCGCATGACGGTTGCAAGACCGGCGTCAGCCGGCCTTGTTGACCCGCATGTACCACTCGACGAGACGGCGCACCTGGCGTTCGGTGTAGCCGCGGCCCGTCATGCGCCGGACGAACTCGGTATGCTTGCTGTCCGATTCGGAGTCCTGCTTGGTTCCGAAGCTGATCACCGGCAACAGGTCTTCGACATTGCTGAACATGCGTTTCTCGATGACCTCGCGAAGCTTTTCGTAGCTCGTCCAGTCCGGGTTCTTGCCGTCGTTCTTGGCCCGCGCACGCAGGGCAAACTTGACCACTTCGTTGCGGAAGTCCTTGGCGTTGGTGACGCCGGCCGGCTTCTCGATCTTGGACAGCTCTTCCTCGAGAATCTCGCGGTCGAACATCTGGCCGGTGTCCGGATCCTTGAAGGATTGCTCTTCGATCCAGGCGTCCGCATAGGCGATATAGCGGTCGAACAGATTTTGACCGTATTCGGTATAGGACTCGAGATAGGCCTTCTGAATCTCGTTGCCGATGAACTCGGCGTATTTCGGCGCCAAATCGGTTTTGATGAATTCCAGATAGGCGTTCTGCAAATCTTCCGGATACTGTTCGCGCTTCACCGAATTTTCGATGATGTACATCAGATGCACCGGATCGGCGGCGACTTCCTCGGTGTCGTAGTTGAAGGTTTCCGACAGGACCTTGAAGGCGAACCGGGTGCTTACA
>JAOTYV010000227.1 GCA_029861675.1 Alphaproteobacteria bacterium
ATAATCGCGGACATAGGCCTCCAGGTCGCCCGCCGGCAGGACCCGGTTGGCCAGGCGCATCTGGCGGGCTTCCTCCGCATTGAAGCGGCGCGCGGTGTAGAAAATCTCCTTGGCGGCCGACGGTCCGACCAGATCGACCAGCTTGCGAATATGGTGATAGCTGTAGCCAAGGCCCAGCTTCGCCGCGGGAACGCCGAACTGGGCGTCCTCGGAGCAAATCCGCATGTCGCAGCAAATGGCGATCCCCGTGCCGCCGCCGATGCAGTAGCCCCGGACCATGGCAATGGTCGGCTTTTTCGATTCGTTCAGGGTGTCGTAGCCGCGCGTTACCGAATCGCCATAGGCCTTGATCGCGTCCTGCGACGCCCGCTCATCCTCGAATTTGGAGATATCGGCGCCGGCCACGAACGCCTTTTCGCCCGCGCCCTTGAGGACGATCACCCGTACTTCGTCGTCGGCGTTGAACCGCTCGACCGCGTCGGCAAGGCCCTCCCACATTTCCTTGGAGACGGCGTTGTGCTTTGCCGGGTTATTGAAGGTAATCCAGCCAATTGCGCCTTCTTTCTCGGCGATCAGTTTATCGCTGCTCATGCTCTGCTCCTCGGCGTCAAAGTGCCTGAAAGTATGGTGTCTGATCGATGCCGGACACGGGGTTAGATGACGTTGCGCTTGCGGAAGGCCGCAATCTGTTTCGGCGTATACCCGAGATCGCTCATGACCTCGTCGGAATGCTCGCCACGCTCCGGCGGGGCCACCGCGAAGGTGCTGGGTGTGCGACTCAATTTGACGGCTTGCGCCACCAGTTCGATGTCGCCGATGACCGGATGGTGCACCGATTGCGCCGCTTCCAGATGCTTGACCTGCGGATCGGCGAAAACCTGATCGATCGAATAGATCGGACCGGCGGGAACCCCGGCCTCGTTCAGCATGTCGATCCAGGTCGCGCTGTCCTTGGTGCGCATGATCGCGTTGATATCCGCGTTCAGCGCATCGCGGTTCTCCGACCGTGCCGTCGCCGTTTTGTAAGCCGGATTCTCGATCAGGTGTTCCGCGCCGGCGGCCTTGCAGAACCGTTCCCAGATTGCGCCGCCCGCGACCGCGAGATTGATGTGGCCGTCGCTGGTCTCGAACACGCCGGTCGGGATGCTGGTCGGATGATTGTTGCCCGCCTGCTGCGCGACCTCCTGCGACATGGTCCAGCGCGCCGCCTGGAAATCCAGCATGAAGATCTGCGCCAATAGCAGCGAACTGTTCACCCATTGGCCCTTGCCCGACTCCTCGCGCTCCAGCAAGGCGACCATGATGCCATGGGCGCACAACAGGCCGGCACATAGGTCGGCGATCGGTATGCCGACGCGGACCGGACCCTGGCCGGGCAGGCCGGTAATCGACATCAGCCCGCCCATGCCCTGGGCGATCTGATCGAAACCGGGCCGCCCGCTATAGGGGCCGTCCTGGCCGAAGCCCGAAATGCTGCCGAGGATGATGCGCGGATTGACCGCGGCCAGCGACTCGTAGTCGATGCCAAGCCGATTCTTCACGTCGGGCCGGTAGTTCTCGACCACCACATCGGCTTTTTCCACCAGTTTCTTGAATATCTCCAGGCCTTCGGGATCCTTAAGATTGAGCGTGATCGCCCGTTTGTTGCGATGCAGATTCTGGAAATCCGGGCCGTGCCGGTTGCCGCCCAACGCCTCGGCGGCGTCCAAGGCTTCGGGCAATTCGATCTTGATGACATTGGCGCCCCAATCGGCCAGTTGACGCACGCAGGTCGGGCCGGACCGGACGCGGGTCAGATCGAGAACCGTAAAGCGGGACAGGGCGGATGAGGCAGGTTTGTGCGGCATGGCGGCTTCCCCTGGATGACGGCGATGCACCGGTCATTAGTCGCGCCGGTGCCATTTCGGCGCAATTCTTAACATCCGGCGGGAGCCGTGGCTAGGCGGACCGCGCGTTGCGCCGAAGGTCCGCCGGTTGCACCGGTCCGTGGGATATGCTGCACTGAATCGCAGCCGTAATACCGCGCGGTGCCCGCAACGGCCGGGACGGCGGGAGAACAAAAAGAAGGGGCGGGGCCTGTATGGAGTACTTTCTCCAGCAGCTCATCAACGGCGTCACGCTCGGCGCCATCTACGGTCTGATCGCCATCGGCTACACGATGGTCTACGGCATTATCGGCATGATCAATTTCGCCCATGGCGAGATCTTCATGATCGGCGCGTTCATTTCCCTGATCGCCTTTCTGCTGCTGGCGACGCTTGGCGTGACCTGGATCCCGTTGGCACTGTTGCTGGTGCTCTTGGTGGCGATGCTGTTCACGTCGGTTTACGGATGGGCGGTCGAACGGCTCGCATACCGGCCGTTGCGCGGTTCGTTCCGTCTGGCGCCGCTGATCTCCGCAATCGGCATGTCGATCTTTCTGCAAAACTACGTCCAAATTTTGCAGGGCGCGCGGGTCAAACCGTTGCAGCCGGTGGTGCAGGGCGGCTTCGAGGTCATGAAGCGCGAGGGTTTCACCGTCTCGTTGAGCTATATGCAAATCATCATCATCGTCGTCACGCTCGTGCTGATGACGATATTTTCCCTGATGATCACCCGCACCTCGCTCGGCCGGGCGCAGCGCGCGTGCGAACAGGATCGGGGAATGGCCGCACTGCTCGGTATCAATATCGACCGGACGATTTCACTGACATTCGTGACCGGCGCCGCGCTCGCCGCGGTCGCAGGGCTGATGTTCGTCCTGTATTACGGCGTAATCGATTTCTATATCGGCTTCGTGGCGGGCATTAAGGCGTTCACCGCGGCCGTGCTTGGCGGTATCGGATCGCTGCCGGGCGCGATGCTTGGCGGTCTGCTGATCGGCCTGATCGAGACGTTCTGGTCGGCCTATTTCACCGTCGAATACAAGGATGTGGCGGCTTTCGCGATCCTCGTCCTGGTGCTGATATTCCGGCCGACCGGGCTGCTCGGCAAACCGGAAATCGAAAAGGTATAGAGGATGGCGGTCGAGACGAGCGACAGACCCGCGCCGTCTTCCGGCCCCGATCTCGCACCGATTCTGAAGGACGCCGGCGTGACCGCTCTGATCGCCGGCGCGCTCACCATTCCGCTGTTTGGATTCCGGCTGGTCAGCCTGGGAACAGGGCAGGGCATCGGTCTCGAGCAACGATGGGGGCTGGTGGCGATATCGGTGCTTGCCGTTTTCGTCGGCAGAATCGCCTTGACCGTGTGGCTCGAACGGCGGCGCACCGGTCGCCGGTCGGCCGCCTCGGAGGGGTGGAGCCTGAAGCGGTATGCCCGACCGCTGCTGAGCGGCACGGCCTATGTGGTTGCGGGCATGGCATTTTGTTGGCCGTGGCTGCCTTTCGTCGATCGCTGGCTGCTGGATCTGGCCATCCTGGTTCTGACTTACGTGATGCTCGGCTGGGGCCTCAATATCGTGGTCGGGCTCGCGGGTTTGCTCGACCTCGGCTATGTGGCGTTCTATGCCGTCGGCGCTTACAGCTATGCGCTGCTCGCGCTCAATTTCGATCTCAGCTTTTGGCAATGCCTGCCACTGGCCGGCGCCTTTGCCGCGTTTTTCGGCATCGTCCTCGGTTTTCCCGTGCTGCGGTTGCGCGGCGATTATCTGGCGATCGTGACGCTCGGATTCGGCGAGATTATTCGCATAATTCTGCTGAACTGGTACGACGTGACAAAAGGGCCGGACGGCTTGTCGGGGATTCCGCGGCCCAGCTTCTTCGGTCTGCCGTTCAAGCGAAACCCGCCGGATGGCGTGACGTCCTTTCACCAGTTCTTCGGGCTGGAGTATGCGCCCATTCAGCGCATCATCTTCCTGTACTATGTGATCCTCGTGCTCGCGCTGATCACCAACTTCTTCACGCTCCGAATTCGCAAGCTACCGGTGGGGAGGGCCTGGGAGGCCTTGCGCGAGGACGAGATCGCCTGCCGGTCGCTCGGCATCAATGCGCGCAACACGAAACTGACGGCCTTTTCCATCGGCGCCATGTTCGCCGGTTTCGGCGGATCCTTTTTCGCCACCCGCCAGGGCTTCATCAGCCCGGAGAGCTTCACCTTTATCGAATCGGCGATCATCCTGGCGATCGTCGTTCTGGGCGGTATGGGAAGCCAGCTCGGCGTGGTATTGGCGGCGGTGTTTCTGCTCGGCATGACGGAATTCTTCCGCGAGCTCGAGCATTTCCGAATGCTGGCCTTCGGTGCCGGCATGGTCGCCATCATGGTGTGGCGGCCGCGCGGCCTGCTGGCCCATCGCGAACCGACGGTGCGGCTGAACGGCCCGCCCGGCGCCGATTACGGGAGGCGATCACCGTGATGCAGGAGGCCAGCGTCATCCCAAGCGGCGCGGAAGCGCTTCTGTCGGTGCAGCATCTGACGATGCGGTTCGGGGGGCTGGTCGCCATCGACGATGTCTCCTTCGCCGCCGGCAATGGCGAGATCACCGCCATCATCGGCCCCAATGGCGCCGGGAAGACCACGGTCTTCAACTGTCTCACCGGGTTTTACAGTCCCAGCGTCGGACGGCTCGCGCTGCGCCGCGAGGGCCGCGATTTCCTGCTGGAACGGATGGAAGGCTATCGCATCGCTCAAAAAGCAGGTGTGGCGCGGACTTTTCAGAACATTCGGCTGTTCCCTCAAATGAGCGTGCTCGAGAACCTGCTGGTGGCGCAGCACAATGTCCTGATGCGCGCATCCGGCATGACGGTATTGGGCTTGCTCGGCTTCGCCAGTTATCGCCGTGCCGAACAGGCGGCCATCGACAAGGCGCGGTACTGGTTGGACCAGGTGGGGTTGACGGAAAACGCCGATATCGATGCGGGGAACCTGCCCTATGGGGCGCAGCGCAAGCTGGAAATTGCCCGCGCCATGTGCACCGAGCCTGCGTTGCTGTGCCTCGACGAGCCGGCCGCCGGTTTGAATCCCACGGAATCGTTGGAACTCAACGAATTACTGCTCTTTATTCGCAACCAGCATAAGATTGGAATCCTGCTGATCGAACACGACATGAGCGTCGTCATGGAAATCTCCGACCACATCATCGTGCTCGATTACGGCCGCAAGATATCGGACGGCACGCCGGCGCATGTCCGGAACGACCCGGCCGTGATCCGGGCCTATTTGGGCGAGGATGAAGACGACCAATTGCCGCCGGAGGTGGTAGCCGACCTGGCGATGGACAAGGGCGGGGACGCGCCCGCCTCGTAGCGGCGGGACGCGCGGTAGATGGCCATGGACCTCCTCTCGATTTCCGGCATTCACACGTTCTACGGCAATATCGAAGCGCTCCGCGGCGTGGACCTGACCGTCCCCGAAGGCGAAATCGTTACGCTGATCGGCGCGAACGGCGCCGGAAAGTCGACACTGCTGATGAGTATCTGCGGCGCGCAACAGGCCGCGCACGGCCAAATCTTCTTCGATGGCCGGGATATAACCCGCAGCCCGACCCATGAGATCGTCCGGCAGGGCATAGCGCACGCGCCCGAAGGACGGCGAATATTTCCGCGCATGTCCGTGCTGGAGAACCTGCAGATGGGCGCGGTCACCGGGGATCCGGCAAATTTCGACGAAGACCTGGAACTCGCATTCGAAATGTTCCCGATATTGCGGCAGCGGCAGGGCCAAAGGGGCGGCACCTTGTCGGGCGGCGAGCAGCAGATGCTGGCGATCGCCCGCGCGCTCATGGCGCGGCCGCGGCTCCTCTTGTTGGATGAGCCGTCGCTCGGCCTCGCGCCGATGGTCGTGAAGCAGATTTTCGATGTCATCCGCGACATCAACAAACAGCAGTTCATGACGATTTTTCTGGTCGAACAGAATGCCTATCATGCGCTGAAGCTGGCCGGACGGGCCTATGTCATGGTGAACGGCCGGATTACGCTACAAGGCACCGGGGCGGAACTTCTCGCCAATTCCGAGGTCCGCGCCGCCTACCTGGAGGGCGGCCATTGACCCGCTGCGCTCACGGGAAAAGGAGGATCGGTTATCTTTGATTGGACCTTGTTTGTCGGGATTACATTGTTTCTGTTCGGATTCCCCGCCTTCGCAACCGGGCAGGCGCTGGCCACGACCTGGCGTTCGGCCATTTGGGTGGTGGCGTATTGCCTGATGCTCGGTCTGGCGGACCGTTTCATCGTGTGGTCCCTGTTCGAGAGCGATTTGTCCTCCGTCGGCGGCTATTTGATCGACAGTGCGGCCTTGGTGGCGATCGGATTGTCCGCCTTTGCGGTCACCCGGGCGCGCAAGATGGTTTCGCAGTATCCCTGGTTGTATGAAAGCAAGGGCGTGATTGGCTGGCGGCGCATCGACGGTGCCTGACGAAGGCCGGGATTTATCCTTAAAATCGCCGCAATATTCCTCATATTTGAGAAAGCGATTGATGCATAGCGGCGCAATGTTAGTCTCAATTCATCTGCCGCAATTGGAACACCCCGGCAGCATGATTTCATCATTTCAATCCACTCCAGTGTCAGGAGAACCCACAAAATGCGTAAATTGCTAGTCACCGCAGCGGTTGTCGGTTTCGCGTTCAGCGCGACCGCGGCGAACGCCGATCTCAAGATTGCCGTTGTCGGTCCCATGACCGGGCAGTATGCGTCCTTCGGCGCGCAAATGAAGGCTGGCGCCGAGCAGGCGGTCGCCGACCTCAACGCGAAGGGCGGCGTGATGGGCCAAAAAATCGAATTGCTCATCGGCGACGATGCCTGCGACCCGAAACAGGCGGTCGCCGTCGCCAACCAGATGGTCGGCAAGGGCGTTGTCTTGATTGCCGGTCATTTTTGTTCCGGCTCTTCGATTCCCGCCTCCAAGGTCTATGAGGAAGAGGGCGTGCTGCAGATTTCGCCGGCCTCGACCAATCCGAAATTGACCGAGGAAGGCGGCGATAACGTCTTCCGCGTCTGCGGCCGGGACGATCAACAGGGCGATATCGCCGGCAAGTTTCTCGCCAAACATTTCAAGGGCAAGAAAATCGCCATCGTCCACGACAAGACCGCCTACGGCAAAGGGCTTGCTGACGAAACGCTCAAATCGCTCAAGCGCCAAGGCATGAAAAACGCGATGTACGAAGCCTACACGGCGGGCGAGAAAGACTATTCGGCGCTGGTTTCAAAATTGAAGGGATCGGCCATCGACGTGCTCTATGTCGGCGGCTACCACACCGAAGCTGGGCTCATGGCCCGTCAGATGCGGGGACAGGGCATGAAAACCCGCCTGGTCTCCGGCGACGCGCTGGTCACCAACGAATTCTGGGATATCACGGGCAGGGCCGGCGAGGGCACGCTGATGACGTTCAGCCCGGACCCGCGCAAGAATCCGGCGGCATCCGGCGTCGTCAAAAAATTCCGCGCCAAAAAGATCGAGCCGGAAGGCTACGTGCTATACACCTATGGCGCCATTCAGGCGTGGAAGGCTGCGGTCGAGAAAGCCAAGGGAACAAATCTCAACAAGGTCATCAAAAACCTGCGGGGGATGAAGTTCAATACGGTTCTCGGCACGATTGGTTTCGACAAGAAGGGCGATGTCACGGCCCCGGGCTACGTAATGTATGAATGGAAGAACGGTAAATACGACTACTACAAAAACTGACCCGGTGAATTGCGACGGCCCGGTCCGGCGACGCACGCCGGGCCGGGTTTCTGCACTCTTGGGGGGGATTTGATGCCTCGTATCGAGGCTGTTTTTCTAACAGCAACTTTGTTGATTTCGCTCGGCTGCCACGACGCCTATGCGCAGGCTGCGGCCGCGACATCGGATGCCGCGCCGGCCACCGAAGCGTCGAAAGACGCGGCGGCCGCCGATCCGGATGAAGCGTTCCAGAAATGGCTTGCCGAACTGCGGACCGAAGCCCGCGCCAAGGGCGTGTCCGAGGCAACGCTGGACATCGCATTGCGCGACGTCACGCTGATCGAAAAGGTCATCAAGCTCGACCGGCGGCAACCGGAATTCACCCAGACATTTTGGCGATATCTCGATCTTCGCGTCAACGACAGACGCATCGCGCGCGGGCGGAAGCTGCTCAAAAAACACCGCAAACTGCTGAATTCCGTTTGGAAAAAATACGGCGTGCAGCCACGCTTTCTGGTTTCGTTTTGGGGATTGGAGAGCAATTTCGGCGATCACTTCGGCGGATATCCGGTGGTACAGGCCCTGGTGACACTCGCCTATGACCCGCGGCGCGCCCG
>JAOTYV010000018.1 GCA_029861675.1 Alphaproteobacteria bacterium
GTGCTGGCTGAAGCGCAGAAACTCGGCGGAACCTGCGCCTTTATCGACGCCGAACATGCGCTCGACCCGTCTTATGCCAAGAAGCTCGGCGTCAATCTCGACGAACTCCTGATTTCGCAGCCGGATGCCGGCGAACAGGCGCTGGAAATCGCCGATACGCTGGTCCGGTCCGGCGCCATCGACGTGCTCGTCATCGACTCGGTGGCTGCATTGGTGCCGCGGGCCGAGCTGGAAGGCGAAATGGGCGACAACCATGTCGGCCTGCACGCACGCCTGATGAGCCAGGCGATGCGCAAGCTGACGGGATCGATCAACCGGTCCAAGACCATGGTGATCTTCATCAACCAGATTCGCATGAAGATCGGCGTGATGTTCGGCAGCCCGGAGACCACGAGCGGCGGCAACGCGCTGAAGTTCTATGCCAGCGTACGCCTCGATATCCGCCGGATCGGCCAGATCAAGGACCGTGACGATGTGATCGGCAACCAGACCCGGGTCAAGGTGGTGAAGAACAAGGTGGCGCCGCCTTTCAAGGTGGTCGAATTCGATATCATTTACGGCGAAGGCATTTCCAAGACCGGCGAACTGCTCGATCTCGGGGTCAATGCGGGCATCGTCGAAAAATCCGGCTCCTGGTTCTCCTGCGACGATCAGCGGATCGGTCAGGGGCGCGAAAACGCGAAGACTTTCCTCAAGGAAAATCCCGATTTGGCGACGAGCATCGAACGGCGCATTCGTGAAAACGCGGGGATCCTGTCGGAAGTCATGCTCGAAGGGCCGCTTGGCGACGAAGGTGAAGAAAGTGACGATGCGGAAGGCCTCGGCGCGCCGGAAACGGACGTGGCGGGCAACGCCTAAAAACGACCTCCCACTGGCAAACTCTCGCGGCGCCGGCCCCTCCGGCGCCGCTTTTGTGCGCGCGGGCGGGTCCGGGCCGTGCCGTGCGCCGGTCGCTGGACAGGGTGCAAAGGGCGCGGTACAACCGCGAACCGGCTTCGACGGGGAAATTATAAGGATTCCGCGCGTTTCAAGCGGCGGCCGCATGCCATGACCACCACCAACGAAATCCGCTCCGCCTTTCTCGAATACTTCGCCAAGCATGGCCACGAAGTCGTCGATTCGTCGCCGCTGGTGCCGCGCAACGATCCGACGCTGCTGTTCACCAATGCGGGCATGGTGCAATTCAAGAACGTGTTCACCGGCGCCGAGCAGCGGTCCTACAACCGCGCCGTGACCTCGCAGAAATGCGTGCGCGCCGGCGGCAAGCATAACGACCTCGAAAACGTCGGCTATACCGCGCGCCATCACACCTTCTTCGAGATGCTCGGCAATTTCTCCTTCGGCGACTATTTCAAGGATGTGGCCATCGAATTGGCCTGGAACCTGGTGACGAAGGAATACGGCCTGCCGGCCGATAAGCTGCTGGTCACGGTCTATGCGGAGGATGACGACGCGGCCCAGCTGTGGAAGAAGATCGCCGGCCTGCCGGAGGATCGGATCATCCGCATCGCCACGTCCGACAATTTCTGGGCGATGGGCGACACCGGCCCCTGCGGCCCGTGTTCGGAAATTTTCTTCGACCATGGACCCGGTATTCCCGGCGGACCGCCCGGCAGTCCGGATGAGGATGGCGACCGGTTCATCGAGATCTGGAACCTCGTCTTCATGCAATACGAGCAGGTCAGCGCCGGTGACCGGGTCTCCTTGCCAAAGCCGTCGATCGATACGGGCATGGGGCTGGAGCGCATCACCGCCGTGTTGCAGGGCACGCACGACAATTACGACATCGACCTGATGCGGGGGCTGATCGAGGCGTCGGCGGAAGCCAGCGGCAGTGCAGCGGACGGCGACCATGGCGTGTCGCACCGGGTCATCGCCGATCATCTGCGCGCGTCCAGTTTCCTGATTGCCGACGGCGTGCTGCCCGGTAATGAAGGGCGCGGCTATGTGTTGCGCCGGATCATGCGCCGCGCCATGCGCCATGCGCATATCCTCGGCTGCCGCGAGCCGCTGCTGCACCGGCTTGTGCCGGCGCTGGTATCGGCGATGGGGCAGCACTACCGCGACTTGGTCCGCTACGAGGCGTTGATTACGGAGACGCTCAAACTCGAGGAAACCCGGTTCAAGGACATGCTCGGCCGGGGCTTGCGCCTGCTGGAGGACGAGACCGGCAAGCTCGGCGACGGGCAGACACTGGCCGGCGATGTCGCCTTCCGGCTTTATGACACTTATGGTTTTCCGCTCGATTTGACGCAGGACATCCTGCGCGGTCAGGGACGGAGCGTCGATACCGCGGGATTCGACTCCGCGATGGAAAAACAGCGCGCCGCGGCGCGCAAGGCGTGGTCGGGCTCGGGCGAGGCCGCCACCGAAACGGTGTGGTTCGATCTGCGGGAAAAAATCGGGGCGACGGAATTTCTCGGCTACGAGACCGAAAGAGCCGAGGGTGTGATCACGGCGCTGGTCGTCGGCGGTACGCCGGTCGAGGCCGCCGAGGCTGGGCAGGACGCGCTGGTGATCGTCAATCAAACGCCCTTCTATGGTGAATCCGGCGGCCAGATGGGCGATCACGGCATCCTGTTTTCGTCCGGCGGTGCGGAATTCGCCGTATCGGACACGACCAAGAAGCTGGACGACATGCATATCCATGTCGGCACGATCAATAAGGGCTCGCTCGCGGTCGGCGATGAGGTGGAGCTGCGGGTCGACGGTGACCGGCGCAACCGGCTTCGCGCCAACCATTCGGTCACCCATTTGATGCATGAGGCGCTGCGGCGCGCCCTCGGCGATCATGTGACCCAGAAAGGCTCACAGGTCGCGCCCGACACCATGCGGTTCGATTTCAGCCATCCGAAGCCGATGACGGCAGAAGAAATTGCCGCGGTCGAGGCGGAGGTCAACCGGCGCATCCGCGGCAATGGCGCGGTGCGCACGCGGCTGATGACGCCGGACGATGCGGTGGAAGCCGGCGCGCTTGCCTTGTTCGGTGAGAAATACGGCGACGAAGTGCGCGTGGTCTCGATGGGTGACGAGGCGGGCGAAGCGGGTCGGTATTTTTCGACCGAACTGTGCGGCGGCACCCATGTGCGGCGCACCGGCGATATCGGATTTTTCAAGATCACGTCGGAAAGCGCGGTCGCGGCGGGGGTACGGCGGGTCGAGGCGGTGACCGGCGATGCGGCCATCCGGTATGTGGCGGCGCAACAGGCGGCGTTGTCCGAGGTGGCGGCGACCTTGAAGACCGGCGCCGCCGAGGTTCCGGCGCGCATCGCGGCGCTGCTGGATGAGCGCAGCAAGCTCAATCGCGAACTTTCCGAGCTGCGCCAAAAACTGGCGGCGGGCGGCGGCGGTGGCGGATCGGCCGCGCCGGAGACGCGGGAGGTCGACGGCGTCAAACTGGCGACCCGGAACCTCGACGGGGTGCCGCCGAAGGAGTTGAAGCCCCTGGTCGACACCTTGAAGAAGCAGATTGAATCGGGCGTCGTCGCCGTCGTCGCGGTCAACGAGGGCAAGGCGTCGCTGGTGGTCGGCGTCACCGCCGATCTGACCGACCGGTTCGATGCGGTCGCGCTGGTGCGCGCCGGCTCGCAAGCGATCGGCGGCAAGGGCGGCGGCGGCCGGCCGGATATGGCGCAGGCGGGCGGGCCGGACGGTTCCGGCGCGGCCGGGGCGCTTGCCGCGATTGAGCAGGCAATGGCTGCTGCGTGAGCGGACAGGACCAGCCTGGAAAGGCGGCATGCCGGCGGCACCTTGATTGTCCGCCGTTCGGGCCGTAAATTGCGCCGCATCGCACACCCCTTCCGCTGACCACAATCAGGACATTTCATGCGCTTCGAAGGTACTGATAGCTATGTCGCGACCGAGGATCTGATGATCGCGGTCAACGCGGCGATAGCGCTCGAGCGGCCGTTGTTGATCAAGGGCGAGCCGGGCACCGGCAAGACGATCTTGGCTCATGAGATTTCCAAGGCGCTCGACGCGCCGTTGATCGAGTGGCACGTCAAATCGACCACCAAGGCGCAGCACGGGCTGTATGAATATGACGCGGTCAAGCGGCTGCGCGACAGTCAGCTCGGTGATGAGCGGGTGCACGATATCGCCAACTACATCGTGCGCGGCAAGCTCTGGGAGTCCTTCACGGCGGACAAGCGCCCGGTTCTGCTGATCGACGAAATCGACAAGGCCGACATCGAGTTTCCCAACGATCTGCTGCTCGAAATCGACCGCATGGAATTCTACGTCTATGAGACGCAGGAGCAGGTCAAGGCCGAGCAGCGGCCGATCGTCATCATCACGTCGAACAATGAAAAAGAGTTGCCGGACGCTTTTCTGCGCCGCTGTTTCTTCCACTACATTTCATTTCCGGATCACGACACGATGGATGAAATCGTGCGCGTCCATTATCCCGATATTCAGCAAATGCTGATCCGCGAAGCGTTCAAAGTCTTTTTCGACATTCGCGAAGTGCCCGGCTTGAAAAAGCGGCCCTCGACCTCGGAGCTGCTCGATTGGTTGAAGCTCCTGATGATCGAGGATATCCCGCCCGAGGCGTTGCGCAGCAACGATCCCAGTACGCTGATCCCGCCGCTCTATGGTGCGTTGCTCAAGAACGAGCAGGACGTACAATTGCTGGAACGGCTGGCCTTCATGTCACGGCGCGAACGCAGCGGCGGATAAGCCAACCGCCCGGCGGAGGAATGGCCGATGTTCTTTAACTTCTTCACCGAATTGCGTCAGGCCGGCGTGCCCGTTTCCATCAAGGAATACCTGATGTTGATGGGCGCGATGGAGAAGGGCGTCGCCGACTACAACATCGATAATTTCTATTACCTCAGCCGTTCGGCCCTGGTGAAGGATGAACGCCATCTCGACCGGTTCGATCAGGTCTTCGGCCACATCTTCAAGGGGCTGGAGCGCAGCGACGAAGACACCGTTGCCGAAATTCCCGAAGAATGGCTGAAGAAACTGGCCGAGTTGTATCTCAGCGAGGAAGAGAAGAAGGAGATCGAAGCGCTCGGCGGTTGGGAAAAATTGATGGAGACGCTGAAGAAGCGGCTCGAGGAACAGCAGAAGCGCCATCAGGGCGGCAACAAATGGATCGGCACCGCCGGGAAGTCGCCCTTCGGCGCCTATGGCTACAATCCCGAGGGCGTGCGGATCGGCCAAAAGGAATCGCGCAATCGCCGGGCCGTCAAAGTCTGGGACCGGCGGGAATACAAGAACCTCGACGACCGCGTCGAGATCGGCACCCGCAACATCAAGGTGGCGCTGCGCCGGTTGCGCAAGTTCATCCGCCAGGGTCTGCCGACCGAATTGGACATGCCCGACACGATCCGGTCGACCGCCAATAATGCGGGCTATCTCGATATCAAGATGGTGCCGGAGCGGCGCAACACGGTGAAGGTCCTGCTGTTTCTCGACGCCGGCGGGTCGATGGACGATCACGTCAAGGTGTGCGAGGAGCTGTTTTCCGCGGCCCGCAGCGAATTCAAGCATATGGAGTTCTTCTACTTCCACAATTGTCTTTACGAGCGGGTCTGGAAGGACAATCGCCGGCGCCATACGGAAAAGATCGATACCTGGGAGGTGCTCCGCACCTATCCCGCCGACTACAAGGTTATCTTCGTCGGTGATGCGACGATGAGCCCCTATGAAATCGTCTATCCGGGCGGCAGCGTCGAACATTGGAATGAAGAGGCAGGGAATGTCTGGATGGAGCGCGTGCTGAGTCTTTACCAGCGCGCGATCTGGCTCAATCCGCAGCCGCGCGAAGTGTGGGATTATTATGAGTCGCTGCGGGTTATGAAGACGGTCATGGGGGACCGCATGTTTCCGCTCACCCTCGAAGGCCTCGATGAAGGCATGCGGGAACTGGCGCGATAGGCGCATCCGGCCGACGGGGCTTCCGTCCGGCGCCGCGTAGTGCGATAAACCGAATCATGGTTCGACACATCTTTGTAGCGGGATTGCTCGCCGTAATCCTGGCGGGCTGCGGCTTGGCCCGGAATTTCGCGGGCGAGCCGGTGAAAACCTCGCTGCCACAAAATTTCAAGGGCAAGCTCGGCGCGACGTCGGTCGCGGTATGCTACGTCGATGGGGACCCCAGGGCGCCGGAGGTTGTCACCGCGGTGCGTGAGCTTTGCAAGGAGCCGGGATCGACGGTCTCCTTTCACTCAAGTGATCTTATCTTCAACGATTGTCCGTTTATGAAGAAACGCCGCGCGGTCTATTTCTGCACCGCCCCGGCGCTGACCCCAGGCCAGGTCGCACCATCCGGGAATAAAAAGGGCCCGCCGAAGGCGAGCCCTTTCCGATAATTCGCGCTACCGGTTCCGGTTAGGCCCCCCAGGGCTTAATGGCCGCCTTCAGGGCCTTGTACCCTTCGATGAAGCCCGGGCGATCCCTGCCGTAAATTTCGTCGAATTTGGCAAGCGCCGCATCGAGCCAGGCGCGCAGTTCCTTGTTGTCCGGGTTCGCGTCGAGATAGGCGTCGCGGATCAGCACGAAGTGGATGCGCGGATCGTACGGCCGCTTGGTTCCCCCCATCGACTCGTCGCCATCGAGCAGCCGCAGCAGCATGGCGTCGGCCGAACCGAGGGTCTGTTCGTGAATCGGCGGTCCCGACATACGGTGCATGACCGATGTCATGTCCCGTCCATTGCCGGTGGTATACCCCATGTCGTTCCAGAGGTCGCCTGCCTTGTCGCCGACACCGAGATGGTCGGCGACTTTCTGCCCGAACGACCGCAGCGGATCGGAGACGTCCGCCATCAAGTCCGTAAGGCGGTCGCCGTCGAGGTCGGTCGCCAGCACGATACAGTCCTGCTTTTCGATCAGGTCCCAAAGCAACAGGCCGAAATTCGTGTCGGAGATGTGCTGCTCGATCCGGCCGCCCCAATTTTCCATGCCGTCCTTGAAGTCGGAGGGCAGCAAGGCGACGATGCGATCCACCGCTTCCCGGTGTTCGACATAGCCGTCCACCGCGTATTTGCGGCCGACTTCGAACTTGGTTCCCTGGAGCATCCAGGAATGGATCCCGGCATTGATGCCGTCTTCCATGGCCTGGGTCGGCTTCATGGCGACGCGGCCGAGTTTGCCCGTCTCATGCACCATCTTGAGGAATAGGCGGTTGGCATAGGCCATCTGAATGCCCGGCGTGTTCATTTCAGAGTGGATATTGCCGGTTTTCGCGTCGACGCTGAATTTCGCCCTGTCCTGCGAATAGGGCAGGCACGGCATGCAGCGGACACACGTTATCGGGCCATAGGGCCGGACGTTGCAGAACACACCGGCCTGGGTGCGCAACGGCGCATTGGCCGATTTGCCCATGACGACGACCTTGCCGCCCTTGCCGTCGTTGACATAGGCATCGCCGGCGGTCGACCACTTGATCGACGTGCACGGCATGTTGCCGAACCAGGCCAGCGACGCGAGTTTGGTGTCGTGCCGGTATTGCGACCACATCGGCACGCCGTAGTAGGGAAGGCCGAGGATGTCGATCGCCGCGATGGTGCCGAGCAGCGCATACGCGTCGGTGAGCGAATGGGCGACCGGATTGACGGTGCCGTCGTGGTTTCCGCCCTTCCAGACGACGGCGTCCGGATAGCCGTCGGGCCGCACATCGGTGGGCTCGAAAAGGCCGGACAGGAGTCCGAACAGGTCACCGCCTTCGGACTCGGTTCGTGCGATGGACATCAGATCGATCATGTAGGCTTCTTCCTATTGGGGTTGGTACGACGATGCGGATATTCGAATGCGGGGACCGCCGGTGCGGCCGAGCGATGCAGTGTTTCCGCCCCGCTGCGGAGTGCCCAATCGTCGCATTTTTCCTGCAAACACGAAAGTGCGGACAGCCGCATTCCTGTTGTCAGGTGATTGGCGTTCAGGCGGTGCGGCGAACTGAATGTCTCCACAATAGACTGCGACGGCACGCCAGCGGGCGCACAATAGCATTGTTGCGCGGACAGGCAAGGTGTCCGCAGATAGACGTTAAAGCCACTTTGTTTCAACTGGTTGCGTCGATGCCGGCATGGCTCGCAGGGCGGGTAGAACCTCATCCGCCTCGGCAACGCTGCGGACCAGCTCGCTTTGATCGGGATGCATGTATTTCCCGTCCACCGCGGCCTGCAGCATCGCCTTGAGCGGCGCCCAATAGCCATCCTGGTCGAGCAGGACGATCGGCTTATCGTGCAGGCCGAGTTGACGCCATGTGATGATTTCGAAGGCCTCGTCGAGGGTGCCGAGGCCGCCGGGCAGGATTGCGAAGCCGTCCGCCAGCTCCGCCATCTTCTCTTTGCGGCTGTGCATGGAGTCGGTGACGATCATTTCCGAGCATCCCGTATGGGCCAGTTCCAGGTCGCGCAGAAAGCTCGGAATAACGCCGATAACCTTGCCGCCCGCCGCCAACGCGCCGTCGGCCGCGTCGCCCATCAAGCCGATATGGCCGCCGCCGAAGATCAGGGTGACGCCGTTTTCGGCCAGCAATCCGCCGAACCGCCGCGCCGCGGCGCGGTGCGTTTTCGGCCCCTGCGAAGAAGAGCCGCAATAGATGCATACGGATCGGATCGTGGACATCGCACCCGCCTGATTTCAAGAAACAGGGACAGTAGGAGGGGCGTCTTGGAATGGCAAGAAGTCTCGTTTCAAGAAACAGCGGCCGGCCGGGCAGGTTCTTCTGCCTGGTCGGTTTTGCCCCGGGGATCGGCACCCTACCCCCGGCATGGATTATGATGATAAGCTCGGTAATTGGTCGCAGGAATTACGGTACGAAGACCGGCATGCCACCATCATAATCGCGAGGTGAGAGAATTATGAGTATGGTCGCTGAAAAACAGACGATGAAAATCAGCAAGATCAAGGAGCATATCGGCGCCGAGGTGACCGGTATCGATCTGCGCGATCCCATCGACGAGGAAACCCGTCAGCGGATCTATGACGCCCTGGTCGATAATGTCGCCCTGGTGATCCGCGATCAGAACTTTACCGCCGCGGACTTCCAGGCCGCGGCCAGCCTGTTCGGCGAGCTGATGGAAGATCAGAACCGCCTCTACCTTGCGCCCGGCCTGCCGCTGGTGAGCGTGCTGTCGAACCGCCACAAGGACAGCAAGGGAAATCAGGCGAAGGTGCAGAAGAACGCCACCTGGCACACCGACCATACCAATCAGGAATTTCCGCCGAAATTCACCTCGCTGTATCCGGTGGAACTGCCGGACAGCGGCGGCGGCACATCGGTCTGCAACATGCGCGACGCCTATGAAGCGCTGCCGGAAGATCTTCGGCAGCGAATTACCGGGATGAAGACGGCCAATACGCTGATCAGCAGCGCGCGCGCCGCCATCGGCAACCCCGACATCCTTCGCACCCAGCAGGAAATGGAGGCCGACTTCACGATCCAGCCGCTGGTGCGGACCCATCCGGAGCGCGGCACCAAGGCGATCTGGTTCCACACGGGCAAAACCGAGAAAATCCTCGGAATGGAGCCGGTCGAAACGCAGGAATTCCTGGCCGAGCTGCTGGAAACAGCGATCCGCCCGGAATTCGTCTATGTGCATGAATGGAAGCTGGGCGATATGCTGATCGTCGACAATCGATCGGCGATGCATCGGGCCGGCTTCGACTATGACCCGAACCAGCACCGCATGCTCTATCGCGCTCTCGTCCGGGGCGAACGGCCGCATTAAGTCCGGTTGGCACTGCCGCGGGTTGAAATCACAACAATAAGGGGGAACCGCCATGGCGGATGGGGATAAATCACGGACGACCGAGGGTCAGGGACGGCTGTACGACAATGTTCTGGATACCATCGGCAATACGCCGTGTATCCGCGTCAACAATCTGGCGCCGGACCATGTGCGGCTGTACGTGAAGGCGGAGGCTTTCAATCCGGCCGCGTCGGTCAAGGACCGCCTGGCGGTCAGCATTATCGAGGAAGCGGAACGCAGCGGTGCGCTGAAACCCGGCCAAACGGTGGTCGAGGCGACCAGCGGCAATACGGGCATCGGCTTGGCGATGGTCTGCGCGTTCAAGGGTTATCCGCTTGTCGTGACGATGGCGGACAGTTTTTCGATCGAGCGGCGAAAACTGATGCGGTTTCTCGGCGCAAAAGTCGTGCTGACGCCGCGGGCGGAAAAGGGTTTCGGCATGTACCAGAAAGCCAAGGAACTGGCCGAAGCGAATGGCTGGTTTCTGGCGCGGCAGTTCGAGACCGACGTGAACGCGAAGATTCATGAAAATACTACCGCGCGTGAAATCCTGTCTGATTTCGAGGGCGATCGTCTGGATTACTGGGTAACGGGATACGGCACCGGCGGCACCGTTACCGGCGTGGGCCGCGTGCTGCGCAAGAAGCGGCCGGAAACCAAGATAATCCTGAGCGAGCCGGCGAATGCGCAGCTTCTCGGCAGCGGGCAGGGGCAGGAGCGCAGTGCGGACGGAGCGCCGGCCGTCAGCCATTCGGCCTTCGAGCCGCATCCGATTCAGGGCTGGACGCCCGATTTCATCCCGCTCGTCTTGCAGGAATCGATCGACAACGGGCTGTATGACGAAGTGATCCCGGTTCCCGGGCCGGTTGGAATTGAATGGTCCCAAAAATTAGCGCAGAGCGAGGGCATATTCGCCGGCATATCCGGCGGCTCGACATTCGCCATTGCGATGCAGATTGCGGAAAAGGCCGAACCCGGGTCGGTAATTCTTTGCATGCTGCCGGACACCGGTGAGCGGTATCTGTCATCGCCCCTGTTCGAGACGATCGAAGAGGAAATGACCGAGGAAGAAATCGCGCTTTCGCGGTCCACACCGGGATTCCATATGCCCGCTGCCTGATCTTCTTGGGCGGGCCGTGTGAGCGTTGCGGCAATGACGGCCGGGTTCCCGGATTTTCCGGCCGGATGCCCGCCAATCGCCATCATTGCGCCGAGTCGCCCGCAGGGTTACAAATTGGCGTCTGAAATCGCATTTGCGAGGCGGTGTGAATCGAAACGTCATCATCGGCGCAGTGGCGATCGCCATCGGCATTGCCGTTGTGATCATACTCAGCATGTTTGAGGTTACGACGGAACAGATGCCGGCAGAGGCGCAGAAAGCCGCGCCGGGGGCAACCGCGTCGAAACCCGCCGTTCCCGCACAGCCGGAATCCGCGCCGCCGAAACCGGGGGCGCGGCCGATGCAGTCAACCAAGCAGGTACCGCCGCAATCGCAGCCGGACCAGCAGGCGCGCGCCGCCGCCGACAATAAGGGCAAGATGCCCGGCGCGAAGACAGCGGGCGCGCCGAGTTTCGACATCATCCGAATCAGCCCCAAGGGCGAGGCCGTGTTTGCCGGCCGGGCCGAGCCGGGCGCGCAGGTCACGCTGTATAATGATGGCAAGGAATTGGGCCGCGTAACCGCCGACGCGCGCGGTGAATGGGTCTACGTTCCGGAACAGGCCTTGCCCTCTGGAAGCGCCAAACTGACCATTGCCGCAAAGAATGCGGATGGGGCGGTCAGCCGGTCCGACAAGGTCGCGGTTATCGTCGTACCGGAACAGGCCGCGCCGGCAACCGCTTCGTCCCCGAAAATGCCATCGTCGACCGCATCCGCGCCGCCGCCGATGGCCGTGCTGGTTCCCAGGGAAGGGCAGAGCCGGCTGCTGCAGGCGCCGGCGCCCGGTCCCGGTGTCGGCACGGTCGCGTTGCGGCTCCAGGTGATCGATTACGATGAAGACGGCAGGTTGTCGCTGCGCGGCAAGGGGAAGCCGGGGGCGGCGATTCGCATCTATGTCGACAATGGGCCGATCGGCGAGGCCAAGGTTCCGTCCGACGGAGAATGGCAGGTACGGCCCGATCAACCCGTGGCGCCGGGCACCTATAATTTGCGGATTGACCAGATCGCGGCTGGTAAGGTGTCGGAGCGGGTCGAGTTGCCGTTTACCCGCGCCGCGCCGTTGAAGAGCCGCCCCGGGGAAAACTATTTCATCGTGCAGCCCGGCAACAGCCTGTGGCGTATCGCCCGCCGGTCCTACGGCGACGGTATACTCTACACGGTGATCTATCAGGCCAACCTCGATCAGATCCGCGATCCGGATTTGATCTATCCCGGGCAGGTTTTTGCAGTGCCCGCCTCCGCAATCCGTTAGCGGCGCAGCGGATTTACGATTTCTTCCGAAATATGGCGGATAGTCCGGACTCTCAGCGGATCGAGACGACAAATCCAGCCGAAGCCCCGCACGCCCGGCCGAACGGACGGTCGATAACACTCTCTCCAGTCATTACAAGGATTCCGCCGTGTCGACGTTGAAGGAAACTCTCAAACCCGTCCTCTTTCCGGTCCACCGGGCCGGATGGCCGTTTATCGCCATCTTTGCGGGAGTGACGCTGTTGGGCGCGGTCTTTTGGGGATCGTTTCTATTCGTCGGCGGTGCCTTGACCATTTGGTGTCTCTGTTTCTTCCGCGATCCCGATCGCATGACCCCGGATCGCGAAGGACTGGTCATCAGCCCGGCTGACGGCGTGGTACAGATGATCGTGCCCGCGGCGCCGCCACCGGAGCTGGAAATGGGCGCCGATCCGCTCACCCGCATCAGCGTCTTCATGAATGTCTTCAATTGCCACGTCAATCGCAGCCCGGTCGAAGGGGAGGTGCGCAAGCTGGCCTATCGCCCGGGGAAATTTCTCAATGCGTCGCTTGATAAGGCGAGCGAGCATAACGAGCGGCAGTCGGTCCGGCTTGCCATGGCGGATGGGCGCGAGGTGGCCTGCGTGCAAATCGCGGGGCTCGTGGCGCGCCGCATCGTTTGCGAGATCGAAGCGGAGCAAAAACTCCGCACCGGCGAGCGTATCGGCATGATCCGGTTCGGTAGCCGTGTCGATGTGTATTTGCCGAATGGGGTAGCGCCGTTGGTCGTGACCGGGCAGACTACGGTCGCCGGAGAGACAGTCCTCGCCGATTTAGCGGGTTCCGAGCCCGCGCGAACAGGGGAAATACGCTGATGTTGAAACGTCGCCGATTTCGTCGTGTTCCACGGTTGAAGGGGCAAACCTTTAACCGCCTCGTGCCGAACATCATCACCGTCGGTGCGTTATCCGCGGGATTGACCGCGATTCGCTTTGCATTCGAAGGGCGATGGCAGTTCGCCGTAACGGCCATTTTAGTCGCCGCCGTGCTCGATGCGCTGGACGGACGCATGGCGCGACTGCTGAAATCGGCAAGCGATTTCGGTGCCGAATTGGACTCGCTGTCCGATGTGATCGCCTTCGGCGTGGCGCCGGCGATCGTCGTCTATCTTTGGGTGCTCAGCGGTGTTGAGGGCCCCGGCTGGATTGCCGTGCTGTTCTTCACCGTCTGTTGCGCGCTCCGGCTGGCGCGGTTCAATACCTCGATCGATAAGCTGCCGCCCTATGCCTACAATTATTTCACCGGCGTGCCGGCCCCCGCCGGCGCCGGATTGGCAATCTTGCCGATGATCGCCAGTTTCGAGTTCGGGCCCGCGATTGCCGCAAATCCCATATTCGTGGGTGTTTGGATGGTGCTGGTGGGCGGAACGATGGTCAGCCGGCTGCCGACCTATTCCTTCAAGAAGCTGAAGATTCCGCAAAACTATGTGCTGGTTGTTCTTGTCGCAGCCGGCCTGGTCGTCGCCGGCCTGGCAAGTGCGCCCTGGCGGACGTTACTGGTTGTCGGCGTGCTCTATCTGGTGACGATTCCTTTCGCCTCCATGTCCTATCTGCGTCTCCGCCGCGAGGCCGAACGGCTGCATGACGATTCCGACGATGCGCCGGATCAGGATGAGGACGGGGATGAAGGCGGCAGCGGCGAGGGGGAAACGACGACGCCGCATCTGCGTCCGGTATAGATCCGCGCCTAGTCCGGGTGCGCGGCCGGAGCGGTCGCACCCTGCCGTACCACGTCGCGCCGCGTGCCGACGCCGCCCACATGGCTGTTCAACGGCACCTCGGTGAGCGCCGCGATATCGCGCGCCGCAGCGAGCACTTCGTCCGGGTCCAATCCGGTTTCGATCCCCATCATGTCGAAAAAATGCACGATGTCCTCGGTCGGCAGATTGCCGATCGATCCGACGCCACCCGGAAAGGCGATGCCGCCGCCGATGCCGCAAATCGATCCCTCGACGATGGTGACGCCCGCATCGAGGGCGGCAATCAGATTGGCCGGCGCCAGGCCCATCTTCTCATGCAAATGGAAGCTGAATTCGCAGTCGGGGAACTGGTCATGGGCGCGCCGGAAGAGATCGCCGACATGTCGCGGGTCTTCCATGCCGGTGCTGGCGGCGAGATAGAAACGGCGAATGCCGGCATTGCGCAATCGCGCCACGCAGTCGAGCGTCGCTTCCGGCGGGATAACGCCTTCATAGGGGCAGAACATCGACATGCCCAGCGCCATCACGAATGCCCGTCCGGCCTCGTCGGCGACGCGGAAACAGTCGCCGCCGGCGGTGATGACTTCGTCCAGTGTCATATTCTGGTTCTTGGCCAGATAGCTGGCGCTGACGGTCATCAGGCCAAGAATTTCATCGATATTCGTGGCAACCGCTCGAATCGCGCCCTTCTTGTTCGGCACCAGCGCGCGATAGACCGTGCCCGGCCGGCGCTTTATTCGCTCCAGTACCTCTTCCGCATCGGTCAGCATCGGAACCACCCTTGGGTGGGTGAAGCTGGTGACCTCGATGACCGGCAGGCCGGCATCGCTTAACCGGTCGATCATCGCTACTTTTTTGTCCGTATCGACCCAATGATCGAGCGATTGCAACCCGTCGCGCGGGCCGACCTCGACGACGGTGGCCTTGGGGGGGAGGGACAGCATTACTCTTCCTTTCTCAGTCTAGATCGTAGCCGGCTTCCTTCAGCATATCCTCATCGAAACCCAGTTGGTCGATCAGGACGTCTCGGTTGCTTGACCCGAGCCGCGGCCCGGCATGCCGGATGCCACCGGGCGTTCGCGAAAACTTTCCGACCACGTTTTGCATGCGGATGGGACCGCCGAGCTCGTCGTCCTCAACCGAAAAAATATTGCCGCGGGCCTGAATGTGCGGGTCTTCGAAGATGTCCTTGACGCTGTTGCACGCGGCGGCGGTGGCGTCGAATTTTACGAACAAGGCGATCAAGTCCTCCCGGTCGAATTTTTCGATCGCTTCCTGCAGCGCCTCGTCGAGGGCGACCGAGTTTTGGATGCGGAGCCGGTTGTCGATGAAACGTTCGTCGGTGACCAGCTCGGGTATCCCCAATGCGTCGCACATGCGCTCGAAAGTGGACTGGGCGCTACCGGATATCGAGACCCATTTGTCGTCCTTCGTGCGGTACGTGTTGCGGGGCGCGGTGAAGGGCAGGCGGCTGCCGTTTCGTTCCTGAACGATCCCGAGCTGATCGTAATCGACGACCTGCGGGCCGAGCAGTGTCAAGAGCGGTTCATAGATCGCATAGTCGACGACCTGTCCCTTACCTGATCGATTCTTCTCCTGCAAGGCGACCAGGGCGAGAAACGCGCCCATCAGACCGGAAGTGTCGTCGGCCAGCCCGAAACCTGGAAGCAATGGCGGCCGGTCCGGGTAACCGGTGATATAGGCGTAGCCGGAATATCCTTCGGCCAGCGTGCCGAACCCCGGCCGTGTGCTGTTCGGCCCGGTTTGGCCAAAGCCGGTGAGGCGGATCATGATGAGGCCCGGATTGATCGCACTGAGCTCCTCATAGCCGAGGCCCCATTTTTCGAGGGTTCCCTTACGGTAGTTCTCGACAATGATGTCGGCGTCCTCGATCAGCCGCTTCACGATATCGACGCCGAGTGGTGTGCGCAGATCGGCGGTTATCGACCGTTTGTTGCGGTTGATCAGTTTGTACATCAACCCGACGCCGTTCTTGTTGTTTCCCCAGTAACGGACTTCGTCACCGGTCCCGGGCCGCTCGACCTTGATCACGTCGGCGCCGAAATCCGCGAGAAACATCGACGAGAGCGGCCCCGCCAGAAAATTCGAGATGTCGATCACCTTGACGCCCGCGAGCGGCTGCGCCGATTGTTCAGTCTCCGCCGTCATTGATTTTCCCTGTCTGAAAGTTCCAGTATTCGAAATGCCGCGCATCATCGCGTCCGGGCGCCGTCGCATCAACCCGGCAAGTTCGGTATGCGGTTCACCGGGGCGAGGCAATGCGCTACCCTTTGGCTGTCGGCGCTGCGCCGACCGCGGGTAGGGTCAGATTTCGAGGAGCGCGCATGACCTATCGATTCGAACCGGTAGACGGAACGTTCGCCTGTGAAGTTCATGGTCTTTCCTTGTGGCAGCCGTTGGACGACGCAGCGGTGGCGCAAATTGCGGAGCGCTGGAGCAACCAAGGGGTGCTCATCTTCCGCCGGCAATCGTTGAGCGAAGCGGAACTCGTGACGTTTAGCCGGCGGTTTGGCGATCCGGACGTGATTGTCCGAACCGACTGGCAAGCGGCCACGCCCGAGGTTGTGCAGATATCGAACATGAAGGATTCCGCCGGCCGGTCGATCGGCGGTCTGGGGGCCGGGGAACTCGGCTGGCACACCGATCAATCCTATGTCGCCGATCCGGCCACCGGCAGCGTGCTGTATATGGTGGAAATGCCGCGAGATGGGGGACGGACCTATTGGGCGAACCTGCAGTTGGCCTATGACGCGCTACCGGAGAAGACCAAGACGCGGATCGACGGGATGAGTGGCGTCTACGACTACGTGGCGCGGCAATCCACCTATGACGATGAACCGGAAATGTCAGAGGAACTGCGGCGCAAGACGCCGCCGGTGACCCATCCGTTGGTCAATCGTCATCCGGTTACGGGCAAAAAGTCGTTGTATCTGGATCCGACGACGTCGGTGGGGATTGCGGAACTACCGGGGGCGCAGGGCCGGGCGCTGCTCGACGAATTGAACGAACACGCGACGCAGCCCGATTTCGTTTACGCCCATGAATGGCAGATCGGCGACGTCGTTATGTGGGACAACGGATTCCTGTTGCATCGACGGGATCCGTTCGACGCCGGCCAGAACCGTTTGTTGAAACGAACGACGCTGCGCCTGTCGCCGGCGCATCATATCGTTCCGCCGTCTACTCTGATCGCAGCCTAGGATCGAGCACGTCCCGCAGCGCATCCCCGAAGAGGTTGAAGCCAAAGACCGCGAGCGTGATCGCGAGTCCCGGGAAGATCGGCACCCATGGGGCGCTTTCGGCGTATTCCTCGGCGCCGCCTTGCAGCATCAGCCCCCATGACGGTGTCGGTTCCTGCACGCCGAGTCCGAGATAGGACAACGACGCTTCGAGCAGGATCGCCTGGCCGATATTTGCGGTCATGATGATCAAATAGGGCGCCATCACGTTCGGCGCCATGTGCCGCAGAATGATGCGGGTACTGCTGAATCCCAGGGCGCGCGCGGCATCGACATAGGGGATCTCGCGGATCGCCAAGGCGTTCGAGCGCACAATGCGGGCCGCATCGGGAATAAACGGCAGACAAATTGCGAAGATGACATGGTGCAGTTCGGAACCGAATACGGCGACCACCGTGAGCGCGATGATGATCGTCGGAAAGGCGATAAAGACATCCATCACCCGCTGCAAGATCAGATCCACCGTGCCGCCGAAATACGCGCTTCCAACGCCAAGAATGAGGCCGGTTGTCGCGCCCGTGACCGCCGCGACAATGCCGATGAAAAGCGCCGTCCGGGCGCCGTAAATCAGCCGCGATACCTGATCGCGGCCGAATTGATCGGTACCCAGCCAAAATTCCGAACCGGGCGCCATCAGCATGTATTCGAACGCGGCGGCTTCGGGTTCGTACGGCGCGATGACGTTGGCGAAAACCGCCAAGAAGATCATTATCAGCACGATCAAACCGCCGGTAGCGCCCAACGGATATTTGTGGATCATTTCTTTGGCGGAAACATACCAGGGGCGTCGGCCGAGTTGGGCGACATCCAAGTCTTCCAGATATGGCGTGGTTGACACCAGCGAGCCTCCCATGTGGATACGGCGGCGTAGAACGACTGACCGCCGCGTCATAGAGGACGCGGCGGTCAGGGTCAACGGATGATTATACTAAACGCCGATTGGTTACTGAGACCTTAAGCGCGGATCGAGTTCGTCCCGTACGGCATCGCCGAACAGGTTGAAGCCGAACACCGCGACGGTAATCGCAAGGCCGGGGAAGATCGGCACCCATGGGGCGCTTTCGGCGTATTCTTCCGCACCGCCCTGGAGCATCAATCCCCAGGCCGGAGTGGGTTCCTGCACGCCGAGGCCGAGATAGGACAGCGACGCTTCGAGCAGGATGGCCTGGCCGACAAAGGCGGTCAGCATGATCAGGAACGGTGCCATCACGTTCGGCGCCATATGCCGCAGGATAATGCGCATATGGGAGAAGCCGAGCGCCCGGGCGGCGTCCACGTATGGAATTTCCCGGATCGCCAGCGCATTGGACCGCACCACGCGGGCGCAACGTGGAATAAACGGGATGGTGATCGCGATGATCACGTTTTGAATTCCGGTGCCGAAGATGGCGACGACGGCCAACGCCATGATGATCAGCGGGAAGGCCATGAAGACATCCATGATCCGCTGGAAGATAAGATCAATCGTACCGCCGAAATAGGCGCTGCCGACACCAAGCACGAGGCCGATAAACGCGCCGACGAACGCGGCGGTGAAGCCGACCAACAGGGCGGTTCGGGCGCCGTAGACGACCCGGGTCCAGATATCGCGGCCCATTTGGTCGGTGCCAAGCCAGAAATCGACGCCCGGCGCCGTCAACATATGTTCGAACGAGTTCGACTCCGGATCGAATGGCGTCAGGATATCGGCAAAGACGGCGAGGGTGATCATTATGAGGACGAGCAGTCCACCGAATGCTCCAAGCGGGTTCTTGGCTAGCGTGGCGGTAAACCGTTCCCAACGTGTTCGCGTGTCGAACAGTTCTTCAAGTTCAGTCGTTGCGCCGGATTCTTCTACCGTTGTCATCGAATTTCCTCCCTAGCTGTAGCGGATCCGGGGATCCAGCCACGCGTAGAAGATATCAACCACGAAGTTGGTTACCACGAAGATGAATGCCACCAGCATGACCAATGCTTGGGTCAGGCTGTAGTCATGGTTCGTCACGGATTCGACAAACAATTTGCCGAGGCCGTTCAGATTGAACACCTGCTCGGTGACGACGAGTCCGCCCATCAGGAAGGCAAACTCGATACCGATGACCGTAACAACCGGCAACATCGCGTTTTTCAGCGCGTGACGATTGATGATCACTTTCTCGAGCAGTCCCTTCGCGCGCGCCGTGCGAACATAATCTTCGCGCAGCACTTCGAGCAGGGCCGATCGGGTCATGCGTGTCGCGACCGCGGAATAGCGGTATCCGGTGGCCAATGCCGGCCAGATCAATTGCGACAGATTACCGAGCGGATCTTTCCAGGGATCGACATACTCAATCGGTGGCATCCAGGCTTCCCCGAGCCATGCCTGTGTGGATATCAGGAGACCGAGAATGATCAGAATCCCGAGCCAGAAGGATGGCAGCGCGATACCGGCAATGCTGAAGGTCCGGACGATATAGTCGATCCAGGTATTCTGTTTGATCGCGGAAATCGTTCCCATCGGGATCGAAATGATGATGCTTACCAACGTCGCCATGACGGCGATCTGCAGCGATAATTCAAACCGCAGGCCGATTTCTTCGGTAATGGCCCGGCTGGTCCACATGGAATCGCCTAGGTCGAACGTCGCAAAGCCCCAGACGAAGCTGAGGAATTGTTCCCAGATTGGTCTGGTGATGCCGAGATTGATCCGGCATTGCTCAATGGCCGTTTCATCGACGAAGGAACCCTCGCCGGCCATCCGCAGCGCACACACGTCGCCGGGAATCAGCCGCAGGAGGCCGAAAACCAGAATCGCCGCCCCAATCAGGGTCGGGATCATCAGGAATATGCGCTTAATTGTATATTTGTACATTAATTCGCTCCGAGATTTTCCCTCCCGCCGCCCGATGCGGCGAGAGGGATATCTTTAGCTCATCAACCGCTTACTGCAGCTTCGGATCGAGCCAAACCTGGTCAAGCGACTGGTTCAGATAGTGACTGGGCGCTATTTTCCACCCTTTCACATAGCTCCGATGCGGATTGATTTTGTACCACCAGAACGAGGTCATGTAGTGCACCTGATCCGACAGGATGTATTTTTCGTAGGCGCGGAGCTTCTGATACTGCTTCTTGGAATCCGCTTCGTTGAGCATGTCCAAATACAGATCAGTGACCTTTTGGTCCGTATGGTTCGAGTAGTTGTTGCCCGCGCCCTTGATCCACTTGGACACGTCGATCGTCGGATTGATCACGGTCTGGCAGTTGAAGTCGACGGCGACGTCGAAATCGCGCGTCTTGCGCAGACCCGCATACCACGGACCCGACGGCAGCACCTTCTGATCGGCCTTGGCGCCGATTTTACGCCATTGGTCAATATACCACGTGCCGACGACCTTATAAGGCTGGTCGACCGCCCGGTTCCACAAGGTGACCTTGAGGTTCGGATGGCCGGCGTCCTGAAGCAGCTTTTTCGCGCGCGCCCGGCTCGCCCGGACGTCCTTGGCATAGCCGTTCAAGGACTGCAGCCACCGCTTCGAGCCTTCCAGCGGATGGCCCGGGAAGGTAACGCCGCCAACCGTCTTGACCAGCGCGATCTTCGACAGATACCGGGAACCGCCCCAGCGGTCGAAGGCGAGGGTCAGTGCCTGGCGAACGCGCTTGTCTTGGAACCGCTTCAGTTTCTGGTTCGGCGTGGCCCCCATCAGGCAATTCCAGTTGCTTTCCTGGACCTTGATCTTTTTGCCAAGGGCTTTGACCAGATCGTCACGTGCCTTCGGCGGGAAGCCGCGAAATTCGATCGCCGCCCGATTGCCTCGGATCGCCTGCAGGCGAACCGACATCTTCGGCGCAGAAATCGCCTTGTAGCCGTCCAGATAGGGTAGGCCCTTGACGTGGAACTTGTCGAACCGGGCGCCTTCTACGAACGCACCGGGTTGATGCTGAACAAACTTGAACGCACCGGTTCCGTTGATGTTCTTCTTGTGCCAATTGTAGCCGTGCTCGTCGAGGTCCTTCTTCGAATAGGTGAAGTTGAACGGCGACGCCAAGGCCGGGATCATCGCGGACAACGGCCGTTTCAGTTGCACGTGCAGGGTTGTCGCATTGGGCGCGTCAACGCTTGCCACTTGGGTGTACCAAGCCTTGCGCGAACTCGGGATGCCTTCCGGCGGGAACATGATCTTGTCCAGCGTCGCCTTGACGTCGGCCGAGGTCAGCGGCGTGCCGTCATGGAAGAGGACGTTTGACTTGATCTTGAAGGTGATCGTCTTACCACCGTTGGTGGTTACCGGTTTGCCTTCGCAGAGATCGCAAATAATGTCCGTCGGAGACTGCGGATTGTTGGGATTGACCCGCAGCAACGTGCTGTAAAACGGCCGGATCGGATGGATCATGCCGAATGTCGTCTCCCGATGCCCGTCATAGGACGGGATCTTACTGCCAACCACGAAGCTCAAAACGCCGCCTCTGGCAGGCGTTTCCTGTGCCGACGCAGTAATCGTCGCGCTGGTGGCCAGAGCCGCCCCCAGACCCGCAATTGCCACTAGCAATGCTCTAAATTTCATCATTTCCCCAATTCTCCTTCCTGCTTGCAGGAATACTGTCGTTTCCCAAATCCCGGAGCCAGCCTTGACTATACCGTCTATTGCGCCGCCAACGGGTGTTATTTTCTAGTTTTCCGATCACACTTCATGACAGGCCACCCAATGGCCTGGTTTGATCTCCCTGAATTCCGGCATAGATTTCGGACAACCGTCCGCGGCAAGCTCACACCGAGGATGGAAGACGCAGCCGCTCGGCGGGTTGATCGGGCTGGGGATTTCTCCCTTGATCACCTGATGCGCGCGTTTGGCTTCGATTGTCGGGTCGGGAATTGGCACGGCGTCGAGCAACGCCTTGGTGTACGGGTGGATCGGATTTTCGAACAGTTCGTCGCATTCGGCCAATTCGACCATCTTGCCGAGATACATAACCGCGACACGATGGCAAAGATGGCGCACGACACTGAGATCGTGCGAGATAAAGAGGTATGTAAGGCCAAGCTCGTCGCGCAGATCTTCCAACAGGTTGATCACCTGCGCCTGAATCGACACGTCGAGCGCCGAAACCGCTTCGTCACATACGATGAATTCCGGATCCATCGCCAGCGCCCGAGCGACACCGACCCGTTGCCGCTGGCCGCCGCTCATCTCATGCGGATAGCGGTCTGCGAACCGGGTGCTCAATCCGCAAAGGTTGAGCAAATCCATTACCCGTTTGTCGCGATCAGCTTGATCTTCAATGATCTTATGCACGCGCATCGGTTCGCTCAGAATGTCTCTGATCTTCATTCGGGGGTTCAGCGAACTATACGGATCCTGAAAGATCACCTGGATCTTCTGCCGAAACGGGATCATATCGCTGGAACCGAGATTATTCAGGTTGGTTCCTTCGTAAATGATCTCACCCGCCGTGGGTTTCTCGAGCTGCAGGATACAGCGTCCCGTCGTCGTCTTGCCGCAGCCGGATTCACCGACCAGGCCAAGCGTCTCGCCCTTGCGGATGCTGAACGAAATGCCGTCCACCGCTTTAACATGGGCGACGACCTTGGGAATCAGGATGCCCTCGGTCACCGGGAAGTGCATTTTGAGGCCATTGACCTCGATCAAATTGTCACCAAGGCCGGGCTGGACGCCAGGCGTGGCTCCGCCGTCTTGAATTGCCGATGCTTCACTCATGATGCTACTTTCTCAATCTCGGCAAGGTTTTGTTTTTCCCAACACGCGGAAGAGTGACCCGGCGAAACTTCCTCTAATGTCGGGTTTTCCCGCGCACAACGATCGACTGCGAAGCGGCACCGTGGCCGGAACGGACAACCGTCGTCCAGCCGCGCAAGATCGGGCGGTTGACCATCGACCGGATCGAGTTTCGCTTGCCGGGTCTGATCGAGCCTCGGCACTGATTTCAGGAGCGCCAGCGTGTAGGGGTGCTTCGGGTTATGGTAGATTTCCTCGGCCGTGCCCGTTTCGATGATTTTGCCCGCGTACATCACGTTTACACGATCGGCGTAGCGCGCCACGACGCCGAGGTTATGGGTGATGATAATCATCGCGACGCCGAGGTCGCGGGTCAGGTTCTTCATCAACTCCAGAATTTGCGCCTGAATGGTCACGTCGAGCGCCGTTGTCGGCTCGTCGGCGATGATCAGTTTCGGCTCGCAGGCCAGCGCGATGGCGATCATGACCCGCTGGCGCATACCGCCGGACAGATGATGCGGATATTGCGCCAGCCGGCGGTCGGGTTCGGAAATTCCCACCATGCCCAGCAGCGCGACGGCGCGTGCGTTGGCTTCCTCGTCGCTCATGCCGAGATGGTGCTGCAGCGTCTCGGTAATCTGCAATCCGATGCTCAGCACAGGGTTCAACGAGGTCATCGGCTCCTGAAAGATCATGGCGATGTCGTTGCCGCGCACGCTGCGCATGTCCGCGTCGCTCAGTTCCAGAAGATTTCGGCCCTGAAAATGAATGCTGCCGCCCACAATCCTGCCGGGTGGGTCGGCAACCAATCGCAGGATGGAAAGTGCGCTTACGGACTTGCCGCAGCCGGACTCACCAACAACTGCAACCGTCTCGCCTTCCTTAACGGAATATGAGATGCCGTCGACTGCTTTCACCGTACCGGCGGAGGTGAAAAACTGGGTTTGAAGACCCTCAATCTCAAGAAGATCGTTCACGCGCCCCCCTATCCTATTTGTTGAAATTTTTTGGTTGATTGGTAACCGGGAAACAGACGGTACGGACCGCTGATAAAGTTGTCAACGGACATATGGGAGCCGGAAAATCCGGGCGCTGTTGAATGAAATTTCAGCATGGTTTTGCAACATGCGTGGCGGCAGTTCCCGAGGCTTGCGCACCCGGTGCACCACGTTCTATCCCTTCGCACGGTACCGAAGTAGTTTGATTTTAATGTCGGCTACCAAAACAGCGCCAATCGTGGCGCTGTCGGTGCTTTGAATAGCATGCCGTGGGCAGATGTCAACGATGCGAAGATGGTCCCGCGCTCCGCATCACGCCGCAGTGTCGTGGATATTTCGAGCCCGAGCGATCAGCCTCGTGCCGCTTTAGCCGACATAATTCAGCGGTAGCGCGGTGGTGTGCTTGATCCGTTCCATCGCGAAGCTTGACGTGACGTCGCTCAATTCGATTTCGGCGATCAACCGTTTGTAGACCTTGTCGTAGGCGGCAATGTCCGGCACGACGATCCGCAGCAGATAATCGACGTCGCCGCTCATGCGGTAAAATTCCACCACTTCATCGATCTTGGCGACGACGCTCGCGAATTTCTCGAACCAATCGATGTCGTGTCGAGTGGTGCGAATGTTGACGAACACGGTCACGCCGACATTCAATTTTTCAGGATTGAGAATCGCCGCCTCGCGCTCGATCACCCCGGCTTCCTGCAAGTTCCGAATGCGGCGCCAGCATGGGGTGGTGGAGAGGCCGACCCGCTCGGCGACTTCAGCCACGGAGAGGCTGGAGTCGCCCTGCAGAATGCCGAGTATCTTGCGATCGAACGCGTCCATTTCAGTAAATTAATTTAGCAATGTAAAAATTAATAGAAAAATAATCTACCTATGCCTTAATCGGTGGTGGTATTTGGTAACATTTCCCTGTGAATCGATAGTACAGTCCGGATCCATGATGCGGAAACTCTTTACGGAACACTCGGCGTCGGTCGGCGAAAGCTACCTGCAACATTTAGCCGCCGCCGCCGGATTTTCGATCCGGCTCTTTGCCGGCTCGGTGGCCTGCCTTGTTCATGCGGTCTTCCCGTTCCTCTGCGTCCGTACCGGCAGCGGCATCATCCGCACGCTCAATGACCGGATGGTCACGAACCGCGCTTCAAGCGGGTCCATAGCGCCGGACCAAGCGGACGGCACGCGCACCGCGTAAAATCGGCCAGATACGGACGATCGCCGCCGGCGGTGCCGGCTACGGCGGATTTGAGCCCCGGTTTCCCATCCGCGAAATCTCCCTCTGATCTCGTTTCTCCCATGCCGCCTCTTGACATTGGGGTCCGTTTTGTCATATTTTTCTGTCGTGACAGAAATAATGGAAATATCGGAATGAAACTTACGCCAGTCATGGAACGCTACATCCTCCATTGGGGGGAAATGGGCACCCGATGGGGCACCAACCGGTCGGTCGCGCAGATCCATGCGCTGTTGTATCTGACGTCACAGCCGATGCCGGCGGAGGAAATTGCCGATACGCTGTCGATCGCGCGCTCCAATGTCAGCACCAGCCTGCGCGAACTGCAGGGCTGGGGATTGATTACGATGACCCATGCGATGGGTGATCGGCGCGACCATTTCGAGGCGAAAAAAGACGTTTGGGAAATGCTGACCATCATCGTCGAGGAACGCAAGCGACGCGAAATCGATCCGACTCTCAGCATGCTGCGCCAATGCGTGCTGGAGGCGGGCAACGACAAGGAGACCGATCCGCAGGTTATCGAGCGGATTGAAAATATGCTCGGCTTCATCGATTCGCTGTCCGGCTGGTACGAGCAGGTCAAGAAAATGCCGAAGCCGACGCTGGTCTCGCTGATGAAAATGGGCGCCAAGGTGGCGAGCTTCGCGCCCGCCAGGAAATAAAAAATTTTACGGTGAAATTTCAGTTAATACAGAAATGAATGTTTCAACAAAAATGAAAGTCGGGAATTCGAACTCACCCGAGGGAATGAAGGGCGAGCCATGTTTAACCTCACAGGAGCAAAATCATGAATGTCGTTGCAACACACGTGGTGTATCTGGTCGTCAGTTTCATCCTGACCGTCTGGGTGGCGCGGTCCTTGAGCAAGAATGGCCGCGTCTTCCTGGTCGACAGTTTCGGCGCGAACGAGGAACTAGCCGATTCGGTGAATCATCTTCTGGTGGTCGGGTTCTATCTGATCAATGCCGGCTACGTGACGCTCGCCCTTCGATACGGCGAGAAGCCGCACACGCTTGTGGACTCGATCGAGTTTCTCAGCACCAAGATCGGCCTGGTGCTGGTGGTCCTGGGTGCCATGCATTTCTTCAACATGTACGTCATTGCGCGTCTTCGCCGCCGTTTCCCTGGAGACGGTGAATCGGCGCCTGCTCCTTGGGGACCGCGAAACGGCGCCTGCAATTGAACCGACGCCGGCCGCCGAAGTGGCGGGCTGACGTCGGTGCGGACAGAGCTGATCGAGTGTAAGTGGGAGAAGAAGAATGCGCATACTTGTCACGGGAGCGACGGGGTTTGTGGGTGGTGCGCTGGCGCGGCGGTTGATGGCGGACGGTCATGATGTCATCGCCGCCGGCCGGGACGCGGTGGAATTGCACCGGCTGTATCCGGGTTGCGAAACCGCCGTAATGGACTACGGAAAGGTCACGCGGCCGGACGATTGGCTCGCCGAATTGCAGGATGTCGAGGCGGTGATTAACGCCGCCGGCGTCATCGGCGAATCCAATGCCGCGCGGTGCGAGACGGTGAATGGCCGCGGCGCCTGTCTGCTGTTCGATGCCTGCGTGCTGATGGGCGTGGAGCGGGTGCTGCAGATTTCCTGTAGCGATATGGCGGGGTCGCCCGCGGGCGCCCGCCACGGCAACATCCGCCGGGCCGACGACTATCTCGCCGGCCTCGATCCCGCCGGGGTCCAGCTCGATTGGACGGTGCTGCGGCCGGGTCGGCTCGGCGGATTGGGGTGGCTGAAATCGGGACCGGAGCCGGTCATGGCCATCGGCGAATTCGCCGACCGGGTTGCATGGGTGGTCGCTGCGCCACGGCCGCTGCCGCGCTTGATTACATTCGACGAATGCGGCGCGCCGCTCTGTGCCGCCGAGGCCTGACCGATGGATCCCCTCTGGCTCAAGCTTGTGCACATCCTCGGGGCCGTCGTGCTGTTCGGGACCGGCTTGGGAACGGCGTTTCAGATGTGGCGCGCGCACCGTAAGGGAAATGTGACCGCGATTGCTCAGACCGCCCGATCGGTGGTCGTGGCGGATTGGATTTTCACCGCGCCCGCGGTCGTCGTCCAGCCGGTCACCGGGTTGCTGTTGGTGCGCGCCGCGGGACACGACCTGAGCGCCGGCTGGATTACGGTTGCCATCGGGTTGTTTTTCCTGGCGGGGCTTTGCTGGTTGCCGGTGGTTTGGCTGCAATACCGCATGGCGGCGTATGCGGCGCGGGCAGCGGCGGACGATCGGCCGCTGCCGCCGGCCTATCACCACACCGCGCGGGTCTGGTTCTGGCTCGGCTGGCCGGCGTTTTTATCGGTCCTCGGCATCTTCTATCTGATGGTCTTCAAACCGGAGATTTGACCATGGCGGGTGGCGGCACATCGTTTCCGATCTTGGTCCTTGGCGGCTACGGGGAATTCGGCCGCCGCATCAGCCGGCTGCTGGCCCGCGATCCGGCGCTGCGCGTTATCGTCGCCGGCCGCTCGCGCGCCAAGGCGGAGATTTTTGCCGCCGATATCCGGCGCGAGGCACCTGCCGCACGGGTCGAGCCGTTGGCGTTCGATATCCGGCAGGCGCTTCCGGAAGCCTTGGCGGAAACCGGCGCGCGGTTGGTCATTCATTGCGTCGGCCCGTTCCAGCACCAAGGGTACGCGGTCGCGGAAACCTGTATCGCGGCGGGTGTCCATTACATCGACATTGCCGACGATCGGGCGTTCGTTTGCGGCTTCGATACGCTTGGCGCGATTGCCGAGGCGAAGGATGTCCTTGCGGTCAGCGGCGCCAGCAGCGTGCCGGGCCTTTCCTCGACCGTGGTGGAAATGCTGCGGGACGGGGTCGACCGGGTAGAGGCGGTGGAGATTGCGATAGCATCGGGCAATCAGGCGGCGTCGGGCGTCGCGGTGATCGCGGCGATCCTGGGATACCTCGGCCGGCCCATTCCGCGCTGGCGGGACGGCCGTTGGGCGGAGGTCCATGGCTGGCAGGATCTGCGCCGCCGCACGATCGCCGGATTGGGAATCCGCTGGCTCGCGGCCTGCGATGTGCCCGACACCGCCTTGTTGCCCAGCCGCATCCCCGAATTGCGAAGCGCGTCTTTTCACGCCGGCCATGAGCTGCCGGCGTTGCATTTCATGTTGTGGGGCCTGTCGTGGCTCCGGCGGCTTCGGTTGCTGCCGTCGCTCGACCGCTTCGCGCCGATGTTCCGGCGCGCGGCGTTGCTGGTCGCGCGCTTCGGTTCCGGCCGCGGCGGCATGAGCGTCGACCTGATCGGGCGGGACGCTCAGGGTGCGCCCGTGCGGCGCAACTGGACGATTGTCGCCGAGGGCGGGCAGGGTCCCTGGATTCCCTGTCTCCCGGCGGTCATTCTCGCCCGCAAGCTGGCGTCGGGAGCCTTGCGGCCGCGGGGCGCCACACCCTGCTGGAACCTGTTCGATCTCGATGAATTTGCCGATGCGTTGGCGGAATTCGATATCCGCATGACGGTCGACAGCACGCCCTTTCCGGCACATGGAATGGCGCCATGACCCGATCGACGACTTTATATAGGCGTGTGCTGGGCGAGGTCTTCGACTCCCTGCCGCCGGAAATCAAGGGGGTCCACGATCTGCCGGAAGGCGGCGTCGCGCGCGGCCGCTGTCATGTCCGGCGCGGACGATGCCTGTTCGCCCGTTGGATCGCCACGATGCTCCGGTTTCCCTCTCCGGGGCGGAACCTGCCGGTGACGGTCCGCTTCGAACACCGCGATAGCCGCGAGGTTTGGCGGCGCGACTTTGCCGGACATGAAATGACCTCGATCCAGGAACCGGCGAAAGCCGGCGGCCGGCTGGTCGAGCGGTTCGGCCCGTGCGCGGTCGAGCTGGCGGTGCCGGCCGGGCCCGACGGGCTGCGGTTGGAGCCGCGCCGAATGTGGCTGTTCGGCGTGCCGCTGCCGCGTTTCTTGTTGCCGCAAATCCAGGCGAGCGAACGGGTGCTGCGCGGGCGCTTCCGCTTCGACGTTCGTATCGCGCTGCCGTTGCTTGGCCTGCTGGTGCATTACCGGGCCTATCTCCTGCCGGTCACGGCGGTTGGGGAAGACGGGCCTGCCCGTGACGAATGAACCGCGGATCCTGATGCTGTTCGACGGCGTCTGCGTTTTTTGCAGCGGTGCGGCGCAATTTATTTTGTCCC
>JAOTYV010000228.1 GCA_029861675.1 Alphaproteobacteria bacterium
TGAAGCGATCGCGGCGCCCGAATCCGCCAACAACGCTGTCGTGGCCGGCGCCATGGTGCCGGCGCTCGCCCTGGGCATCCCCGGTTCCGGTGCGATCGCCGTGTTGATCGGCGTGCTGGTCAGCAAAGGCATGGTGCCGGGCCCGACGTTGTTTACCGAGGGCGGCCCGCTCATCCTGGCAATCTTCATCGGGCTTATCGTCTGCAATATATTCCTGCTGTTCTGCGGCATCCTTGGCATCAAATATTTTGCCAAGATCGTCGAGGTGCCGGGCCGTATTCTCGGGCCGTTCGTCATGTTGCTGCTGATCATCGGCGCCTATGCGCACGACAACAACATCGCCCATTCGGCCATGGTCGTGATTCTCGGCGGCCTCGCGTTCTGGATGGATAAGTTCAAGTTCTCGACCATCCCGGTGATCCTCGGCTTCGTTATGGGGCCGATCATCGAGCAGAACCTCAACCGCGCGCTGGTGATCACGCAGGGCGACGTGATGACCTTGCTGTCGCGTCCCTTGACGTTGTTCATTCTGTCGCTTGCCGTCGTCACCGCGATTGCGGCGTATCGCCGGTCGATGAAATATTGAGCGCGGGCCTTAGAGCAAATCCCGAGGGAACCGAAACGGTTCGCGACGACGTATTTGCGTAAAACAAAGAGAGCAAATCCCGAGGGAACCGAAACGGTTCGCGACGACGTATTTGCGTAAAACAAAGAGAGTGACCATTTCACTTGATTCAATTTGAACAAGAAATGGCCTTAGAGCGTCACGCCTAAACGTGCGAATACATCGCCTGCCCGGCGACCGGCAGTTTCGCGGTCAGGATCGTGCCCGTATCGGATTCGGTGATGAACACGGATTTGTTGTCGGGTCCGCCGAAGGCGACGTTGGTGGTGAAGAGGCCACGGCAGGATTTGACCCGGTAGAGCGGCTCGCCGATCGGGTTGAAGACCCAGACCGATCCCGTGCCCGCATGGCAGACCAGCAGATTGCCGGCTTCGTCCATCGCCATGCCATCGGGGCCGCTGCCGCCGGAGAGCTGCACGAAAGCGCCGACCTTGGTGGTTCCGCCATCGGCCAGTAGCGGCATGCGCCACACCTGATTGGCCCGCGTCATGGCGACGAACAGCCAGGATTCCAACGGGCCGAGCACGATGCCGTTGGGGCTTGGGCCGTTGTCGACCAGCTGGTCGAGCCGGCCATCCGCGCCGAGCCGGTAGACCCGCCCGGTCGGATCGTGCAGGCCGGTCAGGCCCTGATCGGTGAAATACAGATCGCCGTTGCCGGCAAAGACCAGGTCGTTCACGCCCTTCAGCCCCTCGACCCGGTAGCGGTCGACATGCGGCGTCACGCTGCCGGTCGCGGGGTCGAGCAGCATCACGCCGTTTTTGTAGTCGGCGATGAAGATGCGCCCGTCCTTGTGAATTTTCAGGCCGTTCGGCTCGCCGTCATATTCCGCCACCAGATCGAAATCGCCCGCCGGCGACACCCGGAACACGCGGCCCCAGGGGATATCGACGATGTAGAGATTGCCGTCGCGGTCGAAGGACGGGCCTTCGAGGAAGCAGTCGACCGTCTCGCCCTTGTTGTTGCTGACCGACCAGGCGGAGCGCACGCCGGTTTTGCGGAAGGCGGCGGGCAGTTCGGCGAACACTTCGGTCTCGATGATTTCCGGCGGCGGATAGAGACTCATGTTTCGATGTCCTTTCCCTGCATTGCGTGGGCGCCGATGCTTGTCATTGGCCGTCCGATGAAGGATTGTCGGGGCGCGCAATCGATCTTGCAAGCGGATGGGAGAAGTGAGAATGGCAGCAAAAACCGTCGCGATCATGAGCACCGGCGACATGGGGCACAATGTGGCCAAGGTCCTGAAAAAAGAGGGGCTGCGGGTCGTGACATGCCTCGCCGGACGGAGCGAACGGACGCGCGGGCTGGCCGCCGCGGCGGCCGTCGAGGAGTTGGCGTCGGTCGAGGAGGTGGTGGCGGCCGCCGATCTGGTGCTGTCGATCCTGCCGCCGGGCAACGCGCTGGACAACGCGCGCGACGTCGCAGCGGCGATGAAGATGGTGGGCAGTTTTGCGCATTTCGCCGATTGCAACGCGGTCTCGCCGCAGACGGCAAAACACGTCGCCGAAGTGTTGACGGGCGCGGGCGCGCCGTTCAGCGATGCGGGCATCGTGGGGCCCGGCCCGGGCACGCGCGAGAAGCCGACCCGGTTCTACATCAGCGGCCCCGATATCGGCGCGCTGGATATTCTGGCGGGCCCATCCATCGAGCTGATGAATATGGGGCCGCGAATCGGCGACGCGTCGGCGGTGAAAATGTGCTACGCGGCGGTCACCAAGGGGACGTGGACGCTCCACACCGCCGCATTGGTGGCGGCCGAGGCGTTGGGCGTGACCGACGCCGTGCACGACGAGCTTACGTTCAGCCGGCCCAATGAATACGCGGTGATGGAGCAGATGGTGCCGCGCATGCCGCTGGATGCGGCGCGCTGGATCGGGGAGATGCATGAAATCTCGGCGACCCTCGAAGGCACCGGCGTGACGCCGAACTTCCACAAGGGGGCGGCGGACATCTTCGAATTGCTGGTGAAAACGCCGATCGCCGAAGAGACCCGCGAAACCGTGGACAAGAGCCGGACTCTGAAACAGGCGCTGAAAATCTACGCCGCTCACCTGCCCGGCGGCGGAAAGGGGTAATCGACCGTTCGTCCGGAGGTCTTACCACAAAATATGGAGTGCGTTGATAGGTTGTGGGGAATATATAGCTAAACATTCGCCGGAATGGGTCGGTGATGCCGATCGCGTAAATGCGAAAACAAGGGGTCGATTAGCGCTTCCTTAAGCGGTTGCCCCCTAACAACGATAAGTTCGGCGAATTTTGGAAGATGCATATGTCGATCGACAGAAGCAGGATCGACCAACCGCCGCCGGCCATCGGCCGGGATGCGGCGCTTTTCCTTGATGCGGATGGCACATTGCTGGAGATCGCGGGAACGCCATCGGCGGTTCATGGTGACGCGGCGACGCGGCATTTGCTGGAGGAATTGCTAGGGGCCTTCGGTGGCGCCGTCGCTGTGGTGAGCGGCCGGCCTATTGCCGACATCGATCGTATTTTCAATTTGCCGGCCTTGCCCGTCGCCGGGCTGCATGGTCTGGAATGGCGGGATGCGACCGGAGCGGTCCGGGGACCGGTCGATCTGCCGCCCGTCAGGCCCTTGAAGGACCGTATCGAAAGCTTCGCGGCGGCCGTTAAGGGGATACAGGTCGAAGACAAAGGTGCCACGATCGCTGTGCACTATCGGCAATCCCCGGAAGCCGGAGACGAAACGCATGCGTTTCTTGCCGACCTGATCCGGAATCGCGACGGCCTTACGCTGCTGCACGGCAAGATGGTCGTCGAGGTGAAACCGTCCGGCATCGACAAGGGCATTGCGATCGAGCGGTTTATGGCGGCGCCGCCTTTCGTGGGCCGGCGGCCGGTGTTTGCCGGCGATGACGTGACCGACGAACGGGGATTTGCGGTCGTGAACGGTCTGGGCGGTCTCTCGGTCCGGATCGGCCCTAATGCGGATACCGCCGCACAATTCAGGTTGCCCGATGTGTCGGCGCTGCATTGCTGGTTGCGCGATAGCCTTGCGACGGCGGGGCCAGAATTACGGAGGCGTGGATGAGCTCATTGGAACTGGCCCTGATCGGCAATGGCAGTATCGCGGCATTGTTGGATCAGCAGGCGCGGATCGTCTGGTCGTGCTTTCCGCGCTTCGACGGCGATCCCGTATTTTGCTCTCTGTTGAAGGATCACGGCGAACCGGATTTCGGTTTCTACGATATCGAGCTGATCGGCTACGTCCGGTCTGAACAAGAATACAATAAAAACTCGGCGATATTGGTTACACGGTTGTTTGCCGGGGACGGGTCCGTCGTCGAAATCACGGATTTCGCGCCACGCTTCAAGCAATTCGGCCGTACCTACCGGCCGACGTCGATCGTCCGGCATCTCCGGCCGATTGCCGGAAATCCGCGGATGCGCGTTCGCCTTCGGCCCGCGCATGGTTATGGGGCGAACCGGCCGGATCGCACACGCGGGTCCAACCATATACGCTACATCATGCCAGATATCGTGCTGCGCCTCACGTCGGATGTGCCGATTGCGTATCTTATGGATGAAACACCCTTCAACCTCGAGCGGCCGGCTACGCTGGTTCTCGGACCGGATGAGAGCCTGCAGCGCGGGGTTTTGGAAACCGGCCGCGAATTCCTCGAAAAGACCGATGATTACTGGCTGGAGTGGTGCCGCTATCTCGCCCTGCCGTTCGAATGGCAGGACGCGGTGATTCGTGCGGCGATCACGCTCAAGCTCTGCCATTTCGAGGAAAGCGGCGCGATCGTGGCGGCCATGACCACCTCGATTCCGGAAGCGGCGGATTCGGGCCGAAATTGGGATTACCGTTTCTGCTGGCTGCGTGACTCGTATTTCGTGGTCCACGCGCTCAACCGTCTCGGCGCCACCCGCACGATGGAGGGGTATCTCAGTTATATCCGAAACATCGTGGCCGCGGGCGTCGACGGAGATCTCCAACCGGTCTTCGGAATTGCGCAGGAGCATAGGCTGGACGAGAGCGAAGTCGCCGGGTTGCAGGGCTACCGGGGGATGGGGCCGGTGCGCAAGGGGAATCATGCCTATATCCAGCGTCAGAACGATGGCTACGGCAGCGTCATCCTGGCGTCGGCGCAAAGTTTCTTCGATGCGCGGCTGCGGCGGCCGAGCGGCATCAAACATTTCAATCGGCTCGAGGAATTGGGCGAGAAGGCCACCACGCTTTGGGAGCAACCGGATGCGGGGCTTTGGGAATTGCGAACCCGGCAGGCCGTCCACACCTTTTCCAGTGTCATGTGCTGGGCGGCGTGCGACCGGCTCGCCCGCATCGCGACCCGGCTCGGACTGGATGATCGTGCCGGATATTGGTTGGATCACGCCGCCCGCATTCGTGAAGCGATCCTCGAGCGGGCGTGGAATGCGGAACTCGATAGTTTCACGGGCAGTTTCGGTGGCGACGAGGTCGATGCGAGTCTCCTGCTGATGCCCGAACTCGGATTCATATCGCCCGAAGATTCCCGGTTTCACGGTACACTCGGTCTCATCGAAAAGCGCTTGCGGCGGGGAATGCATCTTTTTCGCTACGGCAATGAAGACGACATCGGATACCCGGAAAACGCCTTCAACATTTGCACATTCTGGTACATCGACGCGCTTGCATTGGTCGGCCGCCATGACGAAGCGCGTGAATTATTCGAGAACATGTTGAGCTGCCGCAATGCGGTCGGCTTGTTGTCGGAAGATCTTGACCCGGCCACGATGGAACTCTGGGGCAATATCCCGCAAACTTACTCGATGGTGGGGATCATTAATTCCGCGATGCGTCTGTCACGACCCTGGGAGGAAGCTTTTTGAGCCGACTGGTCGTCGTCTCCAATCGAATTGCGCCGGCGCGCCAGCCGCGTCCGGGTAGCCAGGGAGGGCTCGCGGTCGGGATACTGGCCGCCTTGCGCGATCGCGGCGGTATCTGGTTTGGCTGGGATGGGCGCATTACTGAGCGGCCGGCCGCGAAACCGGCGATCATGACGGCAGGCAAGATCACCTATGCGACCGTCGCACTCGATCAGGACGATTACGACCAATATTATCTCGGCTACGCCAACCGCTCGCTATGGCCGCTGTTTCACTACCGGCTCGACCTCGCCGATCTGGGGCGCCGCAATTTTGACCGCTACCTGCGCGTCAATCAGGTGTTCGCGAGCCAGCTCGCGCCGATGCTGCACGACGATGACCTCGTCTGGGTGCACGACTATCATTTGATTCCGATGGCGTCGGCGCTGCGCGATATCGGCTGCGGTCATCGCATGGGCTTTTTCCTGCATATTCCGTGGCCCGCGGTGCAGGTGTTGCTCGCCTTGCCGCACCACCGGAACATTGTGCGCGCCCTCTGTTTGTACGACCTCGTCGGATTCCAGACCGAAGCGGACCGGGCATCGTTCTGCGATTACATTCGTCATGAGATCGGCGGTCTGGTCGGCGAGGACGGGCTGGTCCGGGCCTATGGACGGACCTTCAAAACCGGCGTTTATCCGATCGGGATCGACGCCGACTCGGTTACGCGATTTGCCGGTGCCGCGGCGGACTCCCGGCCGACCGAACGGTTGCGAAGCAGTCTGGGCGGGCGTGATCTGATCATCGGTGTCGACCGGCTGGATTATTCCAAGGGACTGATTCAGCGCTTGCAGGCCTTCGAGCATCTGCTGCAGGCGTATCCGGCAAACCGCGGCCATGTGGTCATGTTGCAAATCTCTCCGTCTTCCCGCGGCGACGTTCCGGAATATCAGGACATCCGGCGCGAGCTGGAGGCGATGGCCGGACACGTCAATGGCCGGTTCGCGGAATATGATTGGGTGCCGACCCGGTATCTTAACAAAGGCTTCAACCGGCGTACCCTGTGCGGATTTTTCCGCATGAGTCGAGTCGGGCTGGTGACGCCGCTGCGCGACGGTATGAATTTGGTCGCGAAGGAGTATGTCGCGTCCCAAAACCCCCGTGATCCCGGTGTGTTGGTGCTGTCGCGTTTTGCCGGCGCGGCGTGCGAGCTCGACTCGGCGTTAATTGTGAACCCGTACGACGTCGATGCGGTCGGTGAAGCGCTGCAACAGGCCCTTGTGATGCCGCTCAAGGAACGTCAGGAACGGTGGCGGTCGTTGTATGATCAGGTGTGCCGGAATGACGTCACAAACTGGCGGGAATCCTACATCCGCGCGCTATCCGACGCGCCGTTCCGGGCCGGTCAAATGGTCGAATCGTTGGATGAGCCGCCGATCCCCTGAGTTAGTTCAGTGCAATTAAGAGGTATTTCTGTTAATATTCGTTAACGCGGTCTTGGAAGCGCGGAACCTATCGCGCAGGGCGAAACGAAGGCCAAGGAGTAGCCCTCTGTCGCACAAAATTTTGTCCGGCGGAACCGTGTGCCGTGAACTGGAGTGTCGTACACTTACAGGTCAGTTCCTTGACCGCGCCGCCTCGGGGGTTTCACCACGGGGATAATTGAACTAATTTTCGCACTATCCTGGCCGTTCGGGCATCGCGCGAACGGCGCTTTTCTTGTGTGCGGAACGGAGAGAGTGCCGGCGCTCGTACCGTGAGGCCGGATGAATTTGAAGGATTGCGCGTGAATACAGCCGAAGCCGCGGAGTGGGTCGACCGAATCCATGCCCGATGCCGCAAGGTCAGGACACCTTGCGGCGACGGTGAGATGGTTTGGCGCATCTGGGGCGAGGGCGCGCCGGTTGTGCTGCTGCATGGCGGTTCGGGGTCGTGGACCCACTGGATTGCCAATATTCCGGTTTTGGAAAAACACTTCCGTCTCTATGTCGCGGATATCCCGGGACTCGGCGATTCGGATTTGCCGCCGGAGCCCTACGATCCGAACCGGCTTCTCGAATCGACGGAGCATCTCGCCGGTATCGTCAATGCCGGCCTCGCGAAGCTGTTGCCCGCAACCGAGTCGTATCACCTTGTCGGATTTTCATTCGGCGCCGTCATGGGCGGACATGTCGCGGTTCGCGACGCCGCCCGCGTCAAGAGTTTTACGATGATCGGCGGCGCCGCATTAGGCGTTTCCTGGCCTGGTCTGCGCGGCAGTCTGCGCCTCGCCCGGGACGATATGAGCGAGGCGGAAATCCTCGACGTGCAGCGACACAATCTGCACGTCATCATGATGGCGTCCGCACCGGACCAGATCGACGACCATACCGCCTGGCTGCAACTCGAAAATACGCGGCGTGCGCGGCAGCGGACCCATACGGTGGCAGCGAGCGATACGCTGATCCGGGCCTTGCGGAAGGTTTCCATGCCGCTCAACGTCATCTGGGGAACCTCGGATGTGTTCGCCAACCCCGGCGTCCAGGAACGCGAGCGCGTGCTGCGGGACCTCGGCAACCGGTTGGATCTTCGTCTCGTCGACGGCGCGGGGCATTGGGCAATGTATGAGGCCGCCGACGCGGTCAATGGAATGCTGTTGGAAATGTTGCAGGCGCCGCCGGCCCATGGCGGGGCGTGACCGATGGGAGAAACAG
>JAOTYV010000486.1 GCA_029861675.1 Alphaproteobacteria bacterium
CACGTCGTGCCGCTCGCTGCGGATGTGAACGAAGATATCCGCCGGCGTCGCAGGTGCTACGCGTCCGCCATCCGCGAACTGTGCGAATGGCCGGAGCGCCGACGGACGGGTTCCCGGAAATGCCCGATCCCAGCAATCGGCGCCAACGGCGACGACCGCGTGCAGGTCGGCCTCGGGTGCAGGCTTAGACAGATCCGCGACCAGGCCTGGAATAGCGGCAATGCGATTGCCGAGACTTTCGGTATCCCCACCGGTGGAATGAACCGCGAGCGTGAGAAACAAAGCATGCGTGTTGGCGTCTGGTAGAACGCCGGATTGTGGTGTCGGCATAGCGGTTCGATCGTCCTCCTCGTCACAGGAACAGAGGGGTTCCTTGTAACATTCCGGAAGGGGCGATGACCACTTTTCGCAGGAACCCCTCTGCCGCCGATTTGGGTATCGACGGCTGCCCGGGCGAAAGGGTGCTAATCGTTGGTTAGGGGTCGTCGGACCTGGGCAGGGTCGCCATCCCGGTTTCGATCGCCCACAGCGCCGCTTGAGTGCGGTTCCGGACGTCGATTTTCCGCAACAACGATTTTACGTGGATCTTCACCGTGGCTTCGGCGATTTCCAATTCACGGGCAATGACCTTGTTGGACGAGCCCGCAGCCAAGCACCGTAAAATATCCATTTCACGATCGGTCAAATCGTTGATCGGCGGTTTGGATACGACGCGCGGCAGTTGCCCGACCGCCCATGCCCGCGACAGATCGGAAGCGAACACTTTCTCGCCGAGTTCGATCAGTTTTAGCGAATGGCCAAACGCCGCCGGACCGATTGAGCTAAGAAGATACCCGCTCGCCCCACCTGCTAGGCAATCGCTGAACTCCTCGACCGACAACACCGGCGCCAATACCAAGACGCGCGCCAGCGCGAAGGCCCCGCGAATATCCCGAATTGCATTGCCGGATATCGATTCAGGCGTACCGCCGATAACGATGACGATATCGGGAGCGCTCGACTCATCCGCTTGCGCGAGACAATCGGCGACGGAATCGAACTCGCCATCCACCCGAAAAGACTCTTCCGGCAGATAGCTGCGCAATCCGTGACGGAACAACGCGGTCCCGCCGATCAGGTATATCTGCGTAGTATTCATGGGCGCGTTTCAATCCACACGCCCCTCCCCCAGCCTTTTACTAGCATACTTGGATTAATTATTCTAGTTTTATTTATTTGTAATGTAATATTTGAATGAATAATATTAACAAATTTTAAACAACTGCATTATGAATTTTTTATATTTGGAATATTTACCATTTATTCTCTGGAAAGCACCAATATTCGCAATCCAGAATCACCAAATTAACCACGTGGCCGAATTCGCCGGAGACGCCGCAGCGTCCGCTGCTTGCGCCGGGTGGTATAATCGTTCCGCCGACTCTCGTTTTTATACCACCGTCCACGGCTTTCGGTGGTGCGAAGGTCGTTGCGCAACTCCCGGCGCGAGCGGAAAGGATGGCCAACGCGCAGGTCTTCCCGAAGGGCTTCCCGGCGGATTTCCAATATCCGTGATTTCTGGTCGATTTTCGCGGCCTCGCGCCGAACCGCCTGTCGCTCGCGATCCACCTGTTCCAGGCGTTCATCGAGCTCATCCTCGGTCGCCTCCATTTCGGCCCAGGCAACCGGCGCCGGCAACAGCAGCAACGGCATCAGCAACGCCGGCAGCACGACTATCCGGAGCCAACGCATGGCCATCCTCTTTAAGCGGCGATCGATCTCGCTTTTAAGGTGAGGCCGTCTCCGGCCAGGTCAAGAGACGGATGATAAATACTCCGCGACCGCTTTTGCGGCGGCGAGAAAATCCGGGTCTCGATGCCGTTGACCGATTATTTGGATGCCAAGCGGCAGGCCCGTCGGCCCCGGCCCGACGGGCAATGTCACCGCCGGCAGATGCAGGGTCGTCCATGCCCCGTTGAATACCGCATCCCCGGTTTTGGCGATGCCGGGGGGCGCCTCCCCCGGCGCGCTGGGCGTCAGGAGCAGGTCAAAGCCCTCCATTGTGGCATCCACGGCGCGGCGGTAGGCGATAATACGGCGCTCGGCCGCACGATACTCTTCATAGGTGCACGCGAGACCATCCGCCGCGCGGCCGTCCAGCAGCGCCCGGCTCAATTGATCCGCATGGCACATC
>JAOTYV010000229.1 GCA_029861675.1 Alphaproteobacteria bacterium
ACCGTCGCTTGCGCAAATGTTGGGAATTGAGCCTGATGCCGGTATTGATGATTACCTGCAGGGCCGGGTTGAATTGTCGGAATGTTTGATCAATCCGGGCATTGAACGACTGGTCATCCTGCCAGCCAGGGGAACGGTGGCGAAATCGTCTGAATTGCTCGCATCACCGAAGATGCAACAACTCGCCCAAGAGCTAAAAACAAGGTATCCTGATCGATTGGTGATGTACGATTTGCCGCCCTTGCTTGCGACCGACGATTGTCTTGCATTTCTTCCCAATGTCGATGCCACGTTGTTCGTTGCGCGCGAAGGAATGACCACAGAGTCGCAAATCGAACGCTCTCTCGAACTCCTCAAAAGTAGCACGATACTTGGCACCGTTTTGAATTTTTCGACTCAAACCGAGTTTGACGCTTATTTGTAGAAGGTCAGAAACGATAACGCCGCGGCTATTGGGCATTAGACTGGCGGGAAATTAGGCAACAGGGGCCTTGCGTCATGTATGAGACATTTTACGGCTTGAAGGAACGGCCGTTTACACTGACACCTGATCCCGAATACTTGTACATGAGTCGGCAGCACGAGACTGCCCTTACTATGCTCGAATACGGCCTGACACTGCACGGCGGTATCACGGTCATTACCGGCGATGTTGGGTCGGGCAAAACCACCCTGATCCGGCGGGCGATGCAGATGCTCGATCCGCAATTCACCGTCGGCATGATTACCAATACGCATCGCAATATTGGCGAACTCTTAAAATGGATTCTATTCGCCTTTGACCTCGATTATTCCAGCACGGACAAGGCCGAGCTGTATCATCTCTTCGTCGACTTCGTTGTCCGCCAGTACCAGGCCAACCGGCGGACACTGCTGATTATCGACGAAGCACAAAATATGGATGTCGAGACGCTGGAAGAGCTGCGGATGTTGACAAATGTCAATAGCGACAAGGACCAAATATTACAACTTCTGCTGGTCGGTCAGCCTGAACTCGGCGACACGCTTCGGCGCCCGGAATTGCAGCAATTCGTGCAGCGCATTTCGTCGGACTATCATCTCTCGCCGCTCGATTTTCGCGATACCCGTTCCTATATTCGCCACCGCCTGCAGGTTGCGGGTGGAGCGACGGCTATCTTCGACGATATGGCGTGTGGCGCTGTGCACTATCAGACGCGTGGTGTGCCACGGCTGATTAATTCATTATGTGACGCGGCGCTCGTTTACGGATTCGCGGAGGAGCGGAATCAGATTGATATTGACACGATCTTCGACGTTGTGGTGGACCGGAAGCGAGGATTGCTCAGTCCCTTCGTTGGCTGATGGAATTTGGGCTTTAATGCGGGCGCCGCATTTACTTTATCTCATTTGACAACAAATCTGTTTATAAAATTGATATCGCATGATAAATGATAAGTTATTCTATCGTCAAAAGTGATACCTCGTTGTAGGTATGCGACACACTGCTATAGGTATGATGCGAAGCTAGCGATCTTCGGAAATAATCATCCTGTCGGTGGTCGTCCGGTCAATGGTCGTAGGGACTCGCTAATAACAATATGACGAAATCGGTATGCGTGGTGGGGCTGGGCTATATCGGCCTGCCCACCGCCTCGTTTCTTGGCACCAAAGGTTATACGGTCCGCGGCGTTGACATCTCGCAGAAGGTGGTCGACACGATTAATCAGGCGCGCATTCATATCGTCGAACCCGATCTCGATATACTTGTCAAATCGGCTGTGCAATCAGGGCAGCTGACGGCGGCGGTTGAGCCCGCGGAGGCAGACGTCTTCATTATCGCCGTACCGACGCCACTCAAGGACGGCAACATGCCGGATTTGTCGCATGTGGAAAGCGCGACGCGGTCGATCGCGCCCTTTGTGCGGCCGGGGAATCTCGTCATTCTTGAGTCGACGAGCCCGGTCGGGACGACCGATTACGTCGTGGTGCCGATTCTGGAAAAGTTCGGGCTGAAAGTAGGCGCGGAAATCCATGTCGCGCATTGTCCGGAGCGCGTATTGCCCGGCCGTATTCTTTTGGAACTGGTCGACAACGATCGTATCGTGGGCGGCATTGACGCTGCGTCCTCGGACGTGGCGGCGGCATTTTATGAGGATTTTGTCCGCGGCACGGTCTACCGGACCAATTCGATGACGGCAGAAATGGCCAAGCTGGCGGAGAATACTTTCCGCGACGTGAATATTGCGCTGGCGAATGAATTGTCGATTATTTGCGACCGTGACGCGATTGATCCGTGGGAAATGATCCAACTCGCCAACCGGCATCCGCGCGTCAATATTCTTCAACCCGGCCCGGGAGTCGGCGGGCATTGCATCGCCGTCGATCCTTGGTTTATCGCGGCACGGGCACCGGACCACGCCCGTCTCATCCGCAGCGCCCGCGAGGTCAACGACGGCAAGCCTGAATGGGTCGTCGAAAAAGTGCGGCGAAGCGCGTCCCGATTCCGGAATCCGGTAATTGGATGCCTTGGACTCGCATTCAAGGCGGATGTGGATGATTTGCGAGGCTCGCCCGCATTGCAGATTGTGCAGCGCCTCCAGGAGGAGTCGATAGGCGAATTGCTGATTTGCGAACCCAATATCCAAAGCCATCCGGAGTTTGACCTATTGCCACACGATCGAGCGATCGCCGAGGCGGATATCGTTTTGCTCTTGGTCGATCATCGGGAATTCAGAGATCTCGCGAGTGTCGATCTCAAGGACAAGGTCGTCATCGACACGCGGGGCGTCATCCGATGAGCGCGTGTCGCGTGCTCAGCGTTTTCGGCACCCGCCCCGAAGCGATAAAGTTGGCGCCGGTGGTTCTACGCCTGGCCGAAACAGCCGATCTGGAAAGCCGGGTCTGTGTTACCGGGCAGCATCGTGAAATGCTGGATCCTGTGAATGCCCTATTCGGGATTGTCCCGGATCACGACTTGGATCTGATGCGCAAAGGACAGGATCTGTCGGACGTCACGGCGGCTGTTCTGCTGGGTATGCGAGAGGTCCTGCGGGCTGAGCGGCCAGATCTCGTCTTGGTTCAAGGGGATACCACGACCTGCCTGGCGGCGGCGCTGGCGGCGTTTTACGGGGGCGTACCCGTTGGCCATGTGGAGGCCGGATTGCGGACGGGCGATCTCTCCGCGCCGTTTCCGGAAGAGGCCAACCGCATACTCGTGTCCCGGTTGGCGCGGTTTCATTTTGCGCCGACCGAAACGGCGCGCGACAACCTAATTGCCGAAGGCGTGCATCCGGTGCAAATCCATGTCACCGGAAACACCGTGATAGATGCCCTGCAAGTGGTGCGGACCCGCCTGGACGGCATGACGGATACGGCTTGGGACGGCCATATCGGGCGGGAAGTCGCCGGACGTTGGCTTAACGACGCGGAAAAGCGCGTATTGGTGACGGGCCACCGGCGGGAGAGCTTCGGCGAGGGGTTTGAGAACATCTGCCAAGCCATACATGACCTCTCCGTTGCGCACCCCACCTGGCAATTCGTCTATCCGGTTCATCTCAACCCGAATGTCCGTGCGCCGGTAACCCGGTTGCTCGAGGGCGTTCCGAATATCGCGTTGATTGAACCGCTCGACTATTTTCCCTTCGTAGGGTTGATGAATTCGGCCGACCTGATTCTCACAGATTCCGGCGGTATTCAGGAAGAAGGGCCGGCGTTGGGTAAGCCCGTCCTGGTCATGCGTAGTGTCACGGAGCGTCCCGAAGCGGTTGCGGCCGGTACTGTCCTCTTGCTAGGTACCGACAGGAAGGCAATCGTTGAGGGGGTCGAGGGGGTGTTGATGGACCCGGAGGTATACGGGCGGATGGCGCGGGCGCACAGCCCCTATGGCGATGGCCGCGCGGCGGAGCGCATCGTGGAGATTATTCGCGATTGGCGCGGCCTGCCCGTTACGGGAATGCGCGCAGATGGATGCGAGGACACGGCGACGAGGCGTGCGGGCAGCACGTCATGAGCAAGGTTGCTGTTGTCGGTCTGGGGTATGTCGGATTGCCGCTGGCCGTTGCCTTCGGCCGCGTCACCGATACGGTGGGCATCGATCTGTCGGTCGAAAAGGTCGCGGACTATCAGAACGGCGTCGATCCGACGGGGGAGGTTTCCGCCGCCGACTTCGGCAGCGCCGGGCGCCTGAGCCTTACTTCCGATTTTGCCGACCTCGCGGACGCGGATTTTATCGTTGTCGCGGTTCCGACGCCGGTGGACACGACCAAGAAACCCGATTTCGGCTACCTGATTTCGGCGAGCCGGTCGGTGGGCAACCACATGAAACGCGGCGCCATCGTAGTCTATGAATCGACTGTCTATCCGGGGGCGACGGAGGAAGTGTGCTTGCCCGTGCTGGAAGAAAGCAGCGGGTATACCTGGAAGCGCGACTTTCACATCGGTTATTCGCCGGAACGCATAAATCCGGGTGATCCGGAACATCGCCTTGAAACCATCGTAAAGGTGGTGGCGGCGGACGATGGGGATACGCTCGACGCGCTGGCCGAACTGTATGAAAGCGTGGTCGATGCGGGCGTGCACCGCGCCGCCAGTATTCGCGTGGCCGAGGCGGCAAAGGTCATCGAGAATACGCAGCGCGATCTCAATATCGCCCTAATGAACGAACTGGCGATTATCTTCAATCGTGCCGGGTTGGATACGCAGGACGTTTTGGCTGCGGCGCGGACCAAGTGGAATTTCCTGCCATTTCGCCCCGGCTTGGTGGGCGGACACTGCATCGGCGTCGATCCATATTATCTGACCCATAAGGCGTCGGAGCTGGGCTACCACTCCGAAGTGATCCTCGCCGGCCGTCGTATCAATGATGGCATGGGCGGATTTGTGGCCGAGCAAACTGTGAAGTGCATGGCGCAGGGCGGCGCACTAAAGACGGGCGCGCGCGTGAACGTGCTGGGACTTACCTTCAAGGAGAACGTGTCGGATCAGCGCAATTCGAAAGTCGTCGACTTGATTGATGGGCTTCGCGCATTTGGGCTGCAAGTTTCAGCGCATGATCCCCTGGTCGAGGGCGATTCCTTCGGCGTGACCAATCATAGCTGGGAAGATCTGCCGGTCGGCGATGCGCTGGTGTTGGCAGTGCCGCATCGGGCGTTCATGGAGCGGTCGCTGGAGGAGTTGGCGGGCAAGATCACGCCGAATGGTTGTTTTATCGACGTCCAGTCGCAGTTTGACCGCACGGCCTTGCAGGTTATGGGATTGAAGGTATGGCGGCTGTGAGCGGCACTCCAATTTGCAGCACCGCGGAGGCTGCCCTGTGAAACAGGTTGTCCAGAATTACCGGGACGGGAAGTTGTCGGTTGAGGACGTTCCGCCGCCGACGATCCGGCCGGGGGGCGTGCTGGTCGCCACACGGGCGTCGCTGATCAGCGTCGGCACGGAGCGAAGCACGGTTGACACCGCGCGGAAATCGCTCGCCGGCAAGGCCATGGACCGGCCCGATTTGGTGCGCAAGGTGCTCGACAAGGCGAAGAAGGATGGCGTCGTCGATACGTTGAAGATGGTGTCATCGCGGCTCGATTCGCCCGTCGCGCTCGGGTATAGCTGCGCCGGTGTTGTTGTCGAAGTCGGCGCGGGTGTGGAGGAATTCGTCGTCGGCGACCGCGTCGCCTGCGCCGGACAGGACTATGCGTCCCATGCCGAGATGGTGTTCGTTCCCAAGAATCTCTGCGTCAAAATACAGGACTCGATTGGTTTCGAGGATGCGGCCTATGTGACCCTTGGCGCCATCGCGATGCAGGGCGTCCGCCAGGCTGACCCTAAACTCGGCGATGTTGTCGCGGTCATCGGACTCGGGGTGGTAGGCCAACTCATCGCGCAATTGCTGAAGGCGAACGGCTGTATCGTACTGGCCTCCGAACCGGATGCGGATAAGCGCGCACTTGCGGAGCGCTTGGGCGTGGACGCGGCGGTAGCGCCGGATGCCATGGCCGCTGAAGTTGCGGCGCGGAGCGGCGGGCACGGCGCTGACGCGGTGGTGATCGCCGCGAGTACGAAGAGCGACGGGCCGATCGCGGCGGCCGGTGAAATTTGTCGCCAGAAAGGCTGCGTGGTGGTGGTCGGCGCGGTCGGGATGACGGTGCCGCGCGAACCTTACTACCGCAAGGAATTGGATTTGCGGTTGTCGACATCCTACGGACCGGGACGCTATGACCCGACCTACGAGGAAAAGGGGCACGACTATCCCTATGGCTATGTGCGCTGGACCGAACGGCGCAACATGGCGGCATTCCTGACGCTGGTGGAATCCGGCAGGTTGGATCTATCGGCGTTGACGAGCCACCGTTATCCGATCGAGCAATCGGAACAGGCCTATCGGGAGATCCTGTCGGGGCAGGAAGCACCCTTGGGCGTTTTGCTGAGCTACGGCGAAGGCGTGGCGCAGACGGAACACCGCGCCATCCATCTGCGTGCACGGGTCGATACGGAGTCGGTGCGGCTCGGTCTGATCGGCGCGGGCAATCATGTTCGCGACATGCTGATCCCTGCGCTCAAAGGGGTGCCGGAAACGACCATATCGGCGGTATGCACACAGCGCGGCGTACAAGCTAAGACCCTGGGTGATCGCCTGGGCGTTGCGTATTGCACGACAGACTATCATGAAATCCTTGCCGATGATGCGGTCAACGCCGTGATGATCGGTACGCGTCACGACAGCCATGGCGCAATCGTGCTGGACGCCTTGCGCGCGGGCAAACACGTGTTTGTCGAAAAACCATTGTGCCTGTCCGAAGAAGAACTCGACGAAATTTCCGCGCTTTACGCGGAAAAGGCACGCGACGGGTTGCGGTTGGCGGTTGGTTTCAACCGGCGGTTCTCGGCACATTGTGACAAGGCGCGAGCGTTCTTTGCCGATCGCCGCCGTCCCCTCGTCATGAATTATCGGGCGAATGCGGGGATGGTCCCGGCCGAGCATTGGGTTCAAGACCCAACCATTGGCGGTGGCCGCATCGTCGGTGAGGCGTGCCACTTCGTCGATTACCTGCAGGCCGTATGCGGCGCCCGCGTGACCAGCGTGCATGCGCGATGCACTGGCACGGCGGCAACCGGCCCGTCACAGGACGAGGCGGTCTTGTCGCTCGGGTTCGCGGATGGGTCTATCGGGTCGATCCTCTATGCCGCCGGCGGCGACCGTAGCCTGGCCAAGGAACGGTTCGAGGCCATGGGGGATGGGGCCGCCGTGGTGATGGATGATTTCGCGCGCTGTGAATTTTATCGTTCGGGCCGCCGCTCGGTCTTCAAGACCCGAAAGCGCGACAAGGGATTTGCCGCCCAGATGGCGCAGTTCTGCGCTTCAGTGCGCGACGGCGCGGCGCCGGGCATGGCGTTTGGCGACATTGCATCTGTGACGCGCGCCTGCCTGCGGGCGGTCGACAGCATGAAAACTGGTGTGGTGTACGACCTCGACGGTGATTGATGATCATGGTTCGGGAGTTGCAGTTGTGTCAGTGATCCGGAATGGCGGGTTTCGGCGGCTGCGGAAATTCGCCCTTTGTATTTTGGCCGTTACGACAGTATTGGCGGGAAATTCAAGGAATTCCGCTAGTCAAGATCTCAAGGTGCTTCATCTCAAGCTGGATGGCTCGTTGACGGATTCGAGCACCTACCGGAACGACGGGGCACAGCCCAAAAACAGCGACCGGCCCCTTACCTGGAGCCGCCGCGGCAAAACTAGCCGTGCTCTCGCGCTTGACGGAAAATTGCCGGTTTTCGTTTCCTTTAACCGTACGCTGGAACCGGGCGATAGCAGTTGGTCGATCTCGTTTTGGATCAGACCACGAGCATCCGAAGAACAGCCGCTGCACGCCGGATTGGTGTCGTCGTATTTCGGAGATGGGCGTGCTTACGGCGTCAAACTGAGCAAAGGAAAATTGCGGGCCTTCTTTTATGCCGACCGCTCGAACAGGGCTGAAGCTGCGAGCATTCCGCTTGATGGGAGGATACGGAATAGTATCAACTTATTCGACGGCGCATGGCATCACGTTACGGCGGTGCTCGACCGGCGGTGGGATGGCGAAATTCGTCTCTATGTCGATGGCCGCAACGTCACCGCAAAGGTAGCGGTACAGCCTCATTCGATCGTGACCGAAGCCG
>JAOTYV010000230.1 GCA_029861675.1 Alphaproteobacteria bacterium
GAGAATTTACAGAACGAAATCCAAGAACGCTCAGGAAGCGCATGAGGCGATCCGGCCGACCGATCTGTTCCGCCGGCCGGCCGAACTCAAGTCCATTCTCGACGAAACGCAACTCAAGCTCTACACACTGATATGGCAGCGCACCGTGGCCTGCGAAATGGCGAGCGCGCAGCTTGATCAGGCGCGCGTCGACATGACCTCGCCGGACGAAAAAGTCACCCTCCGCGCCAACGGCTCGGTGCTCAAGTTCGATGGCTTCCTGAAGCTGTATCAGGAGGGCCGCGACGACTCCGCCGATGAGAATGGCGAGGACCGGCGGCTTCCTGAAATGCAGGAATCCCAGTCGGTATCGGTCAAGGAAATCAAGCCGCAGCAACATTTCACCCAGCCGCCGCCCCGCTATACCGAAGCGAGCCTGGTCAAGAAAATGGAAGAGCTCGGGATCGGGCGGCCTTCCACCTATGCGTCGATCCTGCGCGTCCTGCAGGATCGCAATTACGTCGTTTTGGAGAGCCGCCGCTTTATTCCGGAAGACCGCGGCCGGCTGGTAACCGCCTTCCTGGCCAACTTCTTTCAACGCTATGTCGAGTATGATTTCACCGCCCAGCTCGAAGAACAGCTCGACGACATCTCGGCCGGCGCCATGGACTGGAAAAAGGTCCTGGCGGAATTCTGGGGGTCGTTCTCCAAAGCGGTCGCGGATACCGCCGATCTTCGCATCACCGAAGTTCTGGATCGGCTCGACGAAGAACTCGGTCCGCATTTTTTCCCGGTCGGCCCGAATGGCGATACGGAAGTCGCGCGGCAATGTCCGGCCTGCGACGGCGGACGCCTGAACCTGAAGCTCGGACGGTTCGGCGCCTTCATCGGCTGCAACAACTATCCGGAATGCCGCTACACCCACCGGCTCAACGCCGGCGGCGCGGATACCGACGACATGGAAATGGGAACGGAACTCGCCGCGGGTCCAAAACTCCTCGGCAAGCACCCGGAAACCGGCGAGGACGTGACGCTCCGCAAGGGCCCCTACGGTCTCTATTTCCAGCTCGGCGAAGAAGCGCCGAAGGAAAAAGGCAAGAAAGCGCCGCCCAAACCGAAGCGGGCCTCGGTCCCGAAAGACGTCTCGGCGGGCCGCGTCGACCTCGAACTGGCGCTTGGCATGCTGTCGCTGCCGCGCGATGTCGGCCTGCATCCGGAGACCGGCAATATGATCGTCGCCGGTCTCGGCCGGTTCGGCCCGTACATCAAGCATGGCTCGAACTATGTTTCCCTGAAGGACGACAACTTGCTGACCATCGGGCTTAACCGGGCAGTGTCGCTTATTGCCGAATCCCCGGGTCACAATGCGATCGAGCTCGGCGACCATCCGGCTGACGGCAAGCCCCTTTCGATCCGCAAGGGCCGCTACGGACCATATGTCAAACACGGCCGGGCGAGCGTGACGATCCCGAAGGATATGGAACCGGAGAAGGTTACGCTCGAAGAAGCGGTGGCAATGCTCGCGGAAAAAGCCGCAAAGGGCAAATCCAAGGCAGCCCCGGCCAAGAAAGCCGCAGCGAAGAAAGCGGCACCCAAGAAATCGGCCGCCAAGAAGTCCGCGCCACGGAAAAAAGCCGCCGGGAATAAATCGCCCGCGAAGAAACCCGCTAAAAAAGCCGCCGCGAAGAAGAGCAATGGCGCGACGGACGCCGCCGGCACGGACGCCGTGACCGAGGACTCCGCCGCGGCCGAAGGGCGGGCCCCCGCACCCGCCACCGACTAAGTTCCTTGGCAAAGCCTCCCAAGAAGCCCAAAGAAAGCAGCCGGCCCTCCAAACGGCAACTCGTCGAATTCATCAACGATCGCGAGGGGGCGGTAAGCCGCCGCGAAATCGCGCAGGCCTTCAAGATCAAGGGCGCCGACCGTACTTGGCTGCGCACGATGCTCAGGTCGCTTACCGATGAAGGATTGATCAACCGGCAACGGGGCCGCCGTGTTGCCGCGCCCGGACGGTTGCCGTCGGTAACGGTGATTGAAGTGGCCTTGCTCGACGAGGATGGCGAGGCTTTTTGCCGACCGGTTGCCGGGCAGGACACCGAAGCCCCGGCAACGATCCGCCTCGTCCAAGGCCGCGGCGCCGGACCGGCGCCCGGCGTGGGCGACAGGATTCTTGCCCGGCTGCGCCGCACCGAATCGAACGAGTATGAAGCCCGGGTCATTCGGCTGTTGGAGGCCGCGCCGCGGCAAATCCTTGCCCTCTATGTACAGGAACGCGGCAAAGACATCCTGCGCCCGATCGACCGCAAGGTGCGCTCCGACTACGAGGCCGTCCGCCCCTTGCCGCAGGGGATCCGCGACGGCGATTATGTCGCCGCGACGCCGGTCGCCGGTAGGCCCGGCGCCAAACAGGCGAAGATCGTCGAGCGGCTGGGACGGCTGGACGATCCGCGCGTAATTCCGCAAATAGCCGCCCGCAGCCGCGATATTCCCGTCGAATTCGCCGCCGACGTTCTCAAGGAGACCGACCGACTGACCCCGCCGACGCTGGGGACGCGAACGGATCTCCGGCAAATCCCGCTGGTGACGATCGACGGCGCGGATGCCCGCGACTTCGACGACGCGGTGTGGGCGAAGGCCGATACCGACCCCAAAAATCCCGATGGCTGGCATGCGATCGTGGCGATCGCCGATGTCGCCTGGTATGTCCGGCCCGGCAACGCGCTGGACCGGTCAGCGCGCGAACGCGGCAATTCGGTCTATTTCCCCAACTGGGTCATTCCAATGCTGCCCGAGCGGCTCAGCAACGATCTTTGTTCGCTGCGCCCGAACGAGGACCGGCCCTGCCTGGCGGCGGATTTGTGGATCGACCGCAACGGCAAAATCAAGCGCCATCAATTTCGCCGCGCGATGATGCGATCCGCGGCGCGCTTGACTTACGAGCAGGTTCAGAAAGCCCGCGACGGCGCGCCGGATGAGGCCATCGCCCCGCTCTACAAGACCGTCGTCGCCCCGCTATACGGCGTCTTCAAGGCGCTGAAAAAGGCGCGCGAGCGCCGCGGCACGCTCGATCTCGACCTTCCGGAACGGGGTATCGTATTTGACGATGACGGCGAAGTGGTTGAAATCCTTCCCCGCCAGCGGTTTGACAGCCACCGGCTCATCGAAGAACTGATGATCGCCGCCAATTGCGCCGCGGCCGAAGCGTTACAAAAGGCCAATCAACCGACCGTCCGCCGCCTGCACGATGCGCCCGACGCCGAAGCACTGGAGAGTTTGCGCGAATCCCTCTCCGCCTTCGGCATTCGCCTCGCCAAGGGGGGCGTGATACGTCCATCGATGTTTGCTGGCATATTGGCGCAAGCCCAGGAAAGCCAGCATGCGCCGCTGATCAACAATCTCGTCCTGCGCAGCCAGACCCAGGCATACTATGCGCCTACAGATATGGGACATTTCGGACTGGCGCTGCGGCGGTATTGTCATTTTACGTCGCCGATACGGCGCTACGCGGACTTGATCGTCCACCGTCGGCTGATCGCCACTTTCGATCTCGGCGAGGGCGGCGACGCCAATGAGGACCTGGAAGGCCTGCGCGCGGTGGGCGAGCACATATCGGATACCGAACGGCGCGCGGCATCGGCGGAGCGCGACGCGCTGGATCGTTATACGACGCGGTTTCTCGCCGATCGCATCGGCGCAACATTTGCCGGTCGGGTAAGCGGCGTCACCCGCGCCGGCATATTCGTCCGGCTCGACGAGACCGGTGCCGATGGACTAGTTCCCATGCAAGCGCTGCCCGACGATTGGTACGACCACGATAGGGTACGTCACCAATTGGTGGGGGACAGGACCGGCCTGACCTTTGCGATGAGCGATCCCGTCATCGTCCGCCTAACCGAGGCTGATCAGGCGACCGGCCGCCTGAACTTCGACCTCGTCGAGGGCGGAACCCAAGGCAAGAAACGAAAAGCGCGCACCCCCCTCCGCCGGGGCAAATCGAAGAAACCGCCATCCCGACGTAAACGTACTAGGTAGAACGGGCAAGCTTACCTTCCGAACATGATCCCGCTAACCTGTCCTCAAGCCGGCGTATAAGCCGGCAACAAAATAGAAGAATGACAGGGGTAGCGAACAGGGATGGCCACCAACAGGTCCTACGCACGGGGACACGTGCGCAAGAACTCAGGCGCGCGCGCCTTCTCCATTCGTCATGCCATTGCCTACGGTATCGGCGTGCTGACGTTGTCGCTCGCCGCGTGCAGCGGCGGCGAACGCGAACTTCCGCCCCTCGATCAAGTCAGCTCCGAACGCATGCTGAAAATCGGCCTGTCCGATATCCAGCAGATCTATATCGACGAGCCGATTGTGGCCGACCTTGCCGTGGCCGGCCTGCGCGGATTGTCGAAAATCGATCCGGAAATGCGGATTGAGCGTCATGCGGACCTACTCGAAATCCGGCTTGGCCGCGGCATTGCCGGAAGCACCCGGGCACCGAAAGGCAACGATGCGCTCGCCTGGGCGGTCGCCGTATCCAAACTCCTGCATGACGGCCGTCGCGGGTCCGCAAAGCTGGGCCGCGCGAACCCCGAAAAAATCTATAAAGCCGTCTTCGAAGGCGTCGCGCGCAAGCTCGATCCGTATTCACGCTATGCCAGCGCCGACAAGGCGTACGAAAACCGCGCCTCGCGCGACGGCTTCGGCGGAATCGGCGTGGTTGTGGCGCCGCATTTGGAAGGCGCCGAAATTACCGATGTGATCGACGATACGCCGGCGCATCGCGGCGGTCTGCGCCGTGGCGAATGGATCACCGGCATCAACGGTCAAAAGATTTCGGGCATGAGCCTGCATCGGATCGTCCGTCTGCTGCAGGGACCGGTCGGCCGCCAGGTCTCGGTGGCGGTGCGCCGCAACGTCAAGGCGCCGGCGCGCGCCGTACAGCTTGAGCGTGAACATATTACGCCGCAGACTGTCTTCTACCGCCGCGACGGCAATCTCGCCCGCATCGAAATCACCAGTTTCAATTCCGAAACCACCCTGTCGGTGGAGCGGATGACGATGCGCGCGCAACGGGAGCTCGGCACCGAACTTCAGGGCATCGTGATCGACCTGCGCGACAATCCTGGCGGCCTGCTGCACCAGGCGGTTCGGGTGGCCGACCTGTTCGTCGAGAGCGGACGCCTCATCTCGACCCGCGGTCGGCATCGCGACAGCCTCCAATTGTTCGACGCCACGCCCGGCGATATCGCTCACGGCTTGCCGATTGCCGTGTTGGTGAACGGGTCTTCCGCATCGGCGGCGGAGATTCTCGCAGCCGCGCTGCAGGATCGGGGGCGCGCAATCGTCATCGGCAGCACCAGCTACGGCAAGGGCACGGTCCAGACGGTCCTGCGGATGCCCAACGAGGGCGAACTCATCCTGACATGGGCGCGTCTGTATGCGCCCTCCGGATACAGCCTCAGCAAGGCCGGCGTGATTCCGACCGTGTGCACGGCAAACAGCACGGATGCGCAGCTCCTGGTCCGCGATGCCTTAAAGAATGGCGGCGCTTTGTCGCGGCAGATGTTGTCGATACGGCGCAATCTCGACCATGCCAGCAAGGCTGACCGGGACGCGCTCAAGAATTACTGCCCCCGCGGCGGGGATGGACGGAACCTGTTGGATTCAGAGGTTGCCAAGCTTTTGCTTACCGTGCAGAAACGCTATGTGCAGACTTTGAAACTAGCGTCCAAGGTGTATGCCTCCCGATAACGCCGGAAACAGCGACGAGCCCGTAAAACCTCGTGATGCCGCCAGCCTGATCCTGCTGCGTGACGGCGCGGACGGTCCCGAAGTCCTGATGGGGCGCCGGCCGTTGGCGTCGCGCTTCATGCCGGGTGTCTATGTCTTTCCCGGCGGGGCGGTCGACCGCGGCGATTTTGACCTGCAAACCGAGCGGGATGCCGCGGGCGCCGTGATCGAACGGCTCGGCCGCAAGGCGCCGCCGCCGCTTGCCCGCGCCCTGCTCTGGACCGCGTTGCGCGAGACCTGGGAAGAAACCGGCCTGTTGCTGGGCGCTCCCGGCGCCGCCCGGGGCACCCACGGGTGTGCCGCGCTCAGTGCCTATTCCGATGCGGGACTGGCGCCCGATTTGGGCGCGCTGGACTATCTCATGCGGGCGGTTACGCCGTCCTATGTACCGATCCGCTTCAACACCCGGTTTTTCATCGCCAACGGCGCCGCCGTCTCCGGCGAGCTCCGGCAGGTCACCGAACTGGAAGATATCGGCTGGCGCAGCGTGCGCGAGGCGGAAACGCTGAACATCGTCAACGTGACGGGCCTTGTGCTGGAGGAAGCGGCAAAATACTGGCACGGTGAATTCGACGGTGCGCAAGACCGCCCGACGCCGATGTTCACCCAGAAAGTGCCGGGCGAAATCGTTCTGCGCAAGGAATAGAGTGCCGGCGTCCACCGAATACGGTTGTTCGTCCAGCCATAAGATCAGCAAGAGGCAAGCAATGAACCTGCAGGAAATCACCATTCATTTCGCGCATTCCGCCTATCAGCTCGCCCCCTTGTTCGAACGCCGCGACACCGGCATCCGCCACTACCAGACCTGGACCGTCGAAGACTCCTACGCCCGCATGGGCGATGGCGAAGTGCTGGTGGTGTCCGGCGTCTGGAAGAACGATATGCTGGAAAACGCCGACAGGCTGAAGTTCATCCAGGTTTGCGGCGCGGGCTACGACCAGTTCGACCAGGACGCGCTGCGCGCCAAGGGCGTGCGCCTCGCCAATGCAAGCGGCGTCAACGTGAACGCGGTCAGCGACCATGCGATGGCCATGCTCCTGGCGCTGACACGCCAGATCCACACCGGACGGGACAATCAGCGCGCCGGAAAGTGGCGCGGCATGATCGCCGACCTGTCGCAACGCGAGGACGAGTTGCCCGGCAAGACGATGCTGATCTTCGGACTCGGCAAGATCGGCGGACGGCTCGCGAAACTGGCGAAAGCGTTCGGCATGACCGTTATCGGCATCAAGCGGGATACGTCTGTGCCGGTCGAGCATGTCGATGAGCTGCATACATCGGACGCCCTGCCCGGCCTGCTGCCGCGCTGCGACGTTACCGCGCTGACCTGCCCGCTGACGCCGGAAACGCACAATATTATCGACGGCGCCGCGCTCGCCGCGATGAAGCCGTCCAGCTACCTGATCAATGTCGCCCGCGGCGGCTGTGTCGACGAGCCGGTGCTGATCGACGCCCTGCAGCGGAAAGTCATTGCCGGCGCCGGCATCGATGTGACGGTTGAGGAACCGCTGGATGCAGGCTCGCCGCTCTGGGGATTCGAAAACGTGGTGCTGACGCCGCATACCGGCGGCGAGACGACGAAGTACGAGGACAACGTCATCGACATCCTGCTGGAAAACCTGAACCGGCTCGCGCGCGGCGACGAGCCGCTGCACAATCAGGTGATTTAGGGGCGGCGCCGAATTGCACCGCGAAATCGTTCCTTACCTCGTTCTTCGACTTCGCTCAGCATGAGGTAACATATTGAAAGAACGAACCCTCACACTGAGCGAAGTCGAAGTGCGAGGGTCAGGCCAGGCAAGTTCTTAGCAGCGAAAACGCAACGACTACCCCGCCGCCAAAATCAGCAAGGTATCGTCCTAGGCGCCCAGCGGCGGCTGGGTATCCGCCTCTTCCAGCGACGTCGACAGATAGTATTTGCTACCGCCCTTTGAGGATGCCGCACGCCTTGAGCAGCCCATCAAAGCGCGCCATTCGCGCGCTGCAGCCGCGCAGCGCATCCCGGCCGAGCAAGACGGTTGGGTTTAGAAAAACCATATTCGAGATGTGATAATCGGACGGAATTCATCAAGACAACCGGCAATATCGCGGTCGATTACCCGACCGACGGATCGCCGACAGTGTCGAGTTGGGCACGAGCTTTCGCTGGCCCCGCATTGACATAGGTATACTCGATCTTCTTGAAGTCACCGTACAATATGCGCAAATATGCGTCGCTTTGGTTCGGGCAGGCAAAATCACTGCCGAGAAACGGGACCGTCGATGTCGGTAAGACGATCTCCTTCGGCACGCCGAAACCACCGCTCTCGGTGGCCGG
>JAOTYV010000487.1 GCA_029861675.1 Alphaproteobacteria bacterium
GAGCGCAGCACCCGCAGCGAGGTCATCCTGGCGATGGCCAAGGAAATACACGCCGGCCGCGCCGGGTTGACCGGCGGCATCTTCATGGACGCCACCGAAGTGCCGATGGAGACCATCCAGAAGCAGATCCCCCATGTCTATAAGACCTGCCTGCACCGGGGCATCGATATCACCGAGACGCCCCTGGAAGTGGCGCCGGGCAGCCATACCTGGCTCGGCGGGCTGGAAATCAACATCGACGGCAAGACGCCGTTGGACGGGTTGTGGGCGGCCGGCGAGACCGGCGGCGGCATTCATGGCGGCAACCGCATCGGCGGATCGGCGCTGTCGTCGGCGCTGGTATTCGGCCGCCGCGCCGGCAAGGCCGCCGCGGCGCTGGCCAAGAGCGACGGTGGCACCCCGGGCAAAGTTGATGTTCCCGACGCCGCCAGCGATATGCTCGCCGATTTGATCGGCCGCGACGAGGGGCCCTTGCAGGCGGATGTCCGTCTGCGCTGCCGCATGCTGGCCCACGAACAGCTCGGCTCGATCCGCAGCGCCGAGGGCTGCAACGCCGCGCTCGCCGAGTATGCGCAGATCGAGGCGGAGCAGATTCCCCGCATGCGGCTATCTGACGAAGCGCGCAGTTCCGAGAAGGTTCGGGGGCAGGAGTTGGAAAGCGCGCTATCGGTCACCAACCTGGCGCTGTTAGGTCGGCTGCTCGCCACGGCGTCGCTGGCGCGCGAGGAAAGCCGCGGCGCCCATTACCGCACCGACTTCCCCGACACCGACGACGCGAAATGGAGCGCCGTCACCCGCCTCGAGCAGGGGCCAAACGGCGACATCGTCCTTAAGAAAGACCCACTCAAACAGGCGGCTGCTTGAATATTTGGTTCTCCCCGCTTTGGGAAAAAGATTGGAGTGGGGAATGCGCTTCGGTAGAGATGCCGTTTAATGTGCCTTTAAAACCGGTCGTTAAAGACACATCTCAATACACCGGCCAAATCCCCGTCGATTTTTAATCCCTGTTGAAGAAGTATTGTTGCGCGTGCGTTGTATGTCCGACGACCTCTTTGCCCCCGAAAACGCCGAAAATGGAGATCGGCGATATCGACAGATATTAACCCAAACCGGTCCTCGGGAGCGTTGCAGCAGCACCAAAGATATTAACTAATCATCAATCCGCATTGTCCACACTATTGCATGCCGACGGTCCGAATATTGGGCGAGTACACCCTCGGCCGTGATTTCGACCGGTCCCAGAATGTAGCCTCGATTGGTAGATGATCACGAAAGTGACGCTGCAATCTGACGCTTTCGCTTTCGCAAGGCGAATTGGGATCGGACATTATGAAAATCAGCCGCAAGCTATTCCTCTCTCACGCGGTTATCATTGCCTTTATCTTGGCGGTAACCGTTACCTATCAACAGATCACCAGTAATGTCGGCAAGGAATTCGTCACATTAGGAACCCGCTCGGTCGAAGTGGTGGGACTGCTGTAGGATTTGCGGTTTTCCGGACTTCGGATTGTTTCTTCAACGAGTGAATTTTTGTTGATTGCCTCGCTTGAAAAACAAGGGGGCGCCGAGGCCGAATCTGAAGGCGAATCGGAGACAGGAGAAGCCCAAGAAGGGGGCGAGGGCGGGCGAGGAGAGGGCCAAGAAGCGACCGAAGCCGAGCTGATCGAGCAGGCGATCATTAGCTACGAGGAGAAACTGCGGCTCTACGACCAGCACACGACCGAGGAAGTTGGGGGAGACTTGTCATTCGGTATTGAACTGAGACAGAGCGGCGACGCCCTGATCGCTAAAAGCAACGCGCTCCTGAAGGCAGTTAGTGAGGAATTCGACCCTGGCGAAATTTTGGAACAAAAGGAAGAATTCGAAGTGCTGGAAGGAAATTTCCTGGAGGCTATCGCAGAAGCGCTAGCCCACGAGCAGATGGAATTTGAAGAAGGAGAAGAGACAATTGTCTCTGGAATATCCAGGGTCTCCGATGCCGGCTGGATCGGGTTCTTGGTGATCTCGGGGTTCGTCCTCATCTTTGGTGGAATTGTTGCGCGCGGCATCAGCCGACCGGCCAGAACACTGGCCGCCGGCGTTAATGCAGTCGCCAATGGAGAGCTTGCCGTAAGACTAGATATGCAAAGATCGGATGAGATTGGGCAAGTCGCATCA
>JAOTYV010000231.1 GCA_029861675.1 Alphaproteobacteria bacterium
GGAAGTGTAATTCTGTCCGCTGCCCTGGTCCTGACGCCGCTCCTGGCCCCCAATTTGGACAGGGCAACGGGGTCGCCTTGTGCCGCCGCCTTACGGTACCACCCCGCAGCCTTGTCCGCGTCCCGCGGCACACCGAAGCCATTCTCATACATAACACCAAGGTTCGACTGGGCCGTGGCAAGACCCTGCGCCGCCGCCTTGCGGTACCATTTCACCGCTTCACCGTCATTTCGCGCGACGCCTTTGCCCTTGTGAAACATGACTCCCAAGTTCGATTGAGCAACCGCGAATCCCTTCGCCGCGGCCTTGCGATACCATTGAAACGCGGCGCCGTTATCCTGCTTCACGCCCAAACCGTTCTCATACATGACGCCAAGGTTGGATTGGGCCCTGGCGAATCCCTGAATCGCCGCTTTTCGATACCACTTCACCGCCGCCGCATCGTCCTGCGGCACACCTTTTCCCTTGCGGTACATGACACCGAGGTTGGATTGAGCCCTGGCATATCCCAGCTCCGCCGCCTTGCGATACCATGTTGCAGCCTTGGCGGAACTCGCCGCCACTCCGTGGCCCATCTCATACATGAAACCGAGATTTGACTGCGCTTCGGCGGAGCCTTGCGCCGCCGCCTTGCGGTACCATTTCACCGCCTCGGCAGCATCGCGCCGCATGCCGTGACCATGATAGTACATCGCGGCGAGGCTCGATTGGGCTTCCGGAAGTCCTTGTTCAGCAGCCTTGCGATACCACTTTGCCGCCTCGCTGGCGTTTTTCGGAACGCCCTTTCCGGCATGGTGCACAAAGCCGTAATTGAATTGAGCTTTCGCGTCGCCCTTCTCGGCCAGAGCATACCATTCTCGGATTGCAGTCGCGTAATCACCCAAATTGTAGGCGTTCACGGCCTCCTCGAAATTCGCAAATGCGGACAAATTGGCGAATGGAAGGACGAATAATAATACTAGAAATTTGCGCATGGGCAGATAGTGATGGCTTCAGGCGACGACCGGCAATGTCGTAATCGGATTAACAACAAAGTGAAATGTATTAACCGGTTGCGCTATTCATATTACGGCATTGTTTTTATGGATGAATATCCAAAATGTTAAAGCACTCTGCGCAGTATCGTGCATCGATGCCGACGTAAGAATTACCCGATAGAGCGGCGCATACGAATTTCGCGCCTATTCGGCTTACACCCACATGCAACCAGTTCGCGCCAATTGCCACCTAATTTAAATTGTTGCAGGCCCGAACGACGTTCTACGGTTATTGGGTCTCAATCAGTCTCAATCCGGCATTCCCAATAGGGATGCGTATCGCCGGATACCGGCTAGTTTAGACGCCAAACCAAACTGTTCTGCCGGGCCAGTGACCCTCTGGCCCGGTAGTTTTTGGCATTGTCACGTTAAAATCTCTGACTTCAAACGCCTCGTCGGTGTTGCCTGTCGGGATAAATAACACCTCCTTCACACGCCACCGTTTTCTCACATCCAATTTTTGGATTGGTGCCCACCACCGCTCACGGATGCGAAAGTCCTGCCCAAAGGGGGGGGGACGTGGAAAGGCGCGGTGCGTGAACGTTAGGACCGGCTAAGCGAACCCTTTTACGAACGGCTCTACGGACGTGCACCGAACCCCGAGTCAAGGCGAAATGCTGCTGTGACCGGCACGCGACGCCAGCCGGATCAAGACATTTGAATTAAGGGAAGAAATGGTGCCCAGGGGCTGACTCGAACAGCCGACACGCGGATTTTCAGTCCACTGCTCTACCAACTGAGCTACCTGGGCACTGGCCGTCAATGCGGCTGGAGTCTCATAATCAAATCCGGCCGGTCTGTCCACTCTCTATCACGGCGTCGGACACGAAAACATCCCGGCGCCGGGTCAGCGGTCCTCCGGCGGTTCCCCCGAACCGTCGTCAAAGAGGCCGTCTTCCGGAAAGGCCGGCTCGTCGGTCGGAATCCGGTAGTCGCCGCCGAACCATCGTGCGAGGTCGAGGTCGGCGCACCGTTTCGAACAGAACGGGCGGTATTTCGGCTCCACCGGTTTGCCGCACATCGCACATTTCCTGCCGCTCATCCCCGCCCTCCATCGCTCGACTACTTCTTGCTCAAATCGATTCAATTGTAATGGCCTATCTCTTTGGTTTTACGCAAATACGTCGTCACGAACCGTTTCGGTTCGCTCGGGATCTGCTCTAGTCACGTCAAGATAATCTCATACCCCGGACAGTCGGCGTCCGGCTGCAGCACCAATTCCTGGCCCAATCGCCGGCTGACCTCCTGCAGGGCCTGGTTCATCGCCCCTTCCAGCAGCCTCGCCACCGCCGGCGCGCAGCGCAGCACCGGGCGGCCGCCGCCGAGTTGCCGCAGCGCGGCGCGCAACGCGGCGCAAGCCGTGGTCTCCGCGGTCGGCTGCGGTTCCTGGTCCGGGCGCACCGTCAAAATACCGGCAAGGCTCGGTCCCCGGCGCTGGCGGGTAATTTCGACCAGCCCGGCCGGCGTCATGCCGAGCACATCCGTCGTCACGCGATCGCCACGAAATGTCTGGCGCAACCCCTCGACCAGTTGTTTGCGGTGCGACTTGCTGCGCATCGAAACGAAATCGATGACGATCAAGCCCGCGATATTGCGCAGCATGATCTGGCGGGCCGCCGCCGACGCCGCCGCCCGGTTCAGCTCGAACACCGCCGCGTCCGCCCCGCGTCCGCCGCCGGCGCCCCCCATATTGACGTCGATCGCCGACAACGCCTCCAATTCGTCGATCACCAGGCTGGCGCCGCGCGGCAGCGCGACCCGGCGGCCAAGCGCCTGCTCGATCTGCCCTTCCACGCCCTCCGCCTCGAACAACGGTTCCGATCCATCGTGAAAGGCGACGCAGCCGGCCAGGTCGGGCATTTCCCGCTGCACCAATTCATCCGTGCGCGCCGCGACGCGGCGGTCGTCGACGATGATCTGGCCGCTCACCGCACAGTCGCGCAAGGCGCGCTCGATCAGATCCGGCGCCGCCTGCAGTACGGCCGGCGCAGATTTTTCCCGAGCCCGGCTTTCGGCGTCCGCCCAAACGCCCCGCAGCCGCGCCGCTTCGGCCACGATCCGATCGCCATCGACCCGGCTTGCATTGGCGCGAATAACGATGCCGTCGTCTTCCTGGGCCACGCCGGCCATGGAGTTTTCGAGCGCCGCGCGGCGTTTGCCGCCGCCCAATTGCGGCGACCAGCGCACGCCGCGGCCGCGCGGCCGCAGCACGACGTACCGTCCCGCCAGGTCCGGCGACACCGTGACCGCCGGCCCCTTGTCGCCCCAGCCGTCGCGCATCACCTGCGCGATGACCGATTCTCCCTCATGCACGCTGCCGGCACGCGGCAGGAAGGCCGGCGTGTCGAGACCGATATCCAGAAAGGCGCCGCCCAGCGCCTTGTCCACCCGCGTGACCCGGCCGCGGCAGATCGCGCCGACGAGGCTGGGATTTCCCACGCGCTCCACCTGCAGGCGCACCAGCCGATCCTCGCGGTCGATTTCGGCGATCCGCAGCTCGCCCGGCGAAACCTCGACCAGAATATCCCGCGCCACCACCATCAGCGAAGCCCCAATCCCTTGAGCAATTGTGCGGTTTCAAACAATGGCAGTCCCACGACATTGCTGTACGAGCCGTTGACCGACCGGATGAAAGCGGCGGCGCGTCCCTGGATGGCATAGCCGCCGGCCTTGCCGTGCCATTCGCCGGACGCGATGTATTCCGCGATTTCACCGGCGTCGAGCCTTTTCACCGCCACCGCCGTGCGCACCAGCCGCCGCCGCGACGTGCCGTCCGGCGCGATGATCACCAGCCCGCCGAGGACCCGATGCCGCCGGCCCGACAGCATTTCCAGGCACTGGCGCGCGACGGCTTCATCCTCCGCTTTCGGCAGGATACGCCGCCCGCACGCCACAACCGTATCGGCGGCAAGCACGACGGCATTTTCGTGCCGGCCCGCCACCGCCCGCGCCTTTTCCTCCGCCATCCGGGCCGCGTACTTGTCGGGCAGCTCCGACGGCCCCGGCGTCTCATCGATTTCAGCGGGATCGACGGCGTCCGGCGTGACGCCGATCTGACGCAGCAAATCTTGCCGGCGCGGCGAAGCGGACGCGAGAACCAGGGGTGGCGGCGATGCGGATTTCATGACCGGATAGGAGGCGGTTGAACGGCCGGCGTCAAGTATCGACAACGGGTATTACGGGAAAGCGCCGCTGTATTTTCTCAAACAAATCGTCGCGCACCTCGCGATAGGCGTCCAAGCGCCGCTCGCGGCTGCCCTCAATCAGGCTGGGATCGAAGACATGCCAGAATTCAAGCTCGATGGCGACGCTGCGGGTCATCTCCACCGCACGGTGCTGCGCTTCGGGCGAGAGCGAAACGATCAAGTCGAACGACGTGTCGTCCAGATCGTCGAATGTCTTCGATTTGTGCGCCTGCATTTCCATGCCGAGCTCGGCCATGACTTCAATCGCGAACCCGTCGGGTTCACCGGACCGCACGCCCACGGAATCGACGAACACCTGGCGGCCATGCAGATGCTTCAGCATGACTTCCGCCATCGGCGACCGCAGCGCATTCTCGGTACACGCAAAGAGGACGGCGCCAGGGAGGCGTTCGGTCATCGTTTTCCCCTTCACGCCCGGATGTGCAGAACACAGACCAGGGTGAACAGGCGCCGCGCCGTCTCGTCGTCGAGATTGACCTTCTCCTCGAGCCGCTCCATGAGGATCTGCGATCCCTCGTTGTGAATTGCGCGCCGCGCCATGTCGAGGGTCTCGATTTGCGACGGCGACAGCCGCTTGATCGCGTCGTAATAGCTTTCGCATATTTGAAAATAGTCGCGCACGATCCGCCGGAACGGCACCAGCGGCAGAACCACCCGTCCCTGCGGCGTATCGGCTTCGTCGGCGACGGCGAAAACCAACCGCCGCCGGTCCTCGATGCTGAGATGCAGCCGGTAGGGACCGGCGTAGCGGCCGACCGGCTCGAAGCTGTTCTGTTCGAGGATGTCGTAGACCGCGACATTCAGCTCGTGCTCGACCTCGGGGCTCCGGCGAATGACCGATTTGTCGTCGAGCGATATATCGACAATACGATGATCGCTCATCGAACCGGTTTCATGCCGGTTTCCCGCCGAGCCGGACCGCGATCGACAACGCGTGCGCACCGAGGCCTTCCGCCTCGGCCAAGGTCACGGCCGCCGGTCCAATCCGCGCCAGGCTCGCCGCATCGCACGCCACCAGCGACGTGCGTTTCATAAAATCGGTTACGCCCAGGCCCGACGAAAATCGCGCGCTGCCGGAGGTCGGCAGGACATGGTTCGGCCCCGCCACATAGTCGCCAACCGCTTCGGGCGTGTGGCGGCCCAGGAAAATCGCACCGGCGTTTCGCACGCGCCCGGCCAAGGTATCCGGATCGGCGATTGCAAGTTCGAGATGCTCCGGCGCGATGCGGTCGATCAGGGGAATCGCCTGGTCCAGTGCGTCGACCACGATGATCGCGCCGTGGCGCTGCCAGCTTTCCCGGGCGATTTCCTGACGATCGAGCCCGTCAAGCGCCGTCTCGGCCGCCGCCGCCACCGCGTCGGCGAATGCCGCGTCATCGGTAATCAGGATCGATTGCGCCGCGGCATCATGCTCCGCCTGGGACAGCAGGTCGGCCGCGATCCAGGCGGGATCGTTTTCGCCGTCCGCAACCACCAGGATCTCCGACGGTCCGGCAATCAAATCAATCCCGACCCGGCCGAAAACCTGCCGCTTCGCGGCCGCGACATAGGCATTGCCCGGCCCGGTGATGATATCCACCGGGTCGATGGTCGCCGTACCGAATGCCAGGGCGCCGATCGCCTGCGCCCCGCCCACGCGGTAGATTTCCGTCACTCCGGCGATTTCCGCGGCGGCGAGCACCAACGGATTGATCACGCCGTCGGGCGTCGGCACCACCATGGCGATACGCGCCACGCCGGCGACCTGTGCAGGAATGGCGTTCATCAGCACCGAACTGGGATAGGCCGCACTGCCGCCAGGCACGTAAAGACCTGCCGCGGCCACCGGCGTCCAGCGCGCGCCGAGGACGACACCCTGCGGGTCGGTATAGCGCAGGTCTTCCGGAATTTGACGTTCGTGAAACGCCCGAATGCGGCCGGCCGCCATTTTTAGGGCATCAATCGCCGCAGGCGCGCATTGTGCCGACGCGCCGGCGATCTCCTCCGGTGCGAACCGGATGTCCGGCCCGGTCAGCGTCAACCGGTCGAACCGTTTCGTATACTCGATAAGGGCCGCATCTCCGCGCAAGCGAAGATCACCGAGGATTTTCGCGACGACGGCGTCGACATCCGCCTCGGTCTCTCGTTTGGTTTCGAGGAACCCCGCGAAGGCATCCGCGAAACCGGGATCCGCGCCGGTCAGCCTAAGCGGCATTCGCGACCTCCCGGAAACGGTCGATCCAGTCGCCGATTTCTGCGGGCCGCGTCTTCAAGGCGGCCCGGTTGACCACCAGCCGGCTGGTGATTTCAGCGATCGTCTCCACTTCGACCAGACCGTTTTCCTTCAAGGTTTGCCCGGTCGACACAAGGTCGACAATCCGCCGGCACAGCCCCAGGCTCGCCGCCAATTCCATCGCGCCGTTCAGCTTGATGCATTCGGCCTGTACGCCGCGCGCGGCAAAATGACGTCGTGTGACGTTGGGATATTTCGTCGCCACACGAATATGGCTCCAGCGGCTGGGGTCCTCCGCCTGGACCAGTTCCGGACGGGCCGCCACGGCAAGCCGGCAGCGCCCGATTCCCAGATCGACCGGCGTGTAATATTCGGAATAGTCGAACTCCATCAACACGTCTTTCCCGGCGACACCGAGCTGCGCGGCGCCATTGGCGATGAAGGTGGCGACATCGAAGCTGCGAACACGGATAAGGCTTAGGTTCGGGATATTGGTCGCGAATTGAAGCTGCCGGGATCGCTCATCCTCGAAGGCCGCTTCGGGCTCGATTCCGGCACGCCGCACCAGAGGCATAACCTCATTCAGAATGCGGCCCTTGGGCAGGGCCATGACCAGCGGTTCATTGGCGCGCACGATATCGGCTCCCGGTTCGAAAAGGGCGATCCTTATCGCATAGGCCGCGGCCCATTGTCACCGTCTTGGGTGGGTATGCGGCATTATCCGTTGTAAAAGGGCATACCCCGGTGGCGCAGCCATAGCCGCACCAAATGACGCTTGCGGCCGGGGTCGGGATAGTCACGGAATGCCGTCCGCTTGTGTCCACAGCGGCGGTTATCGAGAATCTGCACCTGACCCGGCTCAAACACGAATTCCTTCCATAGGCCAGGGTCGGCCATGACCTCTTCCAGCGCCTCCAGCGCGGCCTGTCCTTCGGCATCGATCGGCTCGCCCGCCAAATCGTGTCCGTTCTTGATCTGAAACCACGAATGCCGCGCGAGCAGACCGCCCTTGTCGGCCGCAAACACGGGATGCTCGATGATCTGCACGTCATCCGGCGCGTGTTCCCGCTGCCGGTCGAACCAATAGGGGCGGTACAGGCGCGACAGCAGGTCCGGATGGCGTTCCAGCATGACATTGTGGACAGCCGGGAAACTGATGATCCGGCTGATCCCGCCTTCCATGGATTTTTGCAGACACAGCAAGGAGACATAGTCCGGCGGGCACAGGTTATAGCTGTTGTCGGTGTGAAAGTTCTGCTCGACATTGGTGATATCCGGACGCACGCCGTTGCCAGGTTTTTTGCCGGTATCGCGAACGTCATAGATCATCCGCCCGTCCCATTTTTGCGCCACCGGCCGCGCGATCATCGATGCGAGAAGCCAATACAGCGCGATCGCGATTTCCGGATGGCCGGGCGCTATCGGCAGCTTATCCAGCAATACGAAGCCGACACCGTCGCGCAATATGGCACTCGCCTGCTCCATCGCCAAGTGACACTGCGGCATGGCGAAATCCGCCGGCCGCAGAGCGACAATCGGCAAAGGGTTGTTGCGCAATTCCGCCGCGAC
>JAOTYV010000488.1 GCA_029861675.1 Alphaproteobacteria bacterium
CTATGTAAAGGGAAATATACCACTAGATGGTTAAGATCTGGTTAGGCGTGCAACCAAGATGCTTTCACGGGCCGTAGCGTTGGTTGACTGCGCAGCGGCTGAAGCAAGAGGAGTGCGCGGATCCCTGGACCGTCGTTCAAGCCCGTCGCGCGGCCGGTTTTGCGATTGCCACCCGTGCCGGCGCCGCGGCGATACTGGGTTTTCGTGGTTCCGAAGCGGACTTTGGAGGCGCGGGCGCTTCCTCATCGTTCCGGACCAGCCACTTTTCAAACTTATCCACTGTCATTGGCTTTCCAAAGAGATAGCCCTGTCCGACGTCGCATCCGAAACTCTCCAGGATCGATAGCGATTTCGCGGTCTCGACGCCTTCGGCGACGACCGTTAAGCCGAGGTCGTGCGCCAGGGAAATCACTGATTTAACAATGGTGCGATCGGGCGCGCTCTCATCCATGCCCAACACGAAGCTCTTGTCGATCTTGAGCTCATGCGCGGCGAGGTTTTTCAAATAGGTGAGCGAGGAATAGCCCGTTCCGAAATCGTCGATCGATACCTTGACCCCCAACTCGGCAAAATGCGCCACCATCGCCATGGCGTGGGAAGGGTCCGCCATAATGGCGTTTTCGGTGATTTCCAGGGTCAGCCGATTGGCCGGATAATCCCATTTACGCAAGATCGCGACGACCGTCGGAACAATCGACACATGGTGCAGGAGTTGTGCGGAAAGGTTCACCGCGACTTCAAGATCTCGCCCCGCGGCGCGCCATTTGGTGCCTTGCTCAAGGGCGGCGTTCAATACCCACTTCGTCAGGGGCAAGATCAATCCGCTCTTTTCCGCGTGAACGATGAAATCATCGGGGGAGACGGTTCCTTGCCCCGGCCGCTGCCAGCGCGTCAGCACCTCGACACCCACGGTCTTGCCGTCCCGCGCGGTTACTTTCGGCTGATAGACGAGTGTCAGCTCGTTGGTTTCAATGGCGCGGCGCAGGTCGCCGGTCAGTGTCAGGTTTTGGACGCTGTGCGGATCGTCCTCCGGGGTATACATCAAATATCCGGCGTTAAGGCTCTTCGCCTTGTACATGGCGATGTCCGCGTGCTGCATCAGTTCGTCGGGGGTCGCGCCGTGCTCGGGAAATACCGCGGTGCCGATACTGGCGTCGACCTCGAGAATGACGCCATCCGCCATGAAGGGGTGGCGGATCTCTTCCAAGACGAAGTTTGCGAAGTTTTCGACCACGGCCGTGCTGTGGACGCCGGTCAGCAACAGAGCGAACTCGTCGCCGCCGAGGCGCGCCAAGGTCGCCCGTTGCGGCATTTGCCCGGTCAACCGGTTGGCCAGTTCAGTGAGCAAATGATCGCCGACCGAATGGCCCAAGGTGTCGTTGATTTCCTTGAAACGGTCGAGATCGAGCAGGAACACCGCCAGTTTGCTGTCGGTGCGTTTGGCCGTGGCGAGCGCGTCGACGAGTGTCTTGGTGAAATTCGTTCGATTGGGTAAATCCGTCAGCGGGTCGTGTGACGCCTGATGGGCGAGCGCCTGCATCACTTCTTCGCGGCGCGACCGCTCCAGGAACAGAACCGCGAGTAGGGCGAGGATCGTGACCAGGACATTGGCGAAGGCATAACTCTCGCCCTCATACTCGACCCGGAGCACCGGGCCAACGCCGATAAGATTGGCAACCGCCAGGAGACAGACGAAGGCTGTGGCGAATAGCCCGGCAACCGCCAGTGGGCTATACCGCCATTTGGGTGAGCGATAGAACAGGACCGCGGCGACGCCTAAGGCGTAGAAGCTGATTGCCGTGGTCACGAGGCCCAAGCCAAACATCTACCGGTCCCCCGCCGCGGAGCAGTTGATTTTAGGGTCAATCATCGATTGTTGCGCCCGCCATTGCCCGATTCGCCATGCCGCGCCGGGTAGGGGCGTGTAGATGGTTATAGGCGACGGGGCGCGCGGACGATCATCGGTCCCGTCTCCCAAAATGTGCTTCAAATTGCGATCGACCATTATCATTGTTGGTTTTGCCCTTGGTCATCATCGTTTTGGCCTTGGTCGTTATCGTTGCCACCACTGCCACCACCGCCGCCGCCGCCGTCACCACCGCCGCTACCACTGGCAGCCTGTTCGACGGATTGGGCCGTCAAA
>JAOTYV010000489.1 GCA_029861675.1 Alphaproteobacteria bacterium
GCCGGGCTGAGCATCGGCCATGCCTGCCTCATTCACGGACTGAAAGCCGGCGAAGCGACCGCGATCATGCCGTTCGACTATACGCGGCTGATCTTTGCCGGCGCCGCCGGCTACTACTTCTTCGCGGAACAACCGAGCGTCGTCACCATTCTCGGCGCCGTGTTGATCATGGCCTCGACGCTCTATATCGCGCGCCAGGAATCGCGGGAAAAGAGGATACCGGATCAGTTGGTCGCGCCGGGGTGATCCGATTGGTCGTCCAGAAACGCCGCGGCGCGCGCGTGATGGCGCGGCGCGATATGGGAGGCAACCGTCCGCCACGCGGTTAGCAGGACCGCCGCATCGTCGGTAAAACCAAGCCCGGCGATGAAATCGGGCACCAGATCCACCGGCATGACGAAATAGGCCAAGGCCGCGAGCAAAATGCCCTTCACCCGCAGCGGTGTTTGCGGATCGAAGGCGCAGTAATAGGCTGCCACCGCTTCCCGGGTAAACGGGATGCGCCCCATCGTCCGCCGGATCTTCGGCCAGAATCCGCGCCGGACCCGCGCGGCATTGCGGGACAATTGGCGGCCAGCGCCGGCGGCCGGATTACCCTGTTCCGCGGTTTTCTGCATACGCTCTATATATGGGAAGTCGCATGGCCTTCTGCTATACCCGGCAGGAGAGTTCTTTATTCATGAGGATCCCATGGAAATCAACGGCATGCCGGCATTGGTTACGGGCGGCGGCTCCGGGCTCGGCGCCGCAACCGCGCGGGCCTTGGCCGCGGCCGGCGCGAATGTCGCCGTGCTCGATCGCGACATGGCCGCGGCGGAAACCGTGGCCAAGGAAATCGGCGGCCGCGCGATCGAGTGCGATGTCGCCGACGCGGCATCGGGCGAACACGCGGTCGCTGCGGCGCGCCAGGCGCACGGACCGGCGGCGCTCTGTATCAATTGCGCCGGGGTCGGCCCGGCGGCGCGCATCGTCGGACGCGACGGCCCGATGCCCTTGGCGGACTTCGCACGGGTCGTCGAGATCAATCTGATCGGAACCTTCAACATCCTGCGTCTCGCCGCCGCCGACATGGCCGAGCGAACACCCGACGCGGAAGGCGAACGCGGGGTCATCATCAACACCGCCTCGATTGCCGCCTTCGAGGGCCAGGTCGGCCAGGCCGCGTATGCTTCGTCGAAAGGCGGCGTCGCCGCGCTGACGCTGCCGGCGGCACGGGAATTCGCCAGGATCGGCGTGCGCGTCCTGTGCATCGCGCCGGGCCTGTTCGCCACGCCGATGCTTATGGGCCTGCCGGAAAAGGCGCGCGACAGCTTGGAAGCGACCTTGCCCTTCCCGTCCCGATTCGGCCGGCCCGACGAATTCGCCGACCTGGCGCTGCATATGATCGGCAACTCGGTGATGAACGGCACGGTGGTCCGGCTCGACAGCGCGATCCGCTTGCAACCGCGCTAGCGCAAATCCCGAGCGAACCGAAACGGTTCGCGACGACGTATTTGCATAAAAACAAATAGATAGACCGTTTCACTCGAGTCAATTTGAACACGAAATTGTCTAGCGGCGGCTACTTCGTGCGGCGGTCGCGCCAGGCGGCAACCCGCCGGCGGCCTTCGGCGCGGGCGGCCTCGGTCATTTCCTTTTCCAGAATTGTCCTGTTCTGCAACGCTATTTTGCGGCCCTGGCCCTTCAACCCGGCGGCCGACAGGCTCAGCCATTTCCACGCTTCCGCCAGATCGCGATCCACCCCGACGCCGGTGTAATAAAACGTGCTGAGGTTGTTTTGCGCCCGCCCGTGACCCTGATTCGCGGCCTTCCGATGCCAGAAGGCGGCCGCCTTGGCATCCTTGGGCACGCCTTTGCCGAATTGATAGAGAACGCCCAAATTGTATTGCGCCGAGGCGTTGCCGCCCTCGGCGGCCTTACGGTACCAGTCGGCCGCGCGCGACAGGCTCTTGGGGATGCCGAGACCCTGCTCGTGAATGGTCCCCATCATGAACTGCGCGCGCACGTTCCCGGCCGCCGCCAGATCCGCGAAAATCGGCCGCGAGTCGCCGTAGCGCTTCGCGAGATGCGCCCGCATCCCGTCGGCAAAGGTCGACTGATGGGCGTCGCCGCGGGCCGAGTGCG
>JAOTYV010000490.1 GCA_029861675.1 Alphaproteobacteria bacterium
GCGATTGATGAAGACCCTCAAGGATCTCATTGGAGATCGGTATGGCGTCGAGGTGGATTTCGGTGGCGATATGCCCGCCGAAGGGGCATTGGCCGGCATCCTGGCGCGCGGCTCGCAACGCCATTATAAGCCGGACCCGGTGCCGGACGACCTGCTTCAGGTTTTGCTGGCCTGCGCGCAGTCGGCGCCGACGAAATCCGATTTGCAGCAATATTCGATCATCGTCGTCAAGGATCCGGCGCTTCGCGAGTCCCTGTCGGAATTGCGCAGCGGCATGGATTGGCCGCCGCTCGCGCCGCTCTTTCTGGTGTTCTGCGCCGATATGCGCCGAATTCAGCGGCTCGCGGAACTTCGCGGCCACGATCATGAAAATAACAATTTGGATACCTTTATGAACGGTATCGTCGATGCGGCCCTGGCGATGCAATGTTTCATCAACGCGGCGGAGGCGGCGGGGCTCGGCGTCTGCCCGATCAGCCAGATCCGCAACAAGATGGACACGGTTCGGGATCTGCTCAGCCTGCCGCCGGGTGTGTTTCCGATCGCGGGGCTCGCCGGCGGCTGGCCGCAATTCGAAACGCCGCGTATTTCGTTGCGCCTGCCGCAATCGGTCGTGGTCCATACCGACCGCTACAATGACGACGCGCTGGCGGATGATGTCGAATCCTATGATCGGCGGCGCCACGCGCACACACCGTTGCCCGAGGCGAAGCAACGCCATGTCGACCTCTATGGCGCGCTGGAATACTGCCCCTGGTCGGAAAACGTGACGCGCCAGTTGTCGAAGCCGGAACGCGCCGGATTCAAGGACTTCCTGCAAAAACACGGATTCGACCTGGCGTGACCGGCCGGGCTGGACGCGGCGGCGCTTCACCGATATGAGTCACGCCGAAACCAGGATCAACAACCCGATAACGGGCGGGGGAACCGGATGAGCACCGACAAGATGTTGGCCGAACGGGACGGCCCGATCGGCACGATGATTTTCAACAACCCGGCGCGGCACAACGCCGTCTCCAGCGAAATGTGGGGTCGGGCTGCGGAAATCATGATCGATTTCACCAAGGACGACGCGATCCGTGCGGTGGTGGTCACCGGGGCGGGGGGAAAGGCCTTCGTCTCCGGCGCCGATATTTCAAAGTTCGAGGACGAACGCGCCAATGCGGAGGCGGAAGAAATCTATCACCGCCGGACGTCGGAGGCGCGGGACAACCTGCTCAATGCGCCGAAACCGACGATCGCCAAAATTCGCGGCTATTGCATCGGCGGCGGCGTAGGCACGGCGCTGACCTGCGATATCCGCATCTGTTCGGATAATTCCCGGTTTGCGGTTCCGGCCGCCAGGCTCGGGCTGGGCTACGACTATGACGGGATCCGGCGTCTGGTCTCGGTGGTCGGCCCGTCCTTCGCGAAGGAAATATTCTATACGGCGCGTCAGTTTTCCGCCGGGGAGGCCCGCGATATGGGGCTGGTCGATCGGGTCGTGCCGGCGGATGAGCTGGATGCCTATGTGCAGGATTATGCACTGATGATCGCCGGCAATGCGCCGATGACCATGCGCGCCGCAAAGACCAGCGTCAACGAAGCGCTCAAGAACCCGGCGGAACGCGATCTCGATCTGTGTGAGCAACTGGTCGACATGTGCAATGCGAGCGAGGATCACGTCGAGGGCCGCACCGCATTCATGGAGAAGCGGAAGCCGAATTTCCAAGGCCGGTGACGGGGCGTCCACCCTTGCGGGGTATCGCCTTGGCGTCGGGCGCTGTGTATGATCCCGGCCGTTTCCACCCCAACATACCGACACGGTGCCGCAATCTGCGCGGGGGAGAATCTGTATGACCGATGATCTGACGAATCTGGACAGCCTGTTGGAAGACCTCGAGGAACGCCGCGCCAAGGCGCGGGGTATGGGCGGGCCCGAGAAGCTCGAGAAACGCCGCAAGCAGGGCGTGCTGAATGCGCGCGAACGGGTCGAGCGCCTGGTCGACAAGGGTTCGTTCATCGAGACCGGCCTGCTCGGCACATCGGGTGTCTATCTGCAGGATCGCGACAAGACGCCGGCGGACGGCAAGGTCACCGGCTTCGGCAGGATCGACGGCCGCGACGTCGCGGTATCGGTCAAC
>JAOTYV010000232.1 GCA_029861675.1 Alphaproteobacteria bacterium
CGGCCTTCGCAGGACGCTGCGCGAAAGACAGATCGTCGGCCAAGTCATCGGCGACGGCCCCTTGGCGCAGATCGTGTTTTCGGACAAACCGGTCCGCGACTACCGTTCGACGTTTCGAAGCGATCGCCAAAAAGGGCGTGCATTGATGCTCCGGCTCTTCGAGCTTGGGATATTTCTCAATCCCATGGGCACGAAACTCTATTTGTCGCTGGCGCATTCCGAAGACACATGTGACGCCTTCCTGAGCACGCTCGACCAGGCTTTCGAAGAAATCGGTTGAGCGACGCCGAGGCGAAGGGGCCCGGATGCCGGATCGTTACGCGGCCGCCCGGCCGCAGTCCTTGACGCCCATCTTTCCAATCGTGTCGCGGATGGCATCGAGCGCGGCCTCAATTTGCGCGACGCCCATGCGGCCGATACAGCCGATCCGAAAGCTCGGCGCGACCGTAAGCTTTCCGGGATAGAGCAGATATCCCTTGTCGCTCATACCGCCATAGAAGGTCTCGAAATCGAATTTGGGATCCGCCGGCATATGGAAAGTCACGATGATCGGCGCCTGCAGATTGTCCGACAGCAGCGGCTCGAACCCCATCGCACGCATGCCGTCCATAAGGACCCGGCAGTTCTCCCGATACCTGCTTCCGCGACCGGGAACGCCGCCTTCCTCTTCATGCTCGGTCAGCGCCTGGTCGAACGCCGCCAGGACATGGGTCGGCGGCGTAAAACGCCACTGTTCGGTTGCCTCGAAGCCGCACCATTGGTCGTAGAGGTCAAGGCTGAGCGAATGGGCGTTGCCTTCACATTGTTCGAGCGCATCGCGCCGGAATATCGCAAACCCCATGCCGGGAACGCCTTCAAGACATTTGTTGCTGGATGCGACCATGACGTCGAATGGCGTGTCCGCGGCTGAAAGCGGCAAGGCGCCGAAGGCGCTCATGGAGTCGATGAAAAGCGACCGTCCGCGCGCGGCGACGCACGCGGCGATTTCCTGAAGCGGATTGAGAATCCCGGACGTCGTCTCGCAATGCACCGCCGCAACATGCGTGATGCCATCGTCGCCGGCGAGCCGCGCATCGAGCGCCGACACGTCATTGGGCGTGTTTTCCGGCGTTTCCATAATTTCGCAGGCCCGGCCCAGATAGGTACAGATCTTGGCGATGCGATGGCCATACGCCCCGTTCACCAGGACCAGCAGCTTACCGTCGCGCGGCAGCACTGTTGCCACCGCGGCTTCGACGGCAAAGGTACCGCTGCCTTGTATCGGCACGCAGACATGGCTGTCCCCGCCATCGACCAGGGCGACGAGCTTGCTTCGGACCCGCGCGGTCATCGCGATGAAGGCGGTGTCGCGCGACCCCCAATCGTGCAGCATCGCCTGCTTCACCGACAGGGATGTGGTCAGCGGGCCCGGCGTCATGAGCCACGGGTCACCGGTCTCGGTTGCCATATCGAATCCTTCCTCATGTGACCCGGGTTCAGACGATTAACGCCATCGCCCCGGCCAATGTACCCATCCGCATTTAGATGGCGAGCACGGCATCATGTTGCCTTATGACGTCATCAGCTTGCGCAACATCGGCCGATACGCGTCAAAGCCGGGAACGTCAAGTCCGGGGATTTTTCCGTACTCGTCCCACCGCCGAATTGCCACGGCGTTGGGATGGTCCGGAATCGCCCGGAACGCGGTTTGCTCCGCCGCATCCATCGGCCCGCCCTGCAGTTCGAGCGTGCGAACGGAACCGGGCGACAATTCGCGGAAATAGTCGGGCTCGGTCGCGCACAGGTAGCGCTTGGCCGCAACGTGCAGGGCGATCGGGCGGGTCACCGGCTCGGCGAAATACGGCGCAAGGTACTTTGCGCCGACCTCCTCGTGACGGCCATCCTCACCGCGGGCCATCGCATCGGCCGGCCGGTCGTGAAGCCAGTGGCCAACATCGTGCAACAGGCAGGCGGCGACCAGCGTGTCGTCGGCGTTTGCCGCCCGGGCGGCGGCGGCGGTCTGCAACATATGCGCCGCGTTGGAGAGCTGTTCGCCGACGTCGTCCTTCGCCTTTCGGGCCGTGAACAGTTCCGTCAGGTGGTCGAGGAAGGCGTCGGGAGTCATGGATGATTCACTCAATGGGGATCTCCGATCAGAATGGTCATTCCTGATAGAAATGGCCGCGCAGATAGTGGGACGTAACTTCCGAGATAATCACCAGACCGATGATCAGGGTGATCACGCCCATCGCATTCTCGTATTCCAGTTCCTGGATATTCATGCGCAGGTAGATGCCGAGCCCACCGGCGCCGACAAATCCCAGGATCGTCGAAGCCCGGAACATCGAGTCCCAATTGTATATCGCAATTCCGATCCATGCTGGTTTTACCTGCGGAATGACGCCGAAGATGAAGACCTTGGTCGGACCGGCTCCGGTAGCGCGCATCGCTTCGACCGGGCCCATGTCGATGGCTTCGACCTGCTCCGACATCAGCTTGCCCGCGAAGCTGATGGTCAGCAGGGTCAGGGCTATGACACCCGCCATCGGTCCAAACCCCAGGATCGCCACCAGAAGCATGCCCCAGATCAACACCGGAACCGAGCGGGCCAGAACCAGAATTCCACGGCCCAGCGGATAGAGGAGCGATTTGTTCGGTGTCACGTTCCACGCCGCGAACCAGGCAACGAAAATGGCGATGACCGTCCCGGCGAAGGCGCCAAGGAATGTCATTTCGATGGTTTCCAGCACCCGGTAGAGAATCCCCGGTTGCAGCGCATAGTCCATGTCCGGCGGCATCATCCGTTCGAAGAACATGTGCCCGACGCGCCCGAATATTCCCAACATCCGTTCAATCGGAATGTTCAAATGATAGATCGTCCAGACGGCAAAACTCAAAAAGAGCAGGAGACCGCCGAAGCGCATCAGCCGGCCGACTTTTACCGCCTGGAAATACTCTTGCTGCACCGATGCGAGGTGATTGGGCATGGTCATTCAGCCCCGATGCGATCGCCGCCAACGCCGCTGATCAGGCGTGTGCGGACGCGGTTTGAAATAAATTCGCCGACAATCACCATGATGGCGATACCGAGAACCACCGTGCCGGCATTGTTCCAGTTGTAGGCCTGCATCTGCTCGGAGAAGACGTAGCCAATTCCTCCCGCCCCGACCATGCCCAGGATCGACGCCCGGCGCAGGTTGATGTCGAGCTGGAAGATCACGTTGCCGACGACGATCGGGTAGATTTGCGGAAATATCCCGAACAGGAACACCGAAACCGGATTGGTCCCGGTCGCTTCCATGGCTTCGATCGGCCGGCGGTCGACGTTCTCGATTGCTTCGGATGTGGTCTTGGCGAGAAAACCGATGGAACGGCACCCCAGCGCGATGATCCCCGGCAACGGTCCGAGCCCGAGCGCCGAGACGAAGATCAATGCAAAGATCAATTCGTGTACGGAACGTGAGAGAACGATGATCGTTCGGCCAAGCGGGTAGGTGATCGGGAAATACGGCGTGACGTTCCGCGCGGCGAGATAGGCGACCGGCATTGCGATCACGCTGGCCAGCGCCGTGCCCCAGAAGGCGATCAGCAGGGTTTCGAACAGCGGCGCCACGATAACCGGGAAGAATGCCAGGTTTGGCAGGAATTCGGCCGTCGTGCTGAGGATGTCCCCGATCCCCCCCATGCGGGCCCAATCGGTCTCTACGACGAAAATATGATACGCCATCGCCGACAGCAGGGTGGCGGCAAGCGCATAGCGGCAATAGCGCTTCGTCAGGACGCGCCGCTCGCGCAGCGGGTTCCCATGCGATGAATAATTTTGGGCGATTTCGGCCATAGCCTCTAAATCTCAAGCCGCCGACGCAATGTGGTAGACGTTTTCCAGGATATCCGCGTCGACGTCGCTGGTCTTGGAGTCCAGGACTTTGACGCCGCCCTGCAGACCGATGATCCGGCTCGTATAGGCTTGCGCCAACCCGAGGTCGTGCACGCTGACCAGCATCGGAATGTGCTCCTCGGCGGCCAGCCGTGACATCAGATCCATCACCTCCCGTCCGATCTTCGGATCGAGACTGGAGGTCGGTTCGTCGACCAGCAGAATTTTCGGCCGCTGCATCAAGGCCCGTGCGATGCCGACGCGTTGACGCTGGCCGCCGCTCAGCTGATCGGCACGTTTGCGAATATGATCGACCAGGCCGACCCGGTCGCAGGTCTGGATCGCACGCTCGATATCGTCGCGGCGGAAGGCGCGCAGGAAACAGCGCCAGGTCGGCGTGTAGCCCAGGCATCCGGCCAAGACGTTCTCCAGAACCGTCAATCGGTTCACCAGATTGAATTCCTGGAAGATCATGCCCATCCGCTGACGCATGTTGCGCAACTGGCGCCGGTCCTGAATTGCCGTAATCTCGACACCGTCAAACATGATCTTGCCGGCGCTTGGCTCGACCAGCCGGTTGATGCAGCGGAGCAGCGTGGACTTGCCGGAGCCGCTGAGGCCCAGCAATGCGACCACTTCCTGTTCGCTCATCGCAAGATCGACACCCTTCAACGCCTCTTCGCCGGTCGGGTAGGTCTTTTTGATGTCATGGATTTCCAAGAAAGTCATACCGCTCCTCCGGCCGGCGTACCGGCGGCCTCATGCCGCCTCGCGGCATTCCCATTGGCTTTGCATTTTGTCGTCAATAGATGAGAGGACGAAATGAGCCGACCGGGTTGCCCGGCCGGCTCTTCGTACCAACACTACTTCTTCTTTTTCGCCTTAAGCTTTTTCTTTGCCGCCAGGATTTTCCGTACGGCGTTGTATGTCGCGTCCTCGGAGAAGACGAATTTCGAATACTTTGCCGCCGCAAGGATCTTTTTGCCAACCGGATCCTTGTCCATGCCGAGGTAGACATTGCGGATCTTCTTCGCCAAGGCCGGCGATATCTTGCTGGTATCGATGCTAACGGAATCGATCGCGATTTTCGGTGACCGCCAGAGATAGTTGAAGTCTTCCTTCTTTGCCTTTCCGCGGTCCATCGCCCGCGCGATCATCGATTCCGAAACGAAGGCGGCGTCGGCCTTGCCCTTCTTCACCGCCATCACGCTTGCCACATGGTGGCCGGAGTAGAATATCCGTCCGAAATGATTCTCAAGCGGATTGCCGTCCAGCTTTTCCACCGTAAACAGGCCGCGCGGCATCGCATTGCCCGAAGTCGAACCCGGGTCGACCAACGCCAGGACCTTCTTTTCCAATTTGGCAATTGAATCGAGCCCGCTGCCCTTCTTGGTGATCAGCGTGCCGTAGTAGCAGGCACAGGGCGTCGGATCGAATGCGGTGGGAATGCGCGCCGCGGCAACGAGCGGCTGGATCCTGCCCTTCGACTTGTCGTTGGCGATCAAATACGCCTTCGGGCCAAGCTGCGCGATCTGTACGAAGCCGCTCAACATCGCTTCGATCACCGCGGAATAGGATGTAGTCGCGTAGAAACTGATTTTGACGCCGGCTTTTTCGTTCAGGTATTTGAGCATCGGTTCCCAGCGGCTCGCCAGGACACTCATATCCTCGGTCTGGATCACCGCGAAAGTCAGCTCGGCTTTTTTCTCCGCGGCCAGCGCGTGGTGTGATCCCACAGCGGTCGCCGCAAGAAATGCCGCCGCCATTAATAGAGTCCGTATCCGCATCGCATCCTCCCTATATCTGTGCATGGAATGTCGCCCCGTGTCGGAGCGCTCCATGTCGTTTGATTTCGAGGCGTGCCCGGTCGGATCTTAAATCGGAACCCTTCTCCATCGATCGCGAAAACTTTCAAAACAGGAGAAAACGGCACCTGATCGCAAGTCCGACTAAGCTCTTCCTACGTATTCGCAGCCCAGCAGTATGTTTTGAATCTTGGTCTTGCACAAGTACGGCCGCACTGCGTGGCGTCAGGGGAATAACGCGCCGATCTGCCGATTGACCGTTTTTCCATCGCCGGCCGGAGCTTCGACTTCGACCGGGCCGGCAATTAGGTATAGGGTTTTAACTGGGTTTACCCGTGACCGGATTGCTGGCGTTCGCGGGATGCCGCATCCGTGCACAGCAGCATAATCGTCGGGGAGCGCCACTAGCCATGAAACGGTTCGTCACCGCGGTCGTGAAACACGAAACCAACACCTTTTCGCCGATTGCGATGCCGCTCTCCGAGTTCGGCCGATACGGTCCGGAGCCGGGCCCTATTTCCGGCGACCTCGCCCTGCAAGCCTATCGGGGCACCAGCACACCGGCGGCCGCGTTCATCGATATCGCCGACCGGGAAGGCGCGGAACTCGTTTTTCCGATTGCCGCCAATGCGACCCCCGGCGGCTGCCCGGAAGATTCACTGATCGATCATGCGGCGGAAAAGATTATCGCCGCCGTCTCGGCGGGTTGCGATGCGCTGTTTCTCGATCTGCACGGCGGCATGGTGACGCCGGGATACGACGACCCGGAAGGCGCGCTGTTGTCGCGGATCCGCGCGGTGGCGCCGGAGCTGCCGATCGCGGTCGCCTTCGACTTTCACACCAACCTGTCGCAGCTGACGATCGACAACGCCACGGTTATCACCGCCTATCGCACCTATCCCCATATCGATCAGTACGAGACCGGCGCGCGCGCCGGGGGGACGCTGATCCGATCGATGAAGGGCGAGGTTGATCCGTTGATGCTGTGGCATTCGTTGCCAATCCTGTCGCACTTGAACAAGCAGACACCGTCGCGCCAGCCGATGAAGGACATCATGGACAAGGCGATCGCCGCCGAGGCCGCGGGGACGGTGTTGAACGCCGGCCTGCTGGGCTGTTTTCCGCTTGCCGACATCCCGTTCGTCGGCATGCACGCGATCGTGGTGGTCGACCGGAACGGCGACCGGGCGGCCGGCGAGGCGTTGCTCCGCGATCTCATGACCATGGCCTGGGAACGCCGCGCCGAATTCGTATTCGAGACCGAGCCGGTCGAAACGTCGATCGCGCATGCGAAGACCTTGGGCGCGGGGCCAATTCTGCTGGCCGACCATGGCGACGTGGCCGGTTCCGGCGGCACCACCGACGTGATGGCGGTGCTCGAAGAAGTCATGCGCCAAGGGCTGGAAGACGTTTGCGCCGGACCAATTTGGGACCCGGCGGCGGTCGCGCGGATGATGGAAGCGGGTATCGGCGCGGAAGTGACGCTGCAGCTCGGCGGCAAGGTGGATTTACCGGCAATCGGCCACACCGCCCGGCCGCTCGAGATCACGGGTGTCGTTCAGCGGATCACCGACGGCAAGTTTACCGTGACCGCGCCGATGGCGACCGGCACGCAGCAGAACATGGGGCAATGCGCCGTGCTCGATATGGGTGGGATCGAGGTCCTGGTCAGTACCCACCGGCACGAACCGTTCGATACCGGCTGTTTCACCCATGCGGGAATCGATCCCGCCGCCAAACGCTATATCCTGATCAAGTCGCGTCAGCACTTCCGCGCCGGTTTCGAGCCGATTATCGAACATGTGGTGATGGTCTCGGGTCCGGGCATCACGACATCGGACTATGGCCTGTATCCCTGGCAACGCGTGCGCCGGCCGGTCTATCCGCTCGATCTGGACACGGCACCGAATTTTCCGCCGGCGTGGCAATAGACCGGCGCGGTCTACGATACATTCCGGCGAGGAGCGCATCCAATGCCCGACACCCTGACCGAAGCCCTAAACCTGGCGGCGCGTAGCCGGGACCGCAGCGTCGAGGCGCTGGCGGCGCTTGTACGGGTTCCCAGCCTCACCGGCGAGGAAGGTCAGGCCCAGACCCATATGGCGAAAATATTGCGCGGTCTCGGCGCCGAGACGGAAACGTTGGAGCCTGACATTGCGGCCCTGTTCGAACGGTTCCCGCTGGTTGCACAGTATCCGACGCACTGGCAGCACGACCTGATCCTGCCGTATGC
>JAOTYV010000019.1 GCA_029861675.1 Alphaproteobacteria bacterium
GAAAAACCCGCCCAACGCCATGTAGAGAATGCCGCGCAGCGGCGCGGAAGAAACGCTCGGTGTACTCATGAGCGCCAGACCGTAGGACGGCGGGACAGATGGCGCGAAATCAGCGGCAATGGGCGACCAAGGTATCTAAGCTGTCGGCATCCTCGAGCCGGTCGACGGCGTCCATGATCGCCTCGGCGCGCTCTCGCGACACCGCGTTTTCGGCATTCGCCATAAACTTCGCACCGATATCCTGGGCCGTCATGGGCTTTTCCCGGCTGCCCCAATTGTAATCTTCGATGCGCTCCAAACGACGGCCATCGGTCGTCTCGGCAACGACCCACCCCTTGTAACGCTCGGTTCCCGGGGCTTCCGCGTCGATCTCATAGCGGATCTTGCCGCTCAGTTCGAGAATCGCCGGATCGCGAATGCTTTCCGCGCTATAGCCGTCACCGCCGAGCCGGCCGCAATGCAGCGCCTCGGCGAGGGAATATTGCAGGCTCACCCGGCCATGCGCCTCCGTGCGCGGCGCGATTTTTTCCGATACCGGCTCGCAAACCACCGGGATCATGTATTCGGCAATGCGAACGGTGAGCGTTTCCACATCCGACGCCCGCAGCCCCTCTTCCCGGTAAAGGTACAGAAGGGCATCGAGGAATGGATGGATGATGTGGGCCGTCGGATAGGGTTTGAAGGACATGTTGCGGCTTTCCCACTCGACACCCAGATCGCGAACCATCCGGTCGAAATCGAGTTGCCCGCGCAAATCGTGCAAATGCGACGGCAGCAGGCCGAAACGTCCTTCCAGCACGGCGGCGGGTCCGGTCAGACCGCTCCGCGCGAAATTCGCGGCGGCGATCGCGCCATGCGCCGACCAGCCGGGGTGGATGAATTGCGTATCCGTGCCGTCTTCCCAGCAGGCGAGGATACCGGACGCGAAACTGCCCGCATGGCCCGCCGCCGCGACGGTTTGTTGTTCCGTCAGGCCGAGCAGCCGGGCCGCGGCAAAGGTCGCGCCGAAGGTGCCGATGATGCCGGTCGGATGCAGGCCGCGGGGATGAAAGGTGCCCGGCGCGATGACGCCGATGCGGCAGGTCAGCTCGTTGCCGGCGGCAACGGCGGTGAGGAAGTCGCGGCCGCTGGCGCCGCCGGATTCGGCCGCCGCGAGGGCAGCCGCCACGGTCGGGCTGGTCGCATGAATGATCGTCTCGTTATGGGTATCGTCGAATTGCAGGGCTTCCGCCAAGGCGCCGTTGGCGAGCGCCGCCAGCATCGCGCTGTTGCGCGCGCCGAGGCCGATCAAGGTGCACGCGTCGCCTTGTCCCATCCCGCCCACGCCGTCGCGGAGCGCCGCGCCGAATTTCGTGGTGCCGGCAATCAACATGAGCCCGAGCGAGTCCAGCACGCGCAGCTTGGTCGCCTCGGCAACATCGGCGGGCAGATCCTCGTAGCGCAGCCCCGCGACCCACGCCGCCGATTGCGTGCTAAGGCTTTCCATCTTCCCTGAATCCCTCTCACCACGACCGGAACCGGCCAAACCGGACCATAACAGGACCGCCGGAACGCGACAACGCGACGGTCCGCCGCCGGATCGCACGGTGGCGGAGGATATGGTCTTTTTTCGCCACCACCGGCACGATATCCTTGCCGGACGAGCGAAAAAGAGAGGGAGCGGCATCGCATGGTTTCGATCGAACGGGTTGGTGGAAATTTCGTCGCGGAGGTAGACGGCATCGACCTTGGCCACGATCTGGACGATGAAACCTGGGACGCGATCCATCGCGCCTACCTGGAGCACAAAGTGCTATTTTTCCGGAATCAATCGCTTGCGGCCAAGCAGCTTTGCAAATTCGGCGAAGCCTTCGGTGAGATTATTCCGCACACGATCCGCAAATTCTGGCACGAAGAAGAGCCCCGCATCACCGTCCTGTCGAACCGTGTCGAATACGGCAAACCGAAGGGGATCAAGGATGCCGGTTCGTTCTGGCATTCGGATTGGTCGTATCTGGAACGGCCGGCGAACGCCACAATGCTCTATGCAATCGAAATCCCGGCGGAAGGCGGCGACACGCTGTTTTGCGACCTCACCGCGGCCTATGACGCGCTGACGCCGGCGATGAAACAACGGCTCGATGGACTCCAGTATCGCTGCCAATACCGCTACCACCGCGACCGCGACCACCCGGAATCCCGCTGGAAAATTATGACCGAGGAAGAACGCGCCGAGAGTCCGGAACGGGTCCGCCCGCTGATCCGCACCCATCCGGAAACCGGTCGCAAATCCATCTTCGTGTTCGAAGGCGTGACCGCCGGGATCAAGGGCATCATCGGCATGGATGAGACGGAGAGCGACACCCTGCTCGCGGAAATTTTTGAACACTGCAAACAGCCGCAATTTCATTACCGCTATGAATGGAACGGCGCCGGCGACCTGCTGATGTGGGACAATCGCTGCACCATGCACGCGGCGACCACCGCCGCCCTGCCGCCAAGCCAAATCCGCGAATTGCATCGCATCAGCACGGTGGGAACCGTGCCCGCATGACGACGCCCGATGTCTATGCGGTCTATGCGGTGCGCTACGCGCATAGCGGCGAACGGCCGCCGAAGCATAATTTCATCTTCGCCGACGCCCATGACGGCCCTTCGGCGATGGATTATTTCGTGTGGGCGGCTGTCGGCGAGAGCCGCAGCTTCGTAATCGATATGGGATTCAACCGGGAAACCGCCGAGAAGCGCGGCCATGATTATCTGCGCTGTCCGGCCGAAAGCCTCACCCATGTCGACCTGGACGCGGCCAGCGTCGAGGATGTGATCATCACCCATATGCATTGGGACCATGTGGGCAATTTCGACAAATTCCCGAAGGCGCGCTTCCACCTCCAAGAGTCCGAGGCCCAATTCGTGACCGGCCGCTATATGAGCCATAAGGTCATGCGCGGCGGTTTCGCCGTCGACGATGCCTGCGAGATGGTGCGTCAGGTCTATGCCGACCGGGTCGAATTCCATGACGGCGAGGCGGAACTGGCTTCCGGCTTTTCCGTCCACCATGCGGGCGGCCATACCATGGGACACCAATTTGCCCGGGTTTACACCAGGCGCGGCTGGGTCGTGCTGGCGTCCGACGCGGCGCATTACTACGCCAATATGGAGCAGGGAAACCCGTTCCCGGCGATCTACAGCGTCGGCGAAAACCTGGCGTCGTTCCGGCTGGCCCGCCGGCTCGCGGAATCGGGCCGGCATGTGATCCCCGGACACGACCCGTTGGTATTACAGCGCTATCCCCCGCCGTCGCCGGAGCTCGAGGGCGTCGTGGTACGGCTCGACGTCGACCCGAAAGAATAGCGCCGCAAGGAATCCGAATATGCAGTTGCCAAAAACCATCCTCTTCGACATGGACGGCACGCTCATCGCCGCCTATCAACGGCCCGATCTCGCCTGGCAGAGCGTGTTGAGCGAATTCGCGAGTCGGATTCAGAACACGGATACCGACGCGCTGGCCGACGCGATCAACGAGAGCGGCCGGACGCTGTGGCGCAAGATCGAGGCGACGCCGGGCGAACACAAAAACCTGCGCTACGACATCGAAGCAACGCGGCACCTTATCGTGCAAACAGGATTGCAGGAGGCCGGCGTAAACGATCCAACCCTCGCCGGCGACATCGCGACCCGCTTCAATGCCTACCGCCGCGAGCAGCTTACGGCCTTTCCCGGCGCGCTCGAAACGGTCGACCGGCTGCGTGATCGCGGCGTCCGTTTGGCGCTCGTCACCAATGGCGGCATCAAGGATCAGAGCGCCAAAATCGAACGATTTGGGCTCGCGCAGCAATTCGACCATGTGGTGATTTCCGAGCAATTCGGCGCGGACAAGCCCGATCCCACGATCTACCAGCATGTCCTGGAGGTCTTCGACTGTGCGCCGTCGGAAGCCTGGATGGTCGGCGACAACCTGCATTTCGACGTTGGCGCGCCGCAGCGCCTGGGGATTCATGGGATTTGGCACGACCCGGCGGGAGATGGCCTGCCCCACGATACGGACGTCCAACCCGACCGGGTCATCAATGCAATTCCGGAACTCCTGCCGGATTGACCGGGCATGCGATATTCGGCGCAATTTCGCGCTAGACCATTTCTTCTTTAAATTGGCTCAAGTGAAATGGTCTATCTCTTTGTTTTTACGCAAATACGTCGTCGCGAACCGATTCGGTTCTCTCGGGATTTGCTCTAATTCAGCCGTTCGGTCCAATATGCTTGACCTTGCCCGCGTGGAGGAATTGACTCGTCTTCGACGGCGCTCTAGTTAGTCGGGCAGCGAATTCGTCCGGACAAAAAACACGCGCGCACGGCAGGATTGGCGCCAATTTTGGGCACGCGGCGCGGCACTCGGTTCCAGAGAAGGAGAAGCATGATGCGAGACGGCAATGACGTTCATGTCTGTGAAGTTGGCCTACGAGACGGGCTGCAAAACATTCAGACCTTCTTCCCGACCGATCAGAAAGTCGAGTGGATCAAGGCGGAAGCCGCATCCGGCATGCCGGAAATCGAGGTCTGCTCCTTCGTGCCGCCGAAACTGATCCCGCAATTCAAGGATGCCAAGGAAGTCTGCGCCGCGGCCCTCGAAATCAAGAAGGATCATCCGGATCTGATTATCTCCGCCCTGATGCCGAACCTGCGCGGCGGCGCCGACGGCATCGAAGCCGGTGTCGACAAGCTCAACTACGTGACCTCGGTCAGCGAAAAGCACAACATGGCCAACGTCCGCAAAACCAGCGATGAATCGGTGGAGGATTTCCGGAAAATCGTTGCCTTGCGTGACGAGAAAGCCAAGGAAACCGGCAAGCGCGTGACACTGTTCGCAGGCCTGTCCACCGCGCTCGGCTGCACCATCGAAGGCCCGGTGGATCCGGCGGCGGTGCTGCGGCTGGCGGAAAAATTCCTCGACGCCGGCGCCGACGAACTGGCGGTCGCCGACACCGTGGGCTACGCCAACCCGACCCAGGTGAAGAACCTGTTCAAGATGCTGTTCGACAATCTCCCCAAGGACGTGGTGCTGACCGTCCATCTGCACGACACCCGGGGCCTCGGCATCGCCAATGCCAATGCCGCGCTGGAAGCCGGCGTCCGGCGCTTCGATGCGTCGCTCGCGGGTCTCGGCGGCTGCCCTTATGCGCCGGGCGCCACCGGCAATATCGTGATGGACGATCTGGTGTTCATGCTGGAATCGATGGGGCTGAAGACCGGCGTCGATCTCGACAAGCTGGTGGCGGTGCGCGAAATCGTCGCGCGCAACCTGCCGGGCGAACAACTCTACGGCGGGCTCGCCAAATCGGGGCCGCCGAAAGGCTACGTACCCGCATCCCAAATGGCCGCGGCCGCCGAATAACGATCCGGAACGATATTCATCATGAGCGAGACAGACGTCTCCATACCGACCGGTGACGACTATCCCGAACTGCGCGACGCGGTCACCAAGCTGTGCGCCGACTATCCCTCGGAATACTGGCGCAAGCTGGAAGATCAGCCGCCGTCGAGCAGCTACCCGACGGAATTCGTCGAAGCGCTGACCGAATCCGGCTATCTGGCCGCGCTCATTCCGGAGGAATATGGCGGCTCGGGCCTGCCGATCCGGGCCGGCGCGGTCATCCTGGAAACCGTCAATGCGGTCGGCGGCAGCGCGTCCGCCTGCCATGCCCAGATGTACACGATGGGCACGATCCTGCGGCACGGCAGCAAGGCGCAGAAGCAGGAATACCTGCCGAAAATCGCTTCCGGCGAACTCCGGCTGCAGGCGTTCGCGGTAACCGAACCGACCACCGGTTCGGACACCACGCAACTCAAGACGCGGGCGGTCAAGGACGGCGACAGCTACATCGTCAATGGTCAGAAGGTGTGGATCAGCCGCGCCGCTCATTCCGACCTGATGCTGCTGCTCGCCCGCACAACGCCGGCCGACGCGGTGAAGAAACGGACGGACGGCATTTCGACATTTCTTGTCGATATGCGCGAGGCCAAGGGCAACGGCATGGAAATCCGGCCAATCGACGCCATGGTCAATCACAACACGACGGAAATCTTCTTCGACGATCTGCGAATACCCGCATCCTCGCTGATCGGGGAAGAAGGTAAGGGCTTCCGCTACATCATCGACGGCATGAATGCGGAACGCTGCCTGGTGTCGAGCGAAGCGATCGGCAATGGCCGCTTCTTCATCAACAAGGCGGTGGCCTACGCCAATGAACGCGTGGTATTCGGCCATCCGATCGGCAAGAATCAGGGCATTCAGTTCCCGATTGCCCAGGCGCACGCGCAGCTCGAAGCCGCGGACCTGTCCGTCCGCAAGGCCAACGCCATGTTCGAGGCCGGGCTGCCCTGCGGCGCCGAGGCCAATACCGCGAAATTCCTGTCGGGCGAGGCATCCTGGGCCGCCGCCGAAGCCTGCTTCACCACATTCGGCGGTTTCGCGTTCGCACGGGAGTACGATATCGAGCGCAAATGGCGGGAATGCCGCCTGTCGCGCAACGCGCCGGTCGCCCCCAACATGATCATGAATTTTATCGGCCAGCACGTGCTCGGCATGCCGCGGTCGTACTAGAGCAAATCCCGAGCGAACCGAAACGGTTCGCGACGACGTATTTGCGTATAAACAAAGAGGTAGACCATTTCACATGAGTCAATTTGAACAAGAAATTGTCTACGCGCGGCGGAGAAAACGAACATGACCGAAAACGAGACACAAATCGCGCTCGGCGAGGACTATCCGGAACTCCGCGATGCGGTGAAGAAAATCTGCGCCGATTTTCCGGGTGAATATTGGCGCGGTCTGGAAGACCAATCGGTCGACGGCAGCTATCCCACCGCCTTCGTCAAGGCGCTCACGGAGTCGGGTTTCCTGGGCGCGTTGATCCCCGAGGAATACGGCGGCGCCGGGCTGCCGATCCGCGCCGGCGCGGTCATTCTGGAAACCATCCATGAGACCGGCTGCAGCGCCGGGGCCGTGCATGCGCAGATGTACACCATGGGTACGGTGCTGCGGCACGGCAGCAAGGAGCAGAAGGATGCGTATCTGCCGAAGATCGCATCGGGCGAATTACGCCTGCAGGCCTTCGGCGTGACCGAACCGACCACCGGGTCGGACACCACGCAGCTTAAGACCCGCGCCGAGCGCGACGGCAACGGCTATGTGGTGAACGGTCAGAAAGTGTGGACCAGCCGCGCGCTGCATTCCGACCTGATGCTGCTACTGGCGCGCACCACGCCCGCCGATCAGTGCGAACGGCGCAGCGACGGGTTATCCTGTTTCCTGATCGATCTGCGCGAAGCCAAGGGCAATGGCTGCGACATCCAACCGCTCGACGCGATGATCAACCACAACACCACCGAGGTGTTCTTCGACAATATGCGCATTCCCGGCTCGAGCCTGATCGGCGAGGAAGGCAAGGGATTCCGGTACATCCTCGACGGTATGAACGCCGAGCGCATCCTGATCGCCGCCGAGGCCCTGGGCGACTGCAAATTCTTCCTGGACAAGGGGGTCGCCTATTCCAAGGAACGGATCGTCTTCGGCAACCCGATCGGTCAATACCAAGGGATTCAGTTCCCGCTTGCCAAAGCCTATGCGGAATCGCAGGCGGCGGACATGATGGCGCGCAAGGCGGCGGCGCTGTTCGATGCCGGACTGGCCTGCGGCGCCGAGGCCAATATGGCGAAACATCTGTCGGCGGACGCCGTCTGGGCCTGCGCCGAGGCATGTTTCACCACCCATGGCGGCTTCGCCTTCGCCCGCGAATACGACGTGGAGCGCAAATGGCGCGAAGCCCGGATCTTCCGGACCGCGCCGATTTCCACCAACATGATCCTCGCCTATATCGGCCAGCATGTTCTGGGAATGCCGCGGTCGTATTGAAAATTTGCGAACGGTCCGGTGACATTGAATTCATGCAGGGTTTTCGGCGAGCATGACTATGTCGCAGCTGCACGGAGCGATTGTCCGCATCCTTCGTCAGGCTCAGGATGAGGGCAATCAATTAGGCGAACGGTGGGAAAATTAACGACGTAGTGGCCTCATGCTGAGCCTGACGAAGCACGAGGCCGCGCTTACGCAGAGGTCTCCATCGACGGAGAACAAGATCATGACCTATGGCAGCAAGGAAATCGGCCCGAACCGGTACCGCGAAGATATCGGCCGCTACTACGAGGATTTCACCGTCGGCGACGTCTATGAGCACCGCCCGGGCCGAACCATCAGCGAGGCCGACAATACCTGGTTCACCCTGCTGACCATGAACAAGCATCCGGTTCATTTCGATGCGCACTACGCCGCCAAGAGCGAGTTCGGCAAGCCGCTGGTCAACAGCGCGCTGACACTGTCGATCGTCGCCGGGATGAGCGTGAGCGATACCAGCCAGAAGGCGATCGCCAATCTAGGCTGGAACGACATCCGCCTCACCGCGCCGGTCTTCGCCGGCGACACGCTGTATGCGGAAAGCGAAGTGCTCGACAAACGCGAATCCAAATCCCGCCCGACGCAGGGCATCGTCAAAATCAAGACGACCGGCACCAAAGCGGACGGCACGGTCTTCATGACCTATGAACGTTCGATGCTGATCCCGAAGCGCGGACACGGCGTCGACGACCAAATGGAGTAGCCCCATGCCCGACACCAAGGCCCAGGACGAACAGGAACAGATGATCCTGGACACGGTCGACCGGTTCCTGGACCGCGACGTCAAGCCGTATGTCATGGAGCTCGAACACAACGACACCTATCCTGAAGAGATCGTCGGGAAGATGAAGGAGCTCGGCCTGTTCGGCTCGGTGATCGAGGAACAGTATGGCGGGCTCGGCCTGTCCTGCCTGACCTATGCGAAGATTGTCGAGCGCGTCGCCGTGGTCTGGATGTCGCTATCCGGCATCTTCAATTCCCATTTGATCATGGCCTCGGCGGTGCAGCGCGCCGGCACCGAGGCGCAGAAACGAAAATGGCTGCCGAAATTCGCAAGCGGGGAGATTCGCGGCGGGCTGGCCCTGACCGAGCCCAATTGCGGCACCGACCTGCAGGCGATCCGCACGCGCGCGGTCAAGGACGGCAACGACTATGCGGTGAACGGCACCAAGACCTGGATATCGAACGGCATTCACGGCACGTGCTTCGCCGTCATGGTGAAGACCGACAGCGATATCGCACCGCGCCATAAGGGCATCAGCCTGTTCCTGATCGAAAAGGGCGACGGGTTCAAGGTTTCCCGGAAGCTGGAGAAACTCGGCTATAAGGGCATCGATTCCGCCGAGCTGATCTTCGACAATTGCCGCGTGCCGGCGGACAATCTGGTGGGCGGTATCGAGGGGATGGGATTCAAGCACGTCATGGGCGGACTGGAACTCGGCCGCATCAACGTCGCGGCGCGCGGCGTGGGCGTTGCCCAGGCCAGCCTCGACGAGGCGGTCAAATACTCGCAGCAACGCGAGACCTTCGGCAAGCCGATCTGCGAGCATCAGGCGATCCAGCTCAAACTCGCCGATATGGCGACCCGGACCGAGGCCGCGCGCCTGCTGACCTACCAGGCGGCGGATGCATTCGACCGGAACGAGCGCTGCGACATGGAAGCCGGCATGGCCAAGCTGTTTGCCACCGAAGCCGCGCTGACCAATTCCATGGAGTCGATGCGGGTGCATGGCGGCTACGGCTATTCGAAGGAATTTCCGGTGGAGCGGTTCTATCGCGACGCACCGCTACTCACCATCGGTGAAGGCACCAACGAGTTGCAGCGCATCATCATCGCGCGCCAGCTTATCGAACGAAACCCGATCTGACCGGAGCGTCCCGATGTTGCCACTGGATGGAGTGCGTATCCTCGCCGTCGAACAATATGGGGCCGGCCCGTGCGGGACGCAGTATCTCGCCGACATCGGCGCCGAGGTCATCAAGATCGAAAACCCGAAGGACGGCGGCGATATGGGCCGCAGCGTCGGACCGTTTTTCCTCGGTGACGGCGAAAGCACGAGTTCAAGCCTGTTCTACCAAAGTTTCAACCGCAACAAACGCAGCCTGACGCTGGATCTCGGCACCGAGGCGGGCCAGGAAATATTCCGCGATCTGGTGAAAACGGCTGACGCCGTGACCTGCAATCTGCGCGGCGACGTCCCGGCCAAACTCGGGCTCACCTATGAGACCTTGGGCGCGCTGAACCCGCGCATCGTGTGTTCGTTTCTGACCGCATACGGCCGCGAAGGTCCGCGCGCGACCTGGCCCGGCTACGACTATCTCATGCAGGCGGAGGCCGGCTATTTTTCGCTCACCGGCGAACCGGACACGCCGCCGACCCGGTTCGGCCTGTCCATCGTCGATATCATGACGGGCCTGGCGCTCGCCTATCAGACGGTGTCGGCGGTCTTGAACGCGCGCGCCACGGGACTTGGCCGCGACATCGATGTCAGCCTGTTCGATCTCGCGCTGTCGAACGTCTCCTATCCGGCAACGTGGTATCTCAACACCGGCCACGTCCAGGGCCGCGAGGAACGGTCCGGCCACCCGTCGCTCACGCCGTGTGCGCAATACAAGACCAAGGACGGCTGGATTTTCATCATGTGCAACAAGGAAAAATTCTGGCCCGCGCTCTGCGAGAAGCTGGACCGGCCCGAATGGGGCGAGGATGCGCGGTTCCTAACGTTCAAGGACCGGTTGGCACACCGCGCGCTGATCCAGGACATGCTGGACGCCGCGCTGTCGGACAAGACGACCGACGAATGGCTCGATCATTTCGCCGGACAGGTACCCGCCGCACCGATCTATGACGTGAAACAGGCGCTCGACAATCCCTTCGTCACCGAGAACGCCAAGCTCCAGACGCTCGCCCATCAGGACGGCAGTGAATTCCGTTTGCTGGAAGCCCCGTTCCGCACCGGCGAGCCGACGCCCGACCGTCCGGGACCGGAACTCGGTCAGGATACGGACGCACTGCTTGACGAGCTTGGGTATGACGCCGAACGGATCGCCGATCTAAAGGCGCGGCAGATCGTTTAAGACTCGCCTATCGGGCGGCCACTTCGAGGAAGTGGATGCTGAAGAGGGCGTCGTCGTCGATCCAAACTCTCTTGTGCTCGAATCCCGCGTCCTCAGCCAAATTCTGGAATTCCGCAACGCTGTATTTGTGCGAGTTCTCCGTGTGGATGGACTCGCCCTTGTCAAATTTGAAATTGTGACCGTCGACGCGTACCGATTGCTCGCGCGAACTATACAGGTAGGATTCGACCCGCCCCTTTACGTCGTCGTAATGCGCCCGAAAGGTAAAGGAACCGGCGTCGAAATCGCCTTTCAGCTCGCGGTTAATGCGCTCGAGCAAATTCAGATTGAACTGCGCGGTCACGCCCTGCGAATCGTTATAGGCCGCGTTCAGGAGTGCTTCGTCTTTCTTCAAGTCGACGCCAATCACCATGCCCCCACCCGTACCGAGGGACTGCGCGGCGCTTGCAAGGAATCCGACAGCATCCTTGCGATTGAAATTCCCCAAGGTCGAGCCCGGGAAAAATCCGACACGCCGCGCATCCGGCGCCTTGCTCACCGGCGGGACATCGAACGGTTTCGAGAAATCGGCGCACAGGGCGTGCACCTCCAGACCCGGATAATCCTCTGCCAGCGCGGCCGCCGCGTTCAGCAGATGCTCACGCGATATATCGACGGCGACATACGAGACGGGATGTTGCAGGGCGTCGAGAAGAAGCCGGATTTTCTGTACCGAACCGCATCCGTATTCGACGATTTGCGCCGACGGGCCGACACAGGCCGCTATTTCAGCGCCCTTCGCCGCAAGCAGCGCCATTTCCGTGCGCGTCGGATAGTATTCCGGCAATTCGCAAATCTGATCGAAAAGCTGCGAGCCCCTCTCGTCATAGATGTATTTGCACGGAAGTTTCTTCTGCGGCCGGCTCAACCCCGTCAGCACATCCGACAGAAAGTCATCGGGCTCCGGCGCCAAATCGTCGAAGGATTCCAGTCGTTCCTGAGGACTCATCGCGTCTCTCGGCAAGTGATTCTCTATGTGGGGGGGTGATTCGGCGGCACCCTAGCGCAAACCTCCCGACGATTGCAACGATGGCGCTCGGCGCCGGTCGGCATGACGAAGTGAATGTCCGGGAAATCAAGTAAAGAGAGGCTGGCGCACCGTTCGGGAAGGACGGTGCGCCAGCCTGAGCAGGGTGCCGAGAGCCGGGAATCGGCTCGACAAGGATCAATTCACCTTGATCTTGTGCGGCTTCATTTCCTCGGCCTTCGGCAATACCAGGGTCAACACGCCATCGGCGAGATCGGCCGAGATCTTGTCACGGTCAATTTTGTTGGAAATCGAAAATGTACGCTGGTAATGGCCCACATTATATTCGGTGTAGACGGGTTCCATGCCTTCGTAGCTCGAGAAGTCGATTCTTCCCTCGATCCGCAATTGATCGTTTTCAAGGTCTACTGTCATAGTATCCTTTGTGACGCCGGGCACCTCCATCACGACCGTCAGCGCATCCTCCGCTTCGAAAATATCCGTCTGCGGCACGTAGTATCGCGCGGGAACAGTGGTCTCCTGACCTTCGGCGACCTCCTGTTTTTCCTGTACGTGCAATTCCTGCTTGCTGGGCATCTTGTCACCTCATTCGCGTTCGCCGAAATCCCCGGCGGACTAGTTAAGTTGAACCTTGCGCGGCTTGTCTTCTTCCGCGCGCGGAATGAACAGGGCGAGCACACCGTCGCGATACTCCGCCTTTATGCCATCAGGATCGATCTGGACCGGCACCGAAATCGTCCTGTCGAACGATCCGAAAACACGCTCGCGGCGATGGGCACTCACATTTTCCGGATAGTTTGGGGCAATTTCACCCGACAGCCGGATGTAATTTCCCTTTGCCTGAATATCCAGACCGGATTTGTCAACGCCAGGAAGCTCCACGATCGCTACGTAATCATCGCCTCGCTGAAATATGTTGATCGGCGGAAAGCTGCCTCTCGCGGCGGTCGATCCCTGAAGCCAATCGCTGCTGCGGCGGGAATCCAACGACCGCTGCAAATCGAAGAGCGCCTGGAACGGGTGAGTCCGAGGTATAAGCATGTGCGGTCTCCAGTGATTCATTGACTATCGTTCACGGGTTCAAGCGACCACCAGCGCCGGAAGACGCAGTCGCACGGTCCAATCCACGTCTCGCTTGGCCGAACTATTCAACCCAAATTGTATCATCACGATCCTCGTTTGGACGAAGCTTGCGGTTTCCGGACCGAAAATCCGGTGGTTTGAATCGCATATGGAGGTGCCCAAAATTCGTGTCAAGAATGGTCCAAAAAATTAATTTTCTTCAGTTTTCATGGCCGCAACGCGCCTTCAAGGCACGATGCATGCGTGGGCGCGCTTGGGACGACACCATGCCGCAGTGCTGCCGGACGCCTGCGCCGCTACCATTGCCCGTCCTGCGTCGATCGGAGAATTCCAGGATGATTCGGAGCGTTCGCCACAATCTTTGCCGCGCCATTGCGATCGGTTTCATAGCCGCCGCGGGGACGTCGCCTCTCGAAGCCGCCGACGCGGAATTCCGGGCCGGGGACATACACATCGAACAGCCCTGGGCCCGCGCGACCATCGGCAAGGGCCGCGTCGGCGTCGCGTATTTGCGTTTGAGAAATTCCGGCGACGAGAGTGATCGCCTGATCGGCGCCACGACACCGGCCGCCGAACACGCCTCGCTCCACACCCATCGCATGACCGGTGACATCCTGCGCATGCGCCCCGTGGATGCCATTCCAATTCCCGCCGGCGGCACCGCCATGCTCAAACCCGGCGGTCTTCACATCATGCTGATGCGGATGACCCGATCATTGAAACAGGGTGAAATATTTCCCCTGACGCTAACCTTCGAACGGGCGGGCACGATTACCGTCGAGGTCACCGTGAAGAGCGCCACCGCCAAATCCGCAGAAGAAAAGCATCATCACGGCGGATAACCGCATCAAGCGGCCTCCACTTGCTACTGTTATTTATACGTTTATGACATAAACTGCGCGCTCCATGGCGCGACGAAACTCCCGGCTCACACTCGGCACCTGCTGCGGCGTCCACGGCCTGCATGACGGCTTGGTGGACATGCTGTATGCGCTGCTGCCGCTGCTGCGCGAAGCGTTCGGACTGTCCTACGCGGAAGTCGCCCTGATCCGCTCGGCCAACAAGGTCGCCATGGCGAGCATGCAAATTCCCGCCGGCCTGTTTGCCGAGCGCATGGGCGAGCGCGTCCTGCTGGCCGCTGGCACCGCGGTGGCCGGGCTCGCTTTCATCGGCTTGGGGTTTTCGACCGGGTTCATCTCGCTGCTGGTTTTCATCTTTCTCGCCGGCCTGGGCGCGGCGGTTCAACATCCCCTATCGTCCTCACTGATCACCGCAGCCTATCCCGATGTCGGACGCCGCTCCGCACTGGGCGCCTATAATTCCTGCGGCGATGTCGGCAAATTCCTGTTCATGGGCCTGACCATTCTGCTGACCGGTTTCGGCTTCTCGTGGCAGGCGCCCGTGATCGGTTATGGCGTATTCGCGTTGATCGCCGCGGTCGCGGCGTTCGTGCTGCTGCTGCGGGCCGGATCGGGCGCGCGCCCGACGGCGCAGGAGGCGCATGCCGCGTCGGAAAATAAGGGGTGGGGCATCCGCCACAAACCCGGCTTCGTGTCGCTCGGCATCATTGCGGCGCTCGACAATTCAACCCGCAACGGTTTCCTGACCTTCGTCGCCTTTCTGATGATCGAAAAAGGCGTACCGACCGAATGGGCGGCCGCCGCCGTCCTGGTTACCGTCTTCGGGGGTATGTGTGGCAAGCTCGCCTGCGGCATGCTCGCCGAACGGGTCGGCATTGCCCGCAGCATCGCCATTACCGAAATCGCCACGGGCGCCGGTATCCTGCTGATCGTGGCGGCACCGCAGCTCTATGCGTTCTTCCTGCTGCCGGTCGTCGGCGTCTTCGTGAATGGCACGTCGTCGGTAATATATGGATCGGTCGGCGACCTGATCGACGACGACAAACATTCGCGCGCCTTCGGATTGATGTATACGCTCGGCTCCACCTGCGGATTGATCGCGCCCCTGGCCTACGGCGCGCTTGCCGACTGGGCCGGCATCGGCACCACGATGACGGTGATCGGCTGCGTCGTCCTGCTGACCCTGCCGCTCTGCCTCATCCTCGGCCCCGCCCTTTCCACATTGCGCCCCCTGAAGCCGGCGGAATAACGGCGGGCTCCGCCGTCAGGGCGTGAGCACCACACGACCGATCGCCCGCCGTTCGCGAAGTTCGGCCATCGCCGCGGCGAAGTCGGCAAGATCGAACTGCCGGTGGACCGTCGGCTTGATTTTCCCGGCCTGCCACCATCCGGTCAGCGCCGCCATCATCTCGGCCACCGGTTCGGAAAAAGTTTCGCGCCGGTCGGTCGGCCCCCAGCCGACATATTCCCCCCAATTGAATCCCATGACGCTGATATTTTTGATCAGGAGAAGATTCAGCGGGACGCTCGGAATATCGCCACCCGCAAAGCCGATCGTCACCAGCCGTCCGCCGACCCGCAGGCAACTGAGCGACGGCCGTGTCACAGCGCCGCCGACCGGGTCGTAGACCATGTCCAGCCCGGCGCCATCGGTCAAATCCTCGACCTGTTCGCGGAATCCGTCGGGCCCGATTGCCGCATCGACCCCGCGCGCCTCCAGGATCGCGCGTTTCTCTTCGCTGCTGGCGACGGCGATGACCCGCGCCCCGGCCGCAAGACCGATTTCCACCGCCGCCAGCCCGACGCCGCCGGCGGCGCCGTGCACCAGCAGGGTTTCGCCGGCCTTCAGGCCGCCGCGCCACATCAAACCGCCATAGGATGTGGGGTAGGAAATGCACAACGCGACCGCCGCGTCGAGCGGCAACCCGTCGGGCAGTTTGTGCACATTGTGCTCGCTCGCCACCACCTGTTCCGCATAGCCGCCCCAATCGATGGGCGCGAGTACCGAATCCCCGGGCTTGCACCGCGTTACGCCGGGCGCGCATTCGATCACCTCGCCGGTGATTTCCGTTCCGGGCACGAAGGGCAATGGCGGGCGGCGTTGATATTTTCCCGCGACCACGAGCGTCGTCGCGAAACTGACCCCGGCGTAGCGGATGGCGATGCGCACCCCGCCCGGACGCAGCTCGGGCACCGGCGCGGTGCCCAACTGCAGATCCTCGAACGCGCACCAGTCATCGCAAATGACGGCGCGCATCGTCGATGCGTTCATTGATTTCGAACCCTTTCGTTGATTTATGCCGGCCGCGGCCAGACCACCGGAAACAGATCGCAGTCCAATGGCCCGCCGGGCGCGATGTCCGGATCGCGCAGCATCTGCTGAATATTCGGCCGCGGATTGTACGTGACATCGTCGCCGCACCACCGCGCGACATAGGCGCGGCGGCGGCCGCTGGTTTCATTCCCGGGTGCCCCATGCACGAGAAGGCCATGGTGAATCGTGCAGTCGCCCGGCGCCATCTCGAATTGCAAGACATCGAGCTGGTCCCGCATGCTGTCGATGTCCGGCATTTCGGGAAGATCTTCCTTGTAACGGTCGTCGCCGGTGAAACTCCGCGCCTTGAACCGCTGTCCCCATTTATGGGAACCGCGAATATATTCCACCGCCCCATTCTCCGCCGTCACCGGGTCGAGCGCGATCCATAGCGTACACACCTGATCGCCCGCGACCGGCCAATAGGTGTGGTCATGATGCCACATCGTGCGCGTGGTGCTGCCCGGCTCCTTCACCAGGATCTGATCGAACAGCAGATTGACCTTCGCCGACCGCAATACCTGGGCGACGATCCCCGCTGCCGGCGACTCCCAAATGAAATGCTCGAATCCCGGCACATGCTCATGGACGAATGTATCGCTGACGAACACCCCGTCGCCCTGCCGGGTAATGTCCTTCGCCAGCGGGCCGGGCGACGCGATGCATTGCTCGACGCAATTGCGCAGATGGTCAACCCATTCGGCGTCGAACAACCCGCGCAAACAGACGATGCCATCTTCCCCATAGGCGTCGATATCGGTGTCGGAGATTTCGAGCGACGGCGCACGTGTCATCCGAGTCAGTTCCCTTCGTTAGACCGGTGTGTCGCCCTTGATTTGAGTGCGATGCATGACACGCCGCGCACCATCGTCGAACGCATCCCGCCGGTGCATGGTGCAGCGATTGTCCCAGATCAGGACGTCGCCGACACGCCAGACATGTTCCCAAACGAACTTCCGGTTCGTCGTATGGGCCCAGATTGCGTCGAGAATTTCCTCGCTCTCGGAAACGGGAAAATCCTCGATATAGCTATTGAGCCGGCGTCCCAAATATAGCGCCAACCGTCCCGTCTCCGGATGGGTGCGGAGGATCGGGTGATAGGGTCCCGGCGCGTCACGCACATCGTCGACCGCCTCGAAATCGTCCCGCTTGTCGCCCGTACTCGTATAGGTCGGGTCATGTTTCACGCGCCGGCCCGTGATTCGGCCACGCAATTCGGATGGCAGCGCGTCGAGCGCGGCATACATGTTGAGAAAACTGGTATTGCCGCCGGCGGGCGGAATTTCGAGCGCATGGAGGACACTGGCGGCGGGCGGCACATCGAAAAAGGCGCTGTCGCTATGCCAGACCGCCTCGCCCGCGCCGAGCTGGCCGATCGGCTTATCGTTTTCCTTCACGTTCGAGATTACGTTGATCTCCGGCGGCACCTCGGCCTTCTGTCCCGAGCCCTTGGAGTAGTTCAGATGCCGGCTGGGCGGGTACTCGATTTCCCCCAGCCGCTCGGTAAATTCCAGCAGTTGCGCGTCGGAAAGGGATTGGCCGCGAAACAGCAAGACAAGATGTTCCAGCCATGCCTCGCGAATTTCGGCAACAAGCTCGTCCGATAGCGCTCCGCCGAGATCGACGCCGCGAATTTCCGCGCCGAGCGCCGCCTGCATCGGCACCACTTCGATAGCCATCATTTCCTCCCGAAAGGCGCCGGACTGCCGGCAGCGAACGGCCAGCCAAATAAATCACGCCGGCCTGGGACCGCGCAAGCAGCGGAATTACGGCCTTTGCGCCGTGATCAGCCGCCACCGATGGAAAAAAACGATATCACCGTCCTGGAACGACAAGCCCATACCGGCGTGAAGCCCGGCTTTCGCCAGGGCGCCGGCCACGGTGCGCAGCGGCTCGACCCGTTGCGGATCGTTGACGATCCCCATCCACTCCCCGAATTCCCGCGTTTTATCCCAGGTGGACTGGGACAGCATCTCAAACCCCGCGCCGGCGATGACAGAATCCAGTTCGGTCGCCGGCAGCATCCGCACATGGGACGGGTCGCGGATGATTTCGATGGCGTTCTGCAGCGCCGCCTCTTCGGGTTCTTCCGACACGACCACATCGGCAATAACCGCGAGGCCGCCAGGCCGCAGCACGCGAAACATCTCGCCCAGGACGCGCGCCGGGTCCGCAAAATGGTGAATGGCCAGCCGGGTCACGACCCCATCGAACGTCTGCTTATCGAATGGCAGCGTCTCCGCGTTGCCCTGTTCGAATTGCACATTGTCGAGACCGGCGTCGGCGCATCGTTGCCGCGCCTTCTTGAGCATTTCGGGCGTCGCGTCGAATGCGGTCACCTGTTCCGCCCGCCCGGCCAGCGCGGCCGTTACGATGCCCGGCCCACACGCGACATCAAGGATCTTGCCATCGCCCGCGGCGCCGATGGCGTCCTGGAACCGTTCGGTCAGCCGATCGTCGGTAATCGCCGCCGACGCCGCAAAGGTTTCGGCCTGGCGCGTGAATTCGGCCCGCACGCGGTCCAACTGATCCATTTTCGCTCTCCTCTTGGCACGCCTCCGCCCAGGACGGCGGCCGGGAAATGCCGTATTTGAACCATGGTAATGCATTGCCGCGGACCGGTCGATGCCGCCCTGGCTGGCCAGCGTCCGTCATTAACGTCTAAAATGGGGATGCCCACTTGCCCGGTCCCGTCCAATGAGGAGTCACCCATGTCCATCGCCCAAGAACTCGCCAAGCGCATTCTGGCCTTTACGTACGAAGATCTTCCGGACGAGGCGCTTTTCTGGGCAAAACAGGCGATCACCGACACCGTCGGCGTCACCTTCGCCGGCGCCTGCGAGCCGACAACGAAGATCCCGCTCGGCCTTCCCGGCATCGCGGATCAGGACGGTCCCTGCCTGATTTTCGGCAGCGCGCGCAGAACCGCCATTCTCGACGCGGTGCTGATCAACGGAACCGCATCGCATGCGCTGGATTTCGACGATGTCAGCCCGACCATGGGCGGGCACCCATCGGCCGAGTTGGTGCCCCCGATCATCGCCCTCGGCGAAATGCTGGGAACCAGCGGCCGAGACGCGCTGACCGCCTATGTGGCCGGTTATGAGACCGAGACCCGCATCGCCCGCGGCGTCAACTTCGTGCACTATGAAAAAGGCTGGCATCCGACGGCGACCTTGGGGATTTTCGGTGCCGTCGCCGCATCCGCCCGGCTGCTCGGACTCGACGAGGAGCAGACCACGCGGGCGCTCGCCATCGCGGTGTCGCTTGCCTCGGGCGTGAAGGCGAATTTCGGCACCATGACCAAACCGCTGCATGTGGGTCAAAGCACCCGCAACGGGGTCTTCGCCGCCCTCCTCGCCAAGGACGGATTTTCCGCCAATGCGGAAGCCTTCGAAGACAAACAGGGATTCTTCGAGGTCTTCAACGGGCCGGGAAATTATGACGCCGACAAGATTTTCGCCAATTGGGCGGATCCGCTCGACATCACCGACCCGGGTCTCGGCATCAAGCAGTTCCCGTGTTGCGGCAGCACCCATATGGCAATCACCATGATGCTCAACCTCGTGGCGAAACACGGGCTGACGCCGGAAAACGTCCGTCATATCCAGATTTACAGCCATGCGCAGCGCCTGCCGCACACCAACCGGCCGGAGGTGCGCAGCGCCCTGGAAGCCAAGTTCAGCGTGCAATACTGCGTTGCCCGCGCCTTGATGCACGGCAAGGTCCTGCTGGAACATTTCGAAGGCGACGCCTGGGCGGATGCCCAAGCGCAGGCGCTGCTGAATATCAGCGCGGCCGGTCCGCACCCGACCATGACCGACAAGCCCTGGTGTTCCGAAGTCATCGTCGAAACCAAGACCGACGAGACATTGTCGGAAAAGACCGAATACATCATGGGCCGCGGCATCCCCAACCCAATGTCCGAGGAGGAGATGCGCGTCAAATTCGAGGATTGCGTCTCGCGTGTCCTGCCCGCGGATCAAATCGCCCGCCTGTTCGACATGTTGGGGAAATTCGAGACTATCGGCGATCTGCGGACGCTTGGCGAAGCCTGCGAGGCGCCGGAATCGGCTGATATAGCCGCCGCGGAATAGCCCTTGCGCCGCCGGTTAGAAAGTTAAGGGCCAATCGGTTCAAAACACGGGGGCAAATCCCCATATATCGGGGGTCTTCGCCTTAGCCCCGCTCAACTACCGCGGCGTAACACGATGAATGAACTACTGAAATCCCTGCGCGACAGACTCCCGAGCCTGCGGCGGTACAGTTCCGTCGGCGCACCGGCGGCGGAGTCAGCCAACAGGCCGCGTCGCGGCATCACCGTCGGTATCGTCGTGATTATTGTTGTGATGCTGTTCTATTACCCGGTCGGTATGCTGCTCGCCCACAAGATCAACGACGACGTGACCTTCGCCGCGCCGAAGGAATTGCAACTCGCCAAGGGTAGCCGGGCCGTCGCGTTGACGGTTGCCTTGATCGAGCGCGAGACGGAACAGACAAAATGGGTCGCCAACAAACCATTCGTGTTTCCTTCTTCCATGCTCGACAACATGCCCAACTTCCAGGTCGGGCTGATGTACGCCCTTTCGCGTTTCGCCATCGAGATGACCGACGTACTCGGCCGCACCCGCGGCAGCAGCCAGGTCGACGAGGATCTGGACAAGGCGTCGGGATTATTGAAATACGATGGCACCATTTGGCACTGGGAACCGTCGACATCGCTCTGGCCGACCGCCAGCGCCGAAAAGCAATATACCAGCGCGCGCAAAGCATTAGCGAGATACAATGAGAGACTCAACGACGGTAGCGCGGTCTTCGACCGGCGGGCCGACAATTTGATCGCCTTTCTCGACCGCGTTGGATCCGACCTCGGCAGCGCATCGGCGGCGCTGGACATTCAGGCGGTAAGCTCGAACGCCGGTTGGTTCGACACCAAGGCGGACGATATCTTCTACGCCACCAAGGGACGGCTCTACGGCTATTACATGGTGTTGCGCGAACTGGAGGCCGATCTCGGCAGCGTGATTGCCGAAAAGAACGTCGAGAATGTCTGGCAGCAAATGATGGACAGTCTGCGCACCGCCGCTACCATGGACCCTTTGATCATCTCCAACGGCTCCAATGACGGGTTGTTCGCACCGAGCCACTTGGCGGTGCAGGGCTTCTACCTGTTGCGCGCCCGGACGCAGTTGAAGGAAGTGACCAATATCCTGCTAAAGTAGGGCGTGATCATCTCGGCGAGGAAAATTAGGAAAATGGAATTACGGCCCCTATCGGATGCCGCCGGTGCGGAAATAATCGGCGCGGACCTCACCAACCCCTTGGACGACGACAGCTTCGCGCAGATCCACCGGGCGTGGCTGGACCATTGCGTGATCGTGCTGCGCGACCAGGATCTGCCGCCGGAGCATCACATCGCCTTCAGCCGCCGCTTCGGGCCGCTCACCACCCATGTTTTCGACCAGTTCCTGTTGCCCGGCCATCCGGAGATTATCCGGATTTCCAATAAGAAAACCGAATCCGGCGACAATGTCGGCCTCGCCGATGCGGGCCGCTACTGGCATTCGGACCTGTCCTATGCGCAGTACCCGAGCAAAGGATCGATGCTCTATGCCTTGGAAATTCCCCCGGAGGGCCAAGGCGGCGATACGCTGTTCGCCAATATGTACAAGGCCTACGATGCGCTCTCCGACACCATGAAGGCCCGGCTCGAGGGCCTGCGGGCGGCCTTCATCATCAGTCGCAAGCGGTTCACGGACGATAGCCGCGTTAAATTAAATGAAGATCAGGCGGATCAAACACCGGAGGTAACGCATCCCGTGGTCCGCATCCACCCGGAAACCGAGCGCAAGGCGCTCTACGTCAATCCCGGTCACACCGATCATATCGTCGGCATGGATGCGGACGAAAGCCGGGCGCTGCTCGACGAGCTGCACGCACACGCCACCCGGCCGGAATTCGTCTATCGTCACAAATGGCGGCTGCACGATTTGGTCTTCTGGGATAACCGCTGCCTGATGCACATCGCCGACCCGCCAAAACCCGGCTTCGACCGCCATATGCACCGAACGACGATCGAGGGCGACCGGCCCTACTGAGGGCGCTCGTATCCGCCCTGTGCTGGCGCCGCCTGCCGGCAATGGTTTACTCTTCTTCAGAGAATATCATTCACGGGAGCGCGCCGGCATGGATTTCGGGCTTTTCAATTTGATGCAACAACGCGACCGGACAAAGACTTCACGGGAAGTCGTCCGGGATGCGATCGACCAGACAATCGCCGCCGAGGAATTGGGATTCGGCCGCGTCTGGTTCGCCGAGCATCACTTTTCCAATTACAGCCTGTGTCCGGCGCCGTTGATGATGTGCGGCTATGCCGCAGGCGTGACGAAGAAGATACGGCTGGGCACCGCGGTCGTGGTGCCGCCGCTCTACAAACCGGCGCGCCTGCTGGGCGAGATCGCCCTGGCCGACACGCTGTGCGACGGCCGCCTCGACCTTGGTGTCGGTAGCGGCTATCAGGCCTATGAATTCGACCGCTTTCATGCCGATCTCGAACACAACAAGGAATTGATGTACGAGATGCTCGACATGATCGAACTCGGCCTCGGTCAGCCGCACTTCAGTTATGACGGCGAGCATTACCAACAACCGCAAACGGCGATCAACGTGCGGCCCGTGCAGCAGCCGTATCCGCCGATCTGGCTGGCGACAAACGATCCGGTCAGCGTCCGCCGCGCCGCGCGAAAAGGCTATACGCCGTTCTTCTCGACCCGCTTCTGCAGCCTGGATGAAATCAAGCCGCTGCGCGACAACGTCGATAAGTGTTTTCGCGAAGAAGGCGTCGACCCGACCAACATCCCCGTCGGCATGCTCAGTTTCGGTTTCGTCAGCGACGACAAGAAAGAAGTCGGGCGCTACATGGACAACGCCCGGTTCCAGCGTCGGATATCGTTCAGCCTGCGAGCCCGACGGGAGAGCGTGGTAGACGACTACTGGGTCGAGGAAAAGCCGTTCGACAACGAACAATCCCTGGAGGACGTCGCGGACCAGATCCTGTGCGGCGATGTCGAGAGCGTGACCGAACGCCTGGTGACGGTGCTCCGGGAAATTCGGCCAAGCCATATCACCTTTTATTTCCAGGTCGGCGACCTGTCCGGCAAGGAAGCCATCGCCAACATGGAACGCTGGGCGAAATACGTCATCCCCGGCATCGAGAAGGAATTCGGCATGCCGCTGTCGGAGATCAACAAGCCGCAGCCCTTCGTCGCGACCGAGGCGGCGGATTAGGAGAACGAAGTCGACCATGCCCCGGATTCGCCGGTTCTCGGATTGGAGCGAGCAGAAGGATCGGGGCGAATAAAACCGAATACGGTTTGCCGATGCTTCATAACAGGCGATCATCGGCGACCGCGGTCCGTTAGACAGGGACGACCAGACAGGGACGACGAATCACATAGCAAACATGGGAGGGCGATGACGATGGGTAAGGTTAGCGGCGCCACCTTGATGGCGAGGAGTTTGAAGCAGCAAGGCGTGGACTACATGTTCGGGATCGTGGGTTTCCCCGTACAACCAATCGCCGCCGCGGCGCAAAAGGCCGGGATTACCTATATCGGCATGCGCAACGAACAGTCCGCGTCCTACGCGGCGCAGGCCGCGGGTTATCTCACCGGACGTCCGGGCGCATGTCTCACCGTATCGGGCCCCGGCGTCGTGCACGCCCTCGCCGGGCTCGCCAATGCGCAGCAGAATTTTTGGCCGATGATCTTGATCGGCGGCGCCTCGGCGACCTACCAAAACGGCATGGGCGCCTTCCAGGAGGAGCGCCAGGTTCAGATCGCCTCGCCGTTCTGCAAGTTCGCCCACGCGGTCGAACATGTCCACCGCATTCCATTCTATGTCGAACTCGCGGTCCGCAACGCGATCTACGGACGCCCGGGCGGCGTCTATCTGGATATGCCCGACGACATCATCCAAGGCGAAGTGGACGACTCAGAAGTCCAGGCAGCGGCGACGATTCCGGAGCCGCCGCGGACCCAGGCGATGCCGGACGATGTCGAAGCGGCGTTGGACGCGCTTGAATCGGCGGAGCGGCCCCTCGTTATCGTCGGCAAGGGCATGGGCTGGTCGCGCGCCGAGAATGAGGTCCGCGCCTTCATCGAGCGCACCCAGCTTCCTTTCCTCGCCTCACCCTTGGGCAAAGGCGTCCTCGACGACAATCATCCGCTGTCCGTCGGGGCGGCGCGCAGCCATGCGCTGAGGGAAGCCGACGTCATCTTCCTGATGGGCGCGCGGCTCAATTGGATCATGCATTTCGGCAAGCCGCCGCGATTCAACAAGGACGTTCGCGTCATTCAGCTGGACGTCTCGCCGGAAGCGATCGGCAACAACGTGCCGACGGAAGTGGCCCTGCTCGGCGACGGAAAAGCGATCGTCGGCCAGCTCAACAAGTCGCTCGAAAATCGTCAATGGTTCTATCCGGCGGACACCGATTGGCATAAAGGGATCGCCGAGAAGGCGGCCGCGAATGCCGCCGCGATCCAGCCGATGATCGACGACGATTCCAACCCGACGAATTACTATCGCGCCCTGAAGGATATCCGCGAATGGATGCCTGAGAACGCGGTCATCGTCGGCGAGGGCGCCAACACCATGGATATCGGCCGCACCCAGCTTCCCAACGCGGCGCCTCGGCTCCGGTTGGACGCCGGTAGTTACGGCACCATGGGCATCGGCATGGGGTTCGCCATCGCCGCCGCGGTCGTCCATCCCGAACGTCCGATCGTCTCGGTGTCCGGCGACTCGGCGATCGGGTTTTCCGGCATGGAAATCGAAACCGCATGCCGGCTCCAACTGCCCATCAAGATCGTGGTGCTGAGCAATGGCGGCATCGGCAGCGGCATCGCGGAATTCCCCAAGGACGCACCGCTACCGCCCCGCGTGCTGACCATCGGCTCGGGCTACGAGAAGATGATGGAGGCGTTCGGCGGCAAGGGCTTCTACGTGGAGGACCCGAAGAAACTACGCGGCGCGCTCGACGAGGCCATGGCCTTCGACGGCCCGGCGCTGGTCAATGTCCGCCTGCATCCCGAAGCCGGCCGCAAACCGCAACAGTTCGGTTGGCACACGGGGTAGGAGATCGTCAGCAGCCGCGCCCGGATCGTGTCGTAGCGCGGCTGCGCGCCGCTCAACCCCTTCAAATAACCTCCCGCTCCCGCATGTCCTTGACCTCGTCGGGCGAATAGCCGAGCCAATCGCCGTAGATCGCTTCGTTGTCGGCGCCGTGCAGCGGCGACGATTGCACCGGGACGACGCTGTCGGACATCTTGAGCGGCCAGCCAGTTACGGTGACCTCGCCGCGCACCGGGTGCTCGATCTTGTTCATCATGCCGCGGGCATGCAGGTCGGGGTCGTTCAACAGTTCGAGCGTGTTGAACACGGCGCCGCAGGGCACGTTCGCACCCGCGACCTTTTGCATGACCTCGTCTTTGGTATGCTGCGACGTCCACCCGGTAATCGCTTCATCCACGACATCGCGGTGTTCGTAGCGCGACTCGCCATCCTGCAGCCGGGCATCGTCCAGCAGGTCCTCGCGGCCGATGACGCGCGTCAGCCGGCGCCAATGCTCTTCATTGCCGCGCGAGGCGAAAATGTAGCAATAGTCGTCCGCGCCCCCCGGTTTGCACGGGTAGAGACCGCCGGGCGACGACCCGAGAATGGTATTGCCCGCGCGTGGCAGCACACCTTCGTCGCGGGCCGCCTGCCGGCTCATCGGCGTGCGGCAATAGTTCAGCATCGCGTCGCGCATGGCGATTTGAATATGCTGGCCGCGCCCGGTGGTCGTGCGCTGGAACAGCGCCGCGATGATGCCCATCGCGCACAGCATGCCGGTTCCGGTGTCGCCGATCGTCGCGCCGGGCTTGACCGGCGGTCCGCCGGCCGGGCCGTTTACCGCCATCGTCCCGCCGGTCGCCTGGGCGATCATGTCGAACGCCAGATAGTTGGCGTGCGGGCTGTCGGGAGAGAAGCCCTTGATCTGGGCGAAAATGACGCGCGGGTTGATCTCGCGCAGCCGGTCGTAATCGAATCCGAGCCGGGCGAAGGTGCCGGGCGCCATGTTCTCGATGACCACGTCGACCTGTTCGATCATCCGCGCCAGCAACTCCTTGCCCTCATCGGATTTGAGATTGCAGGTGATGCTGCGTTTGTTGAGGTTGTAGAAGATGAAATAATGCGCGTCCGCCCCCGGCTGGTTGGTGAAACCCCAGCGTCCGGGCTCGCCGCGTTTCGGTTCCTCCACCTTGACCACATCCGCGCCCAGCCAAGCGAGCGCCTCCGTGCAGGACGGCCCGGCCTCGAATTGGGTGAGATCCAGAACCTTGATTCCGTTGAGCGCTGTTGGGTTGTCGATTGGGCTGCTGTCATCCATGGCATATTCCTCGCTGCTGGTCGGACCGGTCGGAAGGCCGCCATTCTTCGACGGCGGCGACCAACCTGTCAACGGCAGGGCGGGAGACCATGGTGACCGAGGCGGCGGATTAGAGCGCCGGCCTCATTCAGCGAAGTTCAGGTACGTCCCGAGAATAAACTTTGTGCCGGAAACCGGCGGCCGACCCTCATGGGGAAACATCCAGTACGGCGGAAACAGCAGCATTCTGCCCTTTGCCGGCTTCACCCCCATGTTCAAATCCGGAAAAAACGTTTCGCCGCCTTCGTCCACATCGGTCAGATACCAGAACATGACGAGAAAGCGCTTGATATGAGCGAGGCAGTCGATATCCACATGCGGGTGAAACCGGTCGCCCGCGGCAGGCATATACCGTTTGATACGATAATTCTCGAGACGCGCCTGCGTCGGGAACCAGACCTTGCAATCTAATGAATAGCGCTCGGAATTCTCGATCGTAATATCCTTGAGCCGAACCAGCACATCATACCAATGATCCAATTCCTGGATGTTGAGTTCGGTCCAGTGGGATATCGAATCCTCATGCGCACGGTCGGGCGGAACGCCGCCGGGACCCGTGTGGTACGCGGAATCTTGCTCGAATTTTGCAACAATGTGATCGCAAAAATCCGGATCGAGCACGTTGTCGTAGACCCGAACGAAATCCTTGAGGTTTCTTTCAGACGCCGCGCCCGGCGAGTTTGTCATTCTTTAGCTCCGGGATAGGACGCATGCACGAGGCCACGCCATGGTTATGCCGCAAAGCGTACTCGGAAAGTCTCGCATCTGCCAACATCGCTATTTTGGCGCGGCGACCGCATAGACCCCGCGGCCGCTGGCCAGCAAATTGTTGTCGGCGTCGAGAACCGATGCCTCGGCAACGGCGAACAACCGGCCAAGCTTGACGATGCGCGCATGCGCGAAGATATCGCCTTCGAGCGCGGCGCGGTGATAGTCCACCCGCATGTCCACGGTGGGGAACGGCCGGCCCAGCTTGGCCGCAACGGCGTAATCGCCGGCCACGTCGATGATCGTCGCGAGAATGCCGCCGTGCATGTAACCGACTTTTACGTTAACGACGAATTCGCTGCGCCACGGCACGCGGATCACGATTTCTTCCTCGTTGACCTCGGTGACGTCCAGCGCCAGCCACTGATGAAACGGCGATTGCAGGAGGCGCTCCTGGAGTTCATCCCTGTTCATTTTGTTCTCGGGCATAGTCTCAGTCCCCTGCTTCTTTCATCTGTTCCGCCGCAAGGCGCCGCAACGCCGCGCGATCGATCTTGTTTGTGCCGCTCAATGGAATTTCCGGCAAAAAGAATACCTGCCGCGGATGGGCATAGGCGGGCCCGTTTTCCAGGGTGAATTTCTTGACTGCGTCGACCTCGACACGGGCGCCCTCGCGCGGCACGACGAAGGCATAGGGAAGCTGCCCCTTGCTGTCGTCATCGAACGGCAGCACCGCGGCCTGCACGATATCCGGGTGCCTTTCCAACAGCACCTCCACATCGCCCGGATG
>JAOTYV010000233.1 GCA_029861675.1 Alphaproteobacteria bacterium
CATGCCGGCACTGGTCCATCATCCCAACGGCCTTATCGAAGGGGCGGCAGATCCGAGGAGTGATGGGCAAGCTTTAGGATTTTAGTCGAAGGCGGATTTTCGAGAGAATTCATTGGATGATTTTCAGTCGATCACCGTTAGTTTGGTGAGTCGCGGCGGGTCCATTTCGGCCAAAAACAGATCACCGTCAGCATTGCCACAAATACCGTGGGCGCCATTCGACATCGGCTTGCACCGGCCGATCAACTCACCCGAGGGCGACAAGAGGCACAGGCTGGGTGTCTGATCCGAGACGACGATCAGGCCGCGGTCATCGACGAACAGATCCATTGGGTGGAAGAAGCCACCCCATGCGGTCAGAAAGGTACCGTCGCGATCGAAGACCTGGATGCGGTCGTTGTCCCGATCGGCAACGAGCACCCGGTCCTGCCCGTCGATCCATACGGCGTGTGGCACCCAAAACGCGCCAGGCGCGTCCCCGGGCTCGCCCCAGCTTTGCATCAATTCCCCGTCGGCGCCGAAGCGGTGGACCAGCGTGTTGCCGTAGCCGTCAGTGACATAGATTTCACCGTCAGCAGCGACCGCGACGTCGGTCGGATGGTTGAACGGCGCCCCGAAGCGCGGCACGTGACGCTGGCCCAATACCCGTACGACGGCACCGCTCGTGGTGCATTCGATAATCTCGTGGGCATCTCGATCGACCAGGAATACCCGATCGTCTTTGGTGACGAAGATGCCGTGCGCATCGACGATGCGATCGCCGCCCCACGCGGCGACGAAGCCTCCGGTGTCGTCGAACACCACAACCGGCGGCGAACCGCGTCGATAAGCGTAGACCCGGCCTTGTGAATCGACGGCGATGGTGCTGATCGCGGAGGGACGAACGCCATCCGGCAATTCACCCCAGCCGCGTTCGACGCGATAGCGGCGATCGCCGAGCACGACGCAGAGGGATTCAGCCATGGCGCAACTCCGTTGCCAATTGCACCAGCCATTGGCGCACCGACCGGCGGTGGATCATGTGCCACTCAACGCCCAGCCGCATTGGCATCCGAGCATGGCGTCTGCGGCCGGTCAAGGCGATGCGGGTTTGGGGTCGATGGACCTACCCTCGTTACAGGAACGCCCCCGTGCCGATAAGATTGTCAATTCATTCCCTGCACATATGCTTTTGGACCGTAAGGCGACGACGTCATGACAAGAACAGGCGCAGCGGTTTTAGCGCTGCCGCGTTAGTCAATTCGTGTTTCTCCGGCAGGGTAAATCCGGACACAGCGCGGACACAGAAAAGCTCCTCCCGGGGTCAGTTCTCCCACCAGCGGCATTGCATGCTTGAAGGATTGCCAAGAGTCCTCGTCTCGTCAGCATCGCGTTCAATCGATTAAGTGTCGGAGGAACGAGCGGCAACGCGTCACCTAGCGCGCAAGATTCAAGCGCCGATCGTGGCGCAGGATCAAATATTCGATACCCGGACGGAACATTCCTGGGTAGTGCTGAAAGTCGGAATAAAGGCCGAATGCTTGCCGGGACCGCCCGCGACGAGAACCTGAATCCTCTCCGGTGACTCGGTCAGATAAAGATGATCGTTCACGAGCTTGTTTCCCCGTTCCCCCGCATAACTCACCTGCTCGGATCCCACGCGCGAATAGTGTATCTTGGAATCTTCATACAGCTTCTGCTGGATGTCCGGGATTGACCAGCCATCCCGATATATCGTCTGCGCATGCTCTGGCCCAAGAGCGATCACATACGGACACGATCCGCGGATAACATTGACGCCGGTCTGCGAAATTGTTCCTGCAAGCGACTTCAAAATACCTTCACCGGTGGTACTGGCGTGATCATTGATGTTGTGCGGAGGTTCGCAGGCAAGCGTCGTTACGACACTGTCCGTAGCCTCGAACCCCCGGCGCACGTGATAGGGTTCCCATGGGCTGTCTTCCTCGTTCTCGCCGAAACAGAAGGAATATTTTGCCGGCGATCCTTGCGTCGCCCGGTCCATCTCGCCCGGTGTCGCGCCGCCAATATTCAACAGCGTCAATTGGAGGGCGCGTCCGATTGTTGCATTCGCCCGTGCCCCCTGACCGAAACAGTTGCTGCCGCAATTGATATCCAGAGTTTTGCGCAGCGGCCCGCTGACAATCATCATCGGCCCGCAGGAATGCGTGGTCGCCAGTATTCCATGCAGATTGAAGTCCGGTTGAAGGACAGCACGCACGGCCGCCACGATGACGGGAAGATACTCGGCCCGGCACCCCGCCATAACCGCATTCGCCGCGATAACGCGAATCGTCGGAATAACCCGGCGCGGCGACATGGGCGGGAATGGCTCATTATCGCCACGGCAGGTCTCGACAAATTGCTCGACCACACTCTCGGTCGGCATGATCAGCGGCAAGCCGTCGCTCCACCCCTGTTCGATCGCATAGTCATTCCATTGCGCGGGATCGAGGTCGCCGACCTCGATCACCTCGCTCTCAGTTTGGTCTGTCATCGATAGACGATCGCTTTCCCCCTAATCGGAAAATGATTTCGTGCACTACAATGAATTTAACATATCGCGATGGTGGCATTGTCCCAACCATTGCAGGTATCCGTCAGGTGTGACCGCTCTACCGGAGACGACAGGCGCCGGTTGCGCTCAGGTCCGAGCATAACGCGGTTCGCCGATCCGGCTGATTTTAGGTCGGAGAAGCGTGCCAATGAGCCATGATACCAGCGCAACGCCGCGATACCTAAAGATTGGACCAAGAGCGTTCCGTTCCGTACCGCTTGGATGAGAATATTGTGCTGATTGGCGGAATCGCCCGTGGCCGCAAATGGCTAAGAAGCGGCCTTCCGGCGCTCCTGATCGACTTCCGCTCTTCCCTCATTAGCGGACATTCATGCGTCCCCACCAGACAATGGCGATGGAGAACAGGACGGCGAGACCGATCGCACCCAGAAAATAGGCCGGCCCGGGCCAACCGGGCCAGCCGACACCCAAGTCGACCAGCCATAGTCCGAGCGCGACCGGCACTGCCGGCATGGCACCGTATTCCAGATTGGCGCTGCGCGTCCCGCGGCGGATGCCGACTAGGTAGCCGACGAACAGCGCCACACCGCCCGCAATGACTGCGCCGCCGAGGGCAGTAAGGAACAGCGAGACACTTATCATGCGGGGTTCCTGTCGCTTACGCGCCGGGGGGAAAATTAGCAGGCGCGCTGGCCGATCAAACACCGCGCGCCTGAAACCCGAACACATGGACCCATTTGTCCCGGCTGGGATTGTGCTGGCCGGGGCTTACCGTTGAAACCTGAAATGAGGGGGATATGGCGAAGCAACTCTTGGAAATCCCGATCAACAGTGAGACATCGAAAGAGGACTTGCACAAGTGCATCATCGCGGCCCACCATTCAAGCGATGGCGCCCGGTTGAACAGCTCGACCCCATAAGTTGCTTCCAATTCGCGCCCCCGTTCGGTGACGGTCGGTTGGGAGACGTTCAATTCCCGCCCGGCGCAGTAAAACTACCGGCCTTGGCGACGGCGTGAAAGGACCGCACTTGCGTATATTTCATCGTAAATCCCTATGTAACTGATAGATAATAAATATTTTCCCTATATTAAATTTTCTCCGATAATGCGGTTAATAACGACGTGAGACGCCTCTGGATCGATGATCGATCAGACGGCACGGGATCATCAGGAGAATTGCCGATGCAAGATACGCTGGGTGCGTGCCTTTTCACCTACGCCGTAGTGACCGATACGCATGTAAATTTCGGCGAAACGCAGTGCAATTCCGAATTCGAGATCAACAAGGGCGCCAATGGTCGCCTGCGGCATGTGGTGCGCGACTTGAATCGCCGCCCACTGGCCTTCGTCATTCACTTGGGTGACATTGTGCATCCCGTGCCGGCGGTCCCGGACCTCTATGAAATGGCGGCGGAGTGTTTTCGTGAACAGGTTGCCAAACTGCGCCATCCGCTTCACCTGGTACCGGGCAATCATGATATCGGCGACAAGCCCATTAACTGGGGGCTTGGCGGTGTCGCCTGCGATGACTACATCAAACTCTGGACGAAGAATTTCGGCGTCAACTATCAAGCCTTCGATCATCAAGGCTGCCGGTTCTTCATGGTCGATACGCAAATCCTCAACTCCGGGCTGACCGCCGAGGCCGAACAGAAGGTCTGGTTGGAAACGGAGATGGCGGACGCCGCCGCACAAGGTCTGCGCATCTTCGTCCACACCCATTATCCTCTATATTTGACGGCGCCTGATGAGGATGAGCACTTCGACAACATTGCCGAGCCGGGCCGCTCATGGCTGCTGGGGTTGTTGGCCCGCCATGGCGCGGACGCGCAGTTCTCAGGTCATGTCCATAATTTCTGGTTCAACAGGTTCGGCGTCACCAACTGCTATGCCCTGCCGTCGACGGCCTTCGTCCGCCAGGACTATGCCGAAATGTACCGCGCCGCGCCGTTGCCGGGCACAGAGGGCGGGCGCAGCGATCTTGCCAAACTCGGGTACTTCCTGGTGCATGTCCACGAACACGGCCATATCTGCCGATGGGTGAGAACCTACGGCGCCCTCGCCGAGCCGCAAAGCCCGGACACCCCGCCGGCCGACCGCGTCACGCCGGTTCATCCGCTGCAAAACCCGCATTCCCGGTTCGGCTTCGATATGCGTCAAAACTGGCTTGAAGTGGTCGAAATTCCGCCGTCCGGCTCATTGGATGAGTTTGACCGCAAGCGGACCCGCAACGACTACGCCCTGATGGCGCTGGTTGAAACTGGGGTCCGGCGGGTGCGCATTCCGCTCAGCGACCTGCTGAATCCGGAACATCGTGCCCGGCTTGATGAATGTGCCTGCCTTGGTTTGCGATTCACATTGTTTTCCTTCGGCATTCCCGATGATCGCCTGCTGGACGCCGTGCGCGATGCCGAGGGGCTGGTTGATATCTGGGAGATCTGCCATACCACGGAAGACCTGCCCGCCGTCGTTGACGCGGTTCGCGCGACGGTGAAAGCGGCCGGGGTGTCGCTCTATCTTTCCCGGCTTCGCACCAAGGAAGACCAGGAAAGCGGTGGTGGTATCTACCATCATATGATCGTCCACGGCTTTTCACCCGACGATGAGGAACAGATCGGCCAAATGGCCGGCCTCACGGATGTCGACGGCTTGGTATTTCGTATCGAGGGCGCGACGTCGCCCTGGCAAGCGGCGCAGTCCGCCCTTGATGCCTGCCGCGAGCACGATCTGAAAGCCTCATTGCACATCCGCATGACCAAGGGCGCGCCGGGTTTACAGCAGACCGACGATGACTGGGTCGCGACACGTCTCGCCGAGGCCGTTGCAGCGGCTTGCGCGTTTGACGATATCCATGTTTATGCCGACACCTTTGCCGATGTTGATCGCGGCTACTACCGGCGGCACGGCGTCGTCGATCGGTTCTACAACCCGCGGCCGGCGTTTCAGGTTGTACGTAACCTCATCGCGACCTTGGCAAAGGATCCGGCGTGGTCTCCAGGCAATGGCGGCGCGGCGATTGTTATGATCGGGAGCCGAGGCCGATACGTTGAACTTGTCCAAAATGCGTCGCCGAGCCGATCGGGCGGCCGTGCGATACACGGCTCGATGATCGATTTGCACACTGGCGAAAATATTCCGGTAGCGGCAAGTTCGGATGGCCGCAATGGGCCGCCGTCGACCTCGCCGCTTTCGATATGGGTTGGGGAAACTTCCGATCAAAGCGCCTAGCATCGTAAAATCCATCACAATTCATAGAAAATATATATTTTTCCTATATGGCAATTTCACCCATAATGATTTCAAGGACCCGAAGAAGGCCGCACGTAATCGCGTAGGGAGCCATAAATCCGTGTCAAGCGATAGCGTAACCACGGACCCGCCGGTCTCACCGGCCCCCATTGATCTCGAAACCCCGACCCGGCGCGGTGATGTCATTGCGGCCGCGTTGTGCCTCATGGCCGGTCTGGGTGGATATTTCGTAGTGGTGCCCATGGCGGTCTATGTGCCGGCGCAGTTTGCCGGAACGGCCAATTCGCCGGCCTTTCTGCCGAACGTGATGTTCGTTCTTCTGGCCGTGTTCAGCACCCTATATCTGATCCAAAGTCTCATTGTCTATCGGCGCGAAGTCCCTGAAGGCCGGGTACAGGCATTGGATTGGGCGCTGGCCGGCGGCACGGCACTGATCTGTATCGGCTATATTGTCGCCATTCACGTGGTCGGCATGACTTTGGGCTCAGCCCTTGCCGTGGCCGCGACGGTTTTCTATTTCGGCGAGCGTCGGCCTGCCCTCATCGCCGGCATCGCCATCATCCTGCCGCTTTTGCTTTGGTACTTCTTCGTCAAGATCGCCCACATCCTGTTTCCGACCACCTGGCTCGGCATCATGGAATGGCTGGAAGCGTCCCGCCCGCTCGCGGATTGGCTGGCGTAGGGGAAGCGATATGGTTGATTTCGACATCCTTCTCCGAAGTTTCTCGTTGATCATGAGTTGGAAAGTCCTGGCGTGGTGTTTCACCGGCGTCGTCTGGGGCATGTTCGTTGGGGTCACGCCGGGCCTGACCGGCATCATGGCCGTGGTCATCGCCTTGCCGGTGACCTTTTTCATGGACCCGCAATCGGCCATCGCGCTGTTACTGGGGATTTATGTGACGGCCATTTATGGCGGCTCGGTAACGGCCATCATGATCGCCACGCCAGGCACACCGAACGCCGCCGCGACTGTCCTCGACGGCTATCCGCTGGCCCGCCAGGGCAAAGCCCGCCAAGCCTTGGAGATGGCGCTTTATGCGTCGTTCACGGCCGGCATTGTGTCGACCGTGGTGGCGTTGGTGATCTTTCCCATCGTCGCGACCTTCGCTTTGGAATTCGGGGCCGCCGAGGTTTTCGCGGTGATCGTCTTTTCCATCACCATCATTGCCGGCGTCTCCGGGGAATCGCTGTTGAAGGGCTTGATCGCCGCTACCTTTGGCTTCCTGATCGCCATGATCGGCCAAGACCCCATTCATGGCTCCAGCCGCTTCACCTTCGGGGTCCACGATTTTCAAGCCGGCATGCATATCCTGACCTTGCTGGTCGGGCTGTTCACAATTCCGGAAATTATCGTGCGCGGTGTTGAAGCCTATAAGGCTCACGATACGGTCAGCGTCGGTGATATGGGACCGCGCATCGGTTTCCGGCAGTTTTTGAGCTACTGGCCAACCTATATGCGATCAACGGCCGGCGGATCATTGCTGGGTGCCTTGCCGGGCCTTGGCGGCAGCCCGGCAGCCTTCCTGGGGTACTTTCTCGCCCAGCGGTTTTCCAAGAAGCCGGAAGAGTTTGGCCACGGTTCCCTGGAGGGCGTGGCCGGTGCGGAAGCCGGCAATAATTCCGTTTGCGGCCCGGCCCTGGTACCGATGATGAGTCTCGGCATTCCCGGCGACACGACGACGGCCGTGCTGATGGGTGCGCTGGTCATTCACGGCCTCAATCCAGGGCCCATGCTGTTCGAATCTGCGCCGGACTTCATTTACAGCGTGTTCCTGCTTTTGTTTGTGGCGTTGATCTTTATGTTGATCGTCGGCACCGGCGTCGTCCGCATAGCCAAATGGGTGGTGCGCATGCCGACGCAAATCCTGTTTCCCGTGGTGCTAATTCTCGCCACTTACGGCACCTATGCCGTGCGCGGGACTATGGTTGACGTCATGTCCATGTACGCCGTCGGGTTTCTAGGGTTCCTTTTACGAATTCAGAAAATACCGGCCGCCCCTTTTGCCATCGCCTTCATCCTGGGACCCCTGTTTGAGAACGAATTGCGCAAGGCGATGATCATTTCCAGCGGGTCCTTGGATATCTTCTTCAGCAGCACCATCGCCGTCAGCTTCCTTG
>JAOTYV010000020.1 GCA_029861675.1 Alphaproteobacteria bacterium
CGCATAGCGCCGCCAGCGGTCGGCGGCGGGTTCGGTCCGAAATTCGTCTTCTATCAAGAAGAAATCGTCGTCCCGCTGGCCGCCAAGCTGCTGCGCCGGCCGGTCAAATGGATCGAGGACCGGCGCGAACATTTCACCACGACGACGCAGGATCGCGATCAATACTGGCAGGTCGAGGCTGCGTTTACCCGGGACGGCACGCTGCTCGCCATTCGGGGCGAGATGGTGCACGACCACGGCGCCTACACGCCCTACGGCATCGTCGTCGCGCAGAATTCGGCCACCAATCTGCTCGGCCCCTATGTACTGCCGAGTTGCGAGCTTACGGTGACTTCGGCGCTGACCAATCTGATTCCCTCGACGCCGACGCGCGGCGCGGGACGGCCGCAGGCCACCTTCGTGATGGAGCGCCTGCTTGACCGGGGCGCGCAGGCGCTCGGGCTGGAACGGGACGAAATCCGCCGGCGCAACATGATCGGCCCGGACGAGATGCCCTACGCGACCCCGGTCAAATCCCGCGACGGCGGCGTTATTACCTATGACAGCGGCGACTACCCCGCCTGCCAGGCCATGCTCCTGGAAGCAGCGGGCTGTGAGAGTTTTCGCGACCGCCAGGCGGCGGCGCTGGCCGAGGGGCGCTATATCGGACTGGGGCTCGCCAATTATGTCGAGGGCACCGGCCGCGGCCCCTTCGAATCGGCGACGGTGCGGGTGGGCCCGTCCGGCAAGATCGTGATCCAGACCGGCGCCGCCGGCCAGGGCCAGGGCATCGAGACCAGCCTCGCACAGATTTGCGCGGGCACGCTCGGCGTGGACATCGCGGACATCACGGTGACCGCCGGAGATACCAGCGCGGCGCCGCTCGGCCTCGGTGCTTTCGCCAGCCGCCAGGCGGTCAACGCCGGAAGCTCGGTCAGCCGCGCCGCCGAAACCGTGCGCGAGAAAGCGCTCGACGCGGCCGCGCACATCCTGGAAGCCGCCAAGCAAGACCTCGAAATCCGCCTCGGCAGGGTGCAGGTAAAGGGTGTGCCCGACCTGTCGGTCTCCCTCGGCGAGATCGCCCGTGCGCTCGCCGGCATGCCGGGTTACGCGATGGCGACCGGATTGCCGCCCGGACTCGCCGCGACCGAGCATTTCGAGCCCGCCGCGCTGACCTATTGCAACGGCAGCCACGCGGTCGAGGCCGAAGTCGATATCGAGACCGGCATGGTGCGGCTGCTGCGTTATGTGGTGGTCCACGATTCCGGCCGCATTATCAACCCGATGATCGTCGAGGGCCAGGTGCAGGGCGCGGTGGCGCACGGCATCGGCAGCGCGCTGTTCGAATGGATGCGGTACGACGAGTACGGTCAACCGCAGACCACGAATTTCGGCGAGTACCTGCTACCGACCGCGCCCGACATGCCGCGCATCGAAATCCACCACATGGAATCGCCGACGCCGCTCAACCCGCTCGGCGTCAAGGGCGCGGGGGAGAGCGGCACCATCGCCGCCTCCGCCGCGATCATCTCGGCGATCGAGGATGCGGTGCGCCCGTTCGGTGTGCGGATTTCCGAATCGCCGCTGACACCCGAGCGGCTGCTGCAGTTGATTTCGGACGCGCGGCCGGCAGAATAAGACACGGTGCTTTGGCGCTGAATGCCGGCGTCCAAAAATTTCACGCAGACCGAACCTTATCGCGGGGACAGAACCATGGCGGAATTGGACGGCAAGGTCGTGCTGGTTACCGGCGGCAGCCGGGGAATGGGCCGGGCGACGGCGGAAATGTTCGCCGCGGCGGGCGCATCGGTGGTGATCTGCGCCCGGACCAAACCGGATGTCGACCGGACGGTGTCGGAAATCTCGGCCCGCCACGACGCCACGGTGATCGGCATCGAGGCCGATGTCCTCGATACCGCGTCGGTCGATGCTTTGATGGCCGAAATCGACACGCAATTCGGCCGCCTCGACATGCTGATCAACAACGCCGGACAGTCGTCGCAACGGGCGGCGAAAGGCGCGACGTTTCAGGTTCAGGTTTCCCATGCGCCGGACGATCCGGAACTGCCGCCGGGTCGGTTCGAAACCATGACCGACGACGAATTCCGCAACGCCTTCGAACAAAAGGCATTGGGAATGATCCGGGTGACGCGCGGCGCCCTGCCCCTGCTGCGCAAGGGAACGGCGGCCGCCATCGTCAATGTGGTGTCCACCAAGGGGCTGCAATCGCCGGTGCGCGTCGTGACCTCCGGCGTCGCCTGGGCGGCGGCGCTGAATTTCAGCAAATGCCTGTCCTATGAGCTGGCGCCCGACGGCATCCGGGTCAACGTGCTCGGCGTCGACCGCGCGCTGACCTCGCAGACCGAGAAATCCCGCGCCCGCTGGGCCGCCGACATGACCATGGAGCAGTTCGAGCAGTGGCGCTGCGTCGGCGTGCCGATCCGGCGCATGGGCACGGCCGCGGAAATGGCCGAGGCCATCTTCTTCCTGGCGACGCCGCGCTCCTCCTACATCACCGGCCAGTGCCTCGCCATCGACGGCGGCGCGATCCGGTCGCTGTGAGAGCGCCGCGGTTCAACCGTCGGCCAGCGTCTGCCGCAAAAAATTCAGCAAGTTGATGACCGCGTAATTGCGCAACCGGTTGCGGTCGCCGGGCAGGTCGACGATCGCCGCGTGGTGGTCGTCGCCGATCGCCAGGTTGAGGAACACCGTGCCGGTCGAATGGCCTTCCTCGCGCAAGGGTCGGATCGCGGCGATGCCGATATCGGCGCCGAATGCGTCGCGCGCTTGGCGGGCGGCGGCCGCGGCGCGCACCTCGCCCGTCCCCTCGCCGACGCCATGCTGCCCCGGCAGGATCGTCGCGCCGCGAAACACGGTCATGTCCCGGTCGATATCGGTCAGCCGCGCGGTCAGCACGCCGCCGGTCAGCGCCTCGGCCACTGCCAGCGTCAGGCCGCGCGCCCGCATCTGCTCGACGACCACCGTTTCCATCGATTGCTCGTCGATCCCGAAGATCACGTCGTCCAGCAGTTTCCGGATCAGCGTTTCCTCTTCGGCCAGGATCCTGTGAGCAGTCGCCTCATCCGCCGCCTTGGCGGTAATACGCACCTTGATGCCCTCGATCCCGCTGGCCAGGAAGGCCAGCGTCGGATTGCCGGTTTCATCCAACTGGTCGATCCGGTCGGCGAGGATTTCCGCGAGACCGGATTCGCTGTGGCCCCAGGTGCGCAGCACCCGGCTGCGGATCGCCGCGGTCTGGCCGGAACGCCGCCGCAGATCGGGCAGCACCGTCCCTTCCAGCATCATGCGCATTTCGTGCGGCACGCCCGGCACCGCATAGACCACCTTATCGCCGACCGGGCACACCAGACCCGGCGCCGTCCCCGGCATTTCCGGGATCGGCGTGGCGCCGACCGGGATGTCCGCCTGGCGGCGGTTGTTGTCGGTCATCACGCGGCCGCGCGATTCGAACATCTCGCGGATCGTCTCGACGATTTCCGCGTCGCGCACCAGCTCCACGCCCATGACATGGGCGATCACCTCGCGTGTGATGTCGTCCTGGGTCGGGCCCAGCCCGCCGCAGCAGATCACCGCGTCGGCGCGCTCGAGGCCTTGCCGGATCGCCGCTTCCATGCGTTCGAAATTATCGCCGACCTTGACCTGAAAGTGGGAATCGATCCCGGCAAGCGCCAATTGCTCGCCGATCCACGACGAGTTGGTATCGACGATCTGGCCCAACAACAGTTCCGTTCCGATGGCTACGACTTCGCACCGCACGCGGCAATCCTCCCGTTTAGAACGCTTCGTTATCCCGTGCGCCCGCCGCCGTGTCCAGAGGCCGACGAATGCCATTTGCAGCCCATCAAGCCGCTGCTAAGCTTAATGCACGTGCGCCCGAAGGCAGGACGCTGATTCTTTTGTGGAGATGACCATGGCGAAGAAATACGACCGCAGCGCCGAAGATATCGGCAACATTGTCGGACTGGAACACGTAAACGTGCAGGCGCCCGATCAGCGGCTTGCGACGTTGTTTTACATCACCGGGCTTGGGCTGACGCGCGATCCCTATCTCGTCACCGGCGTCGTCAACATGTGGGTCAATATCGGCCGCAGCCAGTTCCACCTGCCGGTCGGCGATCCCCAGGTATTCCGCGGCCGCATCGGCCTGGTTCTGCCGGATCTCGGCGACCTTGCCAAGAGCCTCGACGCGGTGCGCGGGGACCTCGACGGCACCCGCTTCGAATTCACCGAGACCAATGATCATATCGACGTCACCTGCCCCTGGGGAAACCGCATCCGTTGCCATGCCCCCGATCCGCGGTTCGGGCCGGTCCTGCTCGGCATGCCCTATGTACAGCTCGACCTACCGTCGGGCAGCGCCGACGGCATCGCACGCTTCTATCGCGAAATTTTCGATGGCGTCGCCGTTGTCGAGGACGTCGACGGCGCACCGGCGGCCCGGGTCAACGTGGGGTACCGGCAGGACCTGATCTTTCGCGAGACCAAGGACAAGCTGCCGGATTACGACCGCCATCATCTGCAGATCTATGTCACCGGGTTTTCCGGGCCGTATGAGCGCCTCAACGAGCGCGGCCTGATCACCCAGGAAAGCAACCAGCACCAATATCGCTTCGAAGACATCATCGATCCGTCGAGCGGCGACGTCTTGTATACGCTGGAGCACGAAGTGCGCTCGATGAGCCATCCACTGTTTGGGCGGCCAATGATCAACCGCAACCCGGCACAAACCAACAATGCGTTCGCGCCCGGCCACGACGACCGGCCATGGGCACCGCCGTTTGCGGGATAAGGGCTAACCGCCGGGAGCGGCGTTCCGCTGCCGGCGGTCGAGCCAGAACGACCAGACGACCGAGCAAACCGACAGGATCAGAAACAGCAGGCTGAACGGCGAGGTGAAGAACACCTCGATTTGGCCGTGCGACCCGGTCAGCGCGATCCGCAGATGTTCTTCCAGTTGCGGCCCGAGGACGAGGGCCAGCAGCAACGGCACCACCGGCATGTCCAACCAGCGCATCGCCAACCCGACCAGACCGAAGAAGAACATCGCATAGACGTCAAAATACGAATTCCGCAGCGCATAGCTACCGATCACGCACAGGATCGCGATCGTCGGCATCAGCAGGACCTTTGGCGTGGCGAGCAGCTTCACGAGAAACCGGATACCGGCCAGCGCGATCACCAGGTTGAAAATGTTGGCCCAGAAATAAGAGAAAATAACGCCATAGGCGAAATCGCCCCGTTCCATAAACAGCAGCGGACCGGGCGCCAGGCCGTGGATGAGCAGCGCGCCGATGAGAATCGCCGTAACCGGATCGCCGGGAATGCCGAGCGTCATCATCGGAATCAGCGCGCCGCCGGCGACCGCGTTGTTGGCGGCTTCCGGCGCGGCAACGCCTTCGATCACGCCGGAGCCGAACTTCTCCGGCGTCTTACTGAATTTCTTGGCGTAGTCGTAACTGATAAAGGCCGCGATCGGACCGCCGACACCGGGCAATATGCCGAGGAACGTGCCGACCAGGGAACCGATCAGCGCCGGCAGCCTGACGCAAACCAGATCCGCCAGCCGCGGCAGCACCGAGCCGAAACGGCTCCCGGCATCCTGCCCCGGCGACCCGAGCAATCCGGGCCGCAGATTGTCGATCAACTGAGGAATAGCGAACAGGCCGATGAGCGCGGTCAGGAAATGGATCCCCGCAAGCAACTCGGCTTGGTCGAAAGTGAAGCGCGCCGACCCCATCACCGGGTCCTGACCAATTGTTACAATTGCCAGACCGATGACCGCCGAGAGCAACCCCTTGATCAGCGACCGCGAGGCAAACCCGCAAATGATGGTCAACCCGAACAGCACGAGGCTGAATAGATCGGGCGCCTGAAATTGCAGGGCGATTTCAGCAAGGTTCGGCGCGATCAGAAACAGACAAAGGAAACTGACGATACCGCCCGCGAAGCTCGCGCTGATCGATATGCCGAGCGCGCGGCCCGCCTCGCCCCGCCTCGACAGGGGATACCCATCCGTCGCCGTGGCCGAAGCGGATGGTGTTCCGGGAATGTTGAGCAGAATGGCCGAGAAGCTGCCCCCGGTCATGCCGGCAACATACAGACCGAGCAACAGCGCAATCGACATGTTCGGGTCCAACACGAAGGTCAATGGCAGCAGCACGATAATGCCGGTGCTGATCGTCATGCCCGGAATCATGCCGACGATCAGGCCGAGGAACGCGCCGATCGCCGTCGCGAGAAGGCTGGACGGTAGAACGGATTGTTGAAATCCGGCCAGAACGTCGGGGTTCATACTCTCAGAACCCCAGGACGCCGTGCGGCAGCACGATCTGAAACCCGTACCGGAAGATGACGAACAGGGCGACCGGAACCAGCGTCGCCGCGACACCGATCAACAGCGGCTTGCGGCCGCCATACAGCACCATCAGCACCGCAAAGAAGATCACGCTGGAAACGACGAATCCGGCGAAGGGCAGCGCGCCGAGATACACCAGAAAGGCCGTGACGGCGGAAAGGGCGCCCGGCGACAATCTACCCGGTGCGTCCCTATCCCGGCCGGACCGGAGATCGGCGATCCCCTTGATCAGCAACGCCAGCGCGAGCCCGACAAGCAGCGTCACGATGACCAGCGGGAAGAACGACGGCCCCGGCGTATTCGGCATATGGCGCTCGGGCAAACCGGCGGACAACCAAGCATACCACGCACCGAACGCCAGCAGTGCGAGCGCCGCCACGACATTTCTTCGCGCCATCGGCATCGGTCCGGCCCCCGCTGGGCCTTGCGGCCCAGTCAACCCGCTATTTCTTGGCCTTGGCCTGATAGAGGCCGGCGCGCTGCATGATGCCTTTCACTTTCGAATCCTCCATGCGCAGCAGCTTCTCGAAACGGGCCACCGGCATCGGATCGACCGTAAAGCCCTTCTGCTTCGCAAGCGCCATGAATGCCTTGGATTTCGCAGCTTTTGTCATTGCGTTGGCCAATTTGGTCTTTATCGCCGACGGCGTTCCCTTGGCAACCGAGAGACCGCGAAACAGATCGAGCACCGCGTCGTGGCCCAGTTCCTTGGCCGTCGGGACATCCGGAATCACCGCATTGCGATTGGCCGTCGGGACTGTCAGCAACCGGAGTTTTCCCGCTTTGGTCAGCCGGACGGCGCCGGTCAGGGGGGCGATCATGGCGTCCGCTTCGCCGCTCAGCACGGATGCATTGCGCCGCTTGATGCCAACCGGGAGATGGGTGACTTCACACCCCGCCGCCCCCATCAATGCCAACGCGGCAAGGTGCGTCGCGCTGCCCGTGCCGGAGTTGGAGACCTTCAGCGCTCCAGGCTTGGATTTACAGTCGGCGACAAAATCCTTGAATGTCTTCCAGCGCGCCGACGCCTTCACCGCAAACGGCATGGGCTGCCATTCCACGCGGCCGATATGGTCCAGGGCATCGTGTTTGAACGGCACGTTGCCGATATTCGTGGTGGTCAGGATCGACGTCGAATTCCAACCGACCGTATAGCCATCCGGCATGGCGTTTTTAACGTGCGTATAGGCAACGGCGCCGCCGCCGCCAACCTTATTGATCGGTATGAACTTCACGCCCAGGATTTTGCCCATTTCCTTGGCCAACAGCCGCCCCTCGATATCGGCGCCGCCGCCGGCGCCGAAGGGAATGATGAACTCGACCGGTTTTTCCGGATAGTCGGCACGGACAGCGCCCGCGATACCCGCTTGCACCAGCGCCGCCGCACCGGCAGCGAACGCAAACCGCTTGATCGTAATTTTCCACATGACGTTACCTCCCAAAGTATTTTTTCGGGTCGATTTAACGCACGGCGCTATTTGCCCTGATTCATTTTCACCACGACCTTGATCGCATCCTCGATCCGCTCGCGCGCATACTTCAGCGCGGTCGGCACTTCCTCTAGCGGAAATGTATGGGTGTGTATCTTGGTCGCGTCGAAGCGCTTTTGTTCCATGAACGCCGATGCGCGATGGGTCGCGCTCTTGCCCTCGCCCCGGATGCCGTACATGTAAATATTGTTGGTGACGATGTGTTTCACATCCACCGGCACGTCTTCGCCGGGAAAGGCGGCGAGACAGACCTTGCCGCCGCGATTGCACATATAAAGCGCCTCGTTGACCGCCTGCGCCGCGCCGGAGCATTCCAGCACGTAGTCGCAGCCGACACCGCCGGTAAGCTTGCGCACCGCCTCGACCGGGTCTTCGTTTCGCACATTGATGACATGATCCGCGCCCAGTTCGGTGCCCATCTGCAGCCGATTGTCGCGCGTGCCGGTGAGGATGACCGGCGACGCCCCCATGGCCTTTGCCACCGCCACGCCCATCAAGCCGATCGGTCCCGGCCCCGTGATCACGACGGATTCGCTGGCGACCAAGCCGCCCAGTTCCGTCAACCCATACATTGCAGTGCCCGCGGTCACCACCAGCGTCGCTTCCTCGTCGCTCATGGTTTCGGGCACATGGATCAGCGTATTGACGTGGTTCACCGCGTATTCGGTGAAGCCGCCATCTGTGGTGAATCCGTTCGCGCGGTGGTGCTTATTCTGGTCGCCAAAATTCTTGCCGTAATTGTGGCAGGACGTGTACATGCCCTCACGACACCGCTTGCACTGGCCGCATCCGGCATGGATTTCCACGGTCACGCGGTCACCGACATCGTATTCGTCGACGCCCGGGCCCAGATCGACTACCGTTCCCATGTATTCATGGCCCGGCGTGAAATTCTTGTTGAAGGGCAGGCCGCCCTCGATCATCGCCGGCGGGCCGTGGCTGATGATCTCCAGATCGGTCGCGCAGACGGCGATGGCGTCGATGCGCACCAGGACTTCCGCCTGCCCCGGTTCCGGAACCGGCTTTTCGACCATCGTCAATTCATCGGGATTGCCAAGAACCCATGCCCGCATTGTATTGGGAATCGCATATTCGGAATTTTTCCGGGACCCCGGTGCCGTTGCCATCGTCACGCCTCTCCACATTCAAATGCGGCGTGGTCGCCCGGTTCGCATCCCGCCGGAATGGGATGGTTCGGGCGGTCACGCCAAGGCCGCCAGAATATCCGCTCGCGGCGGTGAGTCTAGGATTTCATGACTGTGGACCGGCTGCCTACCGTTCGATGTCATCCAACGCGTTGGCGAGCGTTTCCTTGGGCGGCACGATGTCGGTGACAAGATCGCGCAACAGGCGTTTGTTGCCGAGCGGCCCCACCGTGACGCCCGCCGTGCCGAGCCGCGCGGTACAGGCATATTGTGTCTTGCCATCGACCTCGACCATGCATTCCTTGCAGGCGTTCGCGTTGATGCAGCTATAGCGGATGGCAAGTGAGGAATCCCGATTGGCGCGGATCCACATCAGCGCATCCAGCACCGACATCCCTTCCCGATAGGGCACCTCGAAAGCTTCGAAACGGGGAGCCTCTCCGGCAACACCACGCTGGACGCGGATCGTCGCGGTCGCAGGCATATCGCTCATGACGCCGCCTCCAGCGCTCTGGGCTGTTCGATGGCGACCGGCGCGCGCCGCACCGGCACGGACTCAAGCATCAGATCACCATTCTTTAATCGAAGAATACGGTTCTCCGCCTGCGCCGGATCGGTCTCGGGGAAATCCTCGCGCTGATGGGCGCCCCGGCTTTCACGGCGTTCGAGCGCGGCCCGCGTAACCGCTTCGGCGCACAGCAGGGATGCCCGCAGGTCGAACCAATCCTGGGCGGCGAGGCTGAACGCGCCGCCGCCGGGCGCCAGCGCGGGAAGATCGTCGCGCTGCATCGCCCGCAACCGGGTCAGCGCACCGGTCAGTTTTTCCTCATCGCGCAACAGGCCGACATCGTCCCACATCAACGCCTGCAGCTCGGTCATCAATTCACCCAGTGCCGGCGATGCCGCCCCATCCGCCGGACGGCCGGTCACGCGCCGCAGCGTGTCGAGCGCCGCCTCCGCCGCGCCATCCTCCCAGCCTTGCGTCGCGCGCCGCACCGTGTCGGCGGCGAACCGCCCGGCGCGTTCGCCGAACACCAGGGCTTCGGGGATCGCATTACCCGACAACCGGTTGGCGCCATTCGCGCCGCCGACCGCCTCGCCCGCCGCATAGAGTCCGGGCACGCAGGTCTGCATCCGCTCATCGACGCGAATGCCGCCCATATGGTAGTGCGCGATCGGCGCCACCTCGATCGGCCGTGCCGTCAAATCGATGCCGTTGTCGCGCAGCCGATCGATCACTGGCCCGAAGGCGGTCCGCAATTCCGACTCCGGCACGTGCTCGAAGCTGAGATAGGCACCGCCGGCCGGCGAGCCGCGTCCCGCCGCCGCCTCCTTGACGATGGCGTAACTGGTGACGTCGCGGGGCGCCGTGTAGGTGCCCGAATCGCTGGCGCCATAATTCTCGATGAATTCGTCCATCTGCCCGTTGAGCAGCCGCCCGCCCAGCTTGTAACGAAACGGATCCCACATGATCGGGTCCATGCCGACGAGACGCGGCGCCAGATGGCCAATCGGAAAGAACTGCACGAATTCCATATCGATCAGCTCGGCCCCGGCGCGCAACGCCAGCGCATAGGCGTCGCCGCCCATGTTCACGGACGCGCTGTTGCGGCGGTAGATCCGGGTAAGCCCGCCGGCGGCCAGCACCACCGCCTTGGCCGCGACGGTGACCGGCGCGCCGCTTTCCAGGTCGAGCGCGGTGGCGCCGACCACCCGGCCATCGCGAACCACCAGATCGGTGACGGCGAGCCCGCTGATCCGGGTAATGCCGTCACCGCGCGCGACCTGGCCCCGCAGTGTTTTCGCCACCGCCGGCCCCGTATTGAGAAAATCCACATAAACGCAACGCGGGATTTGATGGCCGGGCGCGGTGACCTGCTTGATATGATTGCCCTCGCGCGCCCAGCCGACCTTCCAGGCCTCCATCTCACGGATGCGCAGCGGCGATTCCTCGCACAACACGGCGGCAAGCACCTCGTCGCACAAGCCCCGGCCCGCTTCCAGCGTGTCTGCGAGATGATGCGTCCAATGGTCGGGGGCTTCTTCGCCAATCGCCGACGCCACGGTCATTTGCGCCATGATTGTGGCGCCGCCGCGCCCGATCAGGCTCTTATCGGCCAGCAGTACCCGCGCACCGGCCCGCGCCGCGGCAACCGCCGCGTACATGCCGGCGCCGCCGGAGCCGACGACCAGAATATCGGTAGAGAGGTGGGTCAATTCGGCGTTCTTTCGGTATTGTGGCTTGGCTGGGCCAGGGCGCGGCCCATGGCGGAGCCCAAGGCGGGGCATTGTGTCAGAAGCGGAAAAACGCTGCAATGCGGCGCGTCCCGGCGGGACAGGAAATCGAATTCGGGAGAGAAACATGCGCGTTGGTTTTATCGGACTGGGAAATATGGGAGGGCCGCTGGCCCGCCGGCTGGTGCAGCGCCACCAGCTCACCGTCCACGACCGCCGGCCGGAAATGATGCAGGGCTTTATCGACGAGGGTGCGACCGGAGCGGCCTCGCCCGCCGAGCTGGCGGCCAACTGCGAGATCGTGCTGACCTGCCTGCCAACCTCGGCCGAGGTTCGCGAGGTCATCTTCGGCGGCGGCGGCTTGCTCGAAGGGTTGCAACCGGGCGCGATGGTGGCCGACATGACCACCGGCGATCCGGCGCAAACACGAGAGATGGCCCAGGACCTCGCGGACAAGGGTTTGCAGATGATCGACGCGCCGGTCAGCGGCGGACCGCGCGGCGCGAATGAAGGCACCATCGCCATCATGGTCGGCGCGCCGGACGATTTGTTCCAACGGGTCCGGCCGGTGCTGGAGTCGATCAGCAGCAACGTGCTGCACGCCGGCGATGTGGGCGCCGGACACGCGATCAAGGCCGGGAACAACCTGTTGAACCTGGTCTGCCGGCTGGCCAGCTTCGAAGTCGTGTCGATGCTGGTGAAGAACGGCGTCGCCCCCGACAAGGCGGTCGGCGTCATTCAGAAAAGCTCCGGGCGCAGCTATGCGACCGAGATTACCCTGCCCGACAACATTCTGTCCGGGAAGATGTTCCAGGGGTTTACGCTGGCCTTGATGCGCAAGGACAGCAGCCTGGCGCTGGATATCGGCCGGGCCAGCGATGTCCCCATGCCGTTCGGCAATCTGGCGCGCGAAATGTTGCAGGGCGCGATCAACGAACACGGGCTCGAGGACGACATGAGCGCGCTGGCGCTGACCTATGAACGGCTGACCGGTGCGCGTATCCGGCCCGCGGATTAATCAAAAACAAGGCCGACCGAAAAGGAAAAGGTGACTGCATGGCGTTCGAAGACAGGATCAAGGATCATGAAAAACGGACCAAGCGCGCCGCCGCCATGGGCGGCCCCGACAAGCTGAAACGGCGCAAAAATGCCGGGCTGCTGAACGCCCGCGAGCGGGTTGCCTACCTGCTGGACCCGGACAGTTTCCGGGAATCCGGCCTGTTCGGCGTCTCCTATATTCCGGAGATGCGCGACCAAACCCCCGCCGACGGTAAGGTAACCGGGTTCGGCACGATCGACGGCCGCCGCGCCGGCGTGGTCGCCTATGATTTCACGGTCAAGGGCTCGTCAAGCAGCTACACCAACAACCGCAAGATGTCGCACGTCAAGGAGATGGGGACGCTGCGCGGGTTTCCGGTGGTGTTCCTCAGCGAATCGACCGGCATCCGCATGCCGGACGTGATGGGCGAAGGCATGGGCTTTACCGACGAAGGCCGGCGGTTCCTGCGCCGCCGCACCGCGCCCTGGGCGTCGGTGCAGCTCGGTCCCTGTTTCGGCTCGGCGGCCTGGCACGCGGTCTGTTCCGATTTCAACGTGATGCGCAAAGGCGCGGTGATGGCGGTCTCCAGCCCGCGCATGGTGTCACGCGCGGTGGGACAGGACATCAGCGGCGAGGATCTCGGCGGCTGGCGCGTGCATGCGCAGCACACCGGATTCGCCGACGCCGTGGCCGATACCGACGAGGAAGCGATCGACATCGTCAAGCGGTTCCTCAGCTATCTGCCGAGCCACCAGAACGAAGCGCCACCGGTGGCGCCCGTGCCCGACGGCTCCGACGACGCCTGCAAGAAAATGCTCGACCTGCTGCCCGAGTCGCCGTCCAAGGTGTACGACGTGCGCAAGATCATCGAGGCCTTCGCGGACATCGGCAGCCTATTCGAAATCAAGGCGCGCTATGGCCACAGCCTGTGCACCGCGCTGATCCGGGTCGGCGGCAGAAGCCTCGGCGTGATCGCCAACAATCCGCAATTCAAGGGCGGCGCGATGGACGCGCAATCCTGCACAAAAGCGGCGAGCTTCCTGGTGCTGTGCGATTCCTACAACATCCCAATCCTGCACTTGCAGGACCAGCCGGGCTTCATGATCGGCCCGGAGGCGGAAAAACAAGGTATCATCGGCAAGATCATCAATTGGATGAACGCGCTACTGCAGACCACGGTGCCGAAATTCACGATCATCACGCGCAAGAGCTACGGACGGGGCTTCATCAACATGGGCGCGGCCAACACGGTGGAGGAAATCGCCGCCTGGTGGACGACTGAAGTCAGCTTCATGGACCCGCGCTCGGCGGTCGCCGTGGTCCATGGCGTCGAGGAAAAGGACGACCCGAAACGCTACGCCGAGTTATTGAAGGAAATGGCGCGCGACGGCTCGGCGTACGATCTGGCGGCGGTGTTCGGCGTGAAGGAAGTGCTCGACCCGCGGGAGACCCGCGACTACCTGATCGAAATGATGGACATCCACACATCGCGGCTGAGCGGCGGCATCGGCGAGCACCGGCTGGAAGCGTGGCCTACAAGTTATGTCTAGGCGATCCGGCATCCCCGGCCTACTGCTGGCCTTCGCGCTTTTGGCGGTCTCCGCGATCCCGGCGCTCGCCAAGGACCGGCTGGTCATCGGGCAGAGCCAATTCCCCGACAACTTCAACCCGAACATCAACGCCATGGCGGCGAAGACCTACATCCTGTCGATGGCGCGCCGGCCGATCACGGTCTACGACCAGGATTGGAACCTCGTCTGCATGCTGTGCACCGAATTGCCGAGCCTGGAAAAGGGCACCGCGCGCCTGGAAAAGACCGCGGACGGAAAGCCTGGCATCGCCGTGACCTATACCCTGCGCAAGGACGCGCGCTGGGGCGACGGCACGCCGATCACCACCAAGGACGTGCTGTTCTCCTGGGAAGTGGGACGCCACAAGCTGTCCGGCGTTAGCGAAGCCGATGTCTTCCGGCGGGTGGCAAAGATAGATGCGGCGGACGACAAGACATTCACCCTGCATCTCAACAAGCGGGCCTGTAATTTCGCCGACATAACCGAGTTCGGCCTGCTGCCGGAACATATCGAGCGGAAAAATTTCAGCGATCCGGTCGAATACCATCGCCGCAGCGCCTATGAGACCGATACCACCAATCGCGGCCTCTGGAACGGACCGTACAGGATCGCCAAGGTGGTGCCGGGATCGCATGTGGTGCTCTCCCGGAACACATTCTGGCGGGGAAAAAAGCCGCGCTTCATCGAGATCATCGTGAAAACAATTTCCAACACCTCGTCGATGACCGCATCGCTGCTCGCCGGCGGCGTCGACTATATTGCCGGCGAAGTCGGCTTGACGCTCGACCAGGCAATCGAATTCGAGAAACGCCATGGCAACCGGTTCCGCTTCGTCTACAAGCCGGCGCTGGTGTACGAGCACATCGATCTCAACCGGAAGAATCCGATTCTGACGGACCGCCGCGTCCGGCGCGCCCTGTTGCATGCCATCGACCGCAAGGCGATCAGCGATCAGATCTTCGGTGGTCATCAGAAAGTCGCGCACAGCAATATCAGCCCGCTGGACAAAGTCTATGACAAGAACACGCCGAAATACGCTTATGATCCCGACAAGGCGCGCAGCTTGCTGGCAGAGGCGGGCTGGGGGACGCTGCGCGGCGGTATCCGCCATAACGCCGCAAATAAACGGCTACGCCTTCAGATCATGACCACCGCAGGCAACAAAACCCGGGAACTGATCCAGCAGATCCTGCAGAGCAACTGGAAGGATGTGGGCGTCGACGTCCTGGTCCGCAACGAACCGGCGCGCGTGTTTTTCGGCGATACGGTGCGGCGGCGCAAATTCCCCTCGCTCGCCATGTATGCCTTTCTCGCCGCGCCGCGCGCGGTGCCGCGCACCCAGCTTCATTCTTCGGAAATTCCCAACGCCGCGAACAATTGGGCGGGCAGCAATTTTCCCGGTTTCAACAACCCGGAAATGGACCGGGCGATCGAGGGGGCGGAGACCGACTGCGCGCCGGACCGCAATCAAGCCCATTGGAACCGCTTGCAGGCGCTCTATGCCGAGGAACTGCCGGCGCTGCCGCTCTATTTCCGGGCCGAGCCGCACATCATGCCGAAATGGCTGAAAGGTGTGCGCCCGACCGGCCATCAATACGCCAGCACGCTGTGGGTCGAGGATTGGTACGATGGCCGGTGATCGCGCGGCCGTGCTATAAATCCGCGGTAGAGTTCCGTAGAAATTCCGACCGGGGAACGCCATGAAACAGCTCCGCATTCCCGCCGCCTTCATGCGGGGCGGCACCAGCAACGCGATCATCCTGCACCGCCGCGACCTGCCGGCGGCGCGCGACGATTGGGAGGAAATTTTCCTCGCGGCCATGGGCAGCCCGGACCCGAATGCGCGGCAGCTCAACGGCATGGGCGGCGGCATCTCCTCGCTCTCCAAGGTCTGCATCGTCGAGCTGTCGGACCGCCCCGACGCCGATGTCGACTACACCTTTGCGCAAGTGTCGCCGCGCGACGACTGGGTCAGCTATGCGGCTTTGTGCGGCAACATGTCGGCGGCGATCGGACCGTTTGCGGTCGACGAAGGGCTCGTCGCGACCGACGGCGACGAAGCCCATATACGCATCCACAACACCAATACGGGCATCATCATTCATGCGCATTTCGCCATGGACGAGGGTCAGGCGGCGGTGGACGGCGACTACGCGATGATCGGCGTCGCCGGCACCGGCGCGCCGCAGCGGCTCGACTTCATCGAGCCCGGCGGCGCGATCACCGGCAAATTGCTGCCGACGGGAAATCTCGTGGACATGGTGGAAATCCCCGGGCTCGGCACGATCGAGGCATCCCTGGTCGACGCCGGCAACGCCTTCGCCTTCGTCGAGGCGGGCGTGTTCGGGCTGACCGGCACGGAATCGCCAGGCGAGATCGACACACAGCCGGGATTGCTGGAGGCCATCGAGACCGCGCGCAACCATATGGGGGTGCTGATGGGCTTGTCCGCGAGCCCCGAAGAGTCGCGGGCGAAGCTGCCGAACCAGCCGAAGATTGCCATGGTGAGCGCGCCGCAGGACGCGGTGCTGTTGAGCGGTGAGACCGCGCGGGCCGCCGATGGCGACCTGTCCGCGCGCATCGTCTCCAGCGGCAATTGCCACCGGGCGCTGCCGCTGACCGGCGCGCTCTGCACCTCGGTCGCGGCCCGCATCGAAGGCACCGTCGCCCACCGCCTCGCGCGGTCTCCGGAAACACCGGATGCGGACATCCGCCTGATGCAGCCCTCGGGCATCATGGATCTGAAGCCGGTGGTGGTGCACGAAAAGGATGGCTGGAAAGCGGAAAGCGTCGGCGTCTACCGCACCCACCGGCGGATGTTCGACGGCTACGTCTACGTGCCGGCCGCGCGGGTGCCGCGTTTGGTGGCGGCCACGACGGGCGAACAGTCGGCGGCGGCGACCACCGAGCAATCGGCCGCCGCCGAATGAAATATCAGAAAGCGGCGAGCCTCATACTTCGACTTCGCTCAGCACGAGGCTTTGAGTTTGACGAATCTAAGTTTGTGTCATACCTGAATTCCAGTCCTCATATTGAGCGAAGTCGAAATATGAGGACCGTCGGTCCAATGGTATATCGTAAGGCCACCGTTATTACCGCATCTCCTTGACCATCGCCGCCGCCGCAACGCCGAGGATGCGGGCGTCGGCCGACAGGGTGACCAGGTCGTAGCCCGATTTGATCATCTTCTTGGCGTAGGCCGAGGACGCGCAGTGAATGCCCGCCTTGACGCCGAATTTCTTGCAGCGTTTCGCGATGTGCAGGATCTGCTTCACCACCTTCGGATCCGTCTGGTCCAGCGTCGGTATGCCGCCGAGCGCCAGGCCCAGATCGGACGGCCCGACATAGATCGAGTCGAGGCCCTTCACCTGCAGAATGTCGTCGAGATTGGCGAGGCCGGCTTCGGTTTCGATCATGCCGATCGCGAGCACCGTGTTGTTGGCTTTCACCGCGTAATCAGCGCCGCCATACATCGAGGCGCGCGCCGGACCGTAGCTGCGATAGCCCTTGGGCGGATAGCGGCAGGAAGAGACCAGCCGCTCGGCGTCTTCCCTGGTGTTGATCATCGGACAGATCACGCCATACACCCCGGCATCCAGCATCTTCATGATGATGCCTTCCTCGAGCCAGGGCACGCGGCACAACGGCGTCGCATTGGTGGTGCTGATCGCCTGCAGCATCGGCACGGCGGTGTCGTAGTGCACGAGGCCATGCTGCAAATCGACCGTGACGGAATCGAACCCTTGATGCGCCAGCACCTCGGCGGAAAAACTGCTCGGGATCGAGCACCAGCCGTTCACGACCGCGTCCCCTTTCCGCCAGATGCGTTTGACGTTGTTCGCGCGCATGAATGCCTCCCTCTTGAGATTGTTATATGCCGCCGGACACGGCGGCTAATTTCGCGCCTATCCAGCCCAGCGGCCTCGGCGTTGTCAATTCCGCCCGGCGGCAGTGTCGATAAAATGGAAAGATCGGACATCGGGCCGCGCCGCCACTTCCTGAACCAGGGCGACCAGCGGCGTCGAGGCGATCGGATAGGTCTGCTCAATCGGCCCGGCTTCTTTTAACGCGGCGTACTCGGTCTTGGCATAGAAGGCCGCCAGCAGCAAATCGTCATCGGACTCGAACGGGCCGAATTCGGCGCGCACCTTGTCGAGCGCGGGCGGCACGAGCGCGCCCGGCCGTTCCGTCACCGGCTCGCGCCCGCCGCTGATACGGTCGTACAAATCAGGATCGATATCGCCCGCGATTTCACCATAGCCGCCGGTGACGTAGCGGCGCACTTCGTCCGGCACGCTGGCATAGCGTTCGCCGCCGACCACGTTCAGCACCGCCTGCGTCATGATGTATTGGGCGAAGGGGCTGACCACGATGGGATATCCCAGATCGGCCCGCACACGGCCCGCTTCCTCGAGGATTTCCTGCAACCGGCCTTCCATGCCGAAGGTGGACAGCAGGTATTCCAGGTTTGAGATCATGCCGCCCGGCACCTGATGGTGGAAATGGAATTCGTCGTAGTCCACGACCGCGCCGGTCGGTTTCCCTTCGCGCGCGGCGATGAAGGCGAGCCGGTCCGCCACCTGCCCGACCGGCGCCAAGTCGACCGGGACGGTATGGCCGAGACGCCGCAGATTCTCCGTGACGTCCTCGGTCGCCGGGTGGGACGCACCGTTGGCCAGCGTCGATGTGGCGGTGTGCACGACCTCGACACCATGCTGTACCGCCTGCAACGCGACATAGGGCGCGAGGCCGGTCAAACAGTGGGAATGGAGCTGCAAGGGAAGCGCACCGACGACCTGCTTCAGCGCCGTTACCAGAGTGGCCGCCCGCTCCGGCGTCAGCAACCCGCTCGGGTCCTTGATGAAGACGCTGTCGACACCCAAGGCGATCAGTTCTTTTGCCTTTGCGGCATAATAGCTGTCGGTGTGGACGGGGCTGTAGGTATATACCAGCCCGCCGACCACATAGAGACCCAGCCGCTTCGCCGCGGTCACCGGAATTTCCAAATTGCGGATGTCGTTCAGCGCATCATAGACCGTGTGATAGCGCATCCCGTTGGCGACATAGCGTTCCGCCGCCAGCGCGACCACGTCGTCCGCGAAAAATTCGAAGGTGAACAGGCTTTGCCCACGAGTGTGAATGATCAGCGGCGTTTCGGTCACCCAGCCGCTGAGGATCCGCATGCGCTCCCACGGATCCTCGCGCAGATAGCGAACGCAGACATCGAAGACCGCACCGCCGACCAGATCGATCGCCTCGAACCCGGCGCGGTCCAGCAGCGGCGCGATGTCGCGCATCATCCCGGTCGTCATCCGCGTCGCCCACAGGCATTGATGGGCATCCCGCAACGTCACGTCGATCAGGCGTACGGTTTGGCTCACCGGGACTCCTCGATACTTCCGCCGCCGAATTTACCGCTGCAGCACATTCTTGTTGATCACGAAGTCCGGATCGAGTGTGCCGTCGATGGCGTCGATCACGTTCTGCACGCAGACAATCCCGCCGCGCAGCGCGGCTTCCTGGCTGGCGCCGCCCATATGCGGGCTGCAGATAAAGTTATCGAGACCGAAGAGCGGATTATCGGGCACCGGCGGCTCTTCCGCGAAGACGTCGAGTCCTGCGCCGAACAACGCGCCCTCGGATAGCGCGGTATACAGCGCGGCCTCATCGACCAGCCCGCCGCGTGCGCAATTGACCACCACCGCAGAACGCTTCATCTGTTTGAACTCGGCCGCGCCGACCATGCCAACCGTCTCCGGCGACTTGGGCAAGTGCAGCGTCAGGTAATCGACCTCCGGCAGCACGGCGCGGAAATCGGCGACCGGCGTGCAGCCTGCGTCAGTGATGAGTTGTTGGTCGATATAGGGATCGCAGACCAACACATTCATGTCGAAAGCGTGCGCACGTTTCGCCACGCGGGTACCGATGCGCCCGAACCCGACGATCAACAGCGTCTTCTCCCACAGTTCGATCATATCGCTCTTGTATTTGTAATCCCAATTTCCGCCCCGCACTTCGCGGTCGTGCCGCATGCCCCGCTTGGCGATCGACAGCATCATATGGAACGCCAATTCGGCGACGTTTACCGAGTTCGCCGTGCCCACCACGGTGAGCGGAATACCGTATTCGTCGAGTGCCGGAATATTGACGCTGTCATAGCCGACGCCATTGCGTGACACGACCTTCAGGGCGTCCGCGCGCGCAATGATTTCCGGCGTGATATTCGCCGCCCGCACGGTAATCCCCGAGACGCCCGGAATCAGCGCCAGTACGTTTTCTTCCGAAACATCCATGATCACCTCGTGATCGATGTCGTCGCGCGCGTCGAACAGCGCCAACGCTTGGTCGGGCAAGGGCCCGAGCACAAGCACCCTATGTTTGTTCTGCATGAAGTTTCCCCTTCATTTTGCCGGTGTAATCAGGAAACATTTTTGTTAGTCACAGGCAAGAGGCGCGGCTCGCATTGTCGCCACACCTGCCGTATCGTCTCGATGCTCGATCCGAGAACGCCAACAACGAATAAGGGAGACCGCCCAATGACCGCCGCGCCGCTCGACAACGCCCTCCTGGACAAACTGCGCAAATATGACACGCCGACAATCTGCAACGGGTTGGAGATCGTCTCGCCGGAACGGCGGGCGCTCGGCTTCACCACGTCGCAGATGGTTTCCTGCGACGTAACGCTGCCGCCGATCGTGGGGTACGCGCGCACCGTTTTGATCAGGGCAATGGAGCCGTCGTCGCTGTCGCCGGCGGAACAAAAGGAAAAGCGGCTCGCCTATTATGAATATGTCGGTTCCGCACCGGGCCCAACCATCCCTGTGTTACAAGACATCGATTCGGCGCCCGGCTTCGGCGCCTTCTGGGGTGAGGTTCAGACCAATGTCCACAAGGCGCTCGGCTGTCCCGGCGCGGTGACCAACGGCTCGATCCGCGACCTCGACATGCTGGCCGAGGGCTTCCATCTGATCGGCGGCGAGGTGGGCCCGAGCCACGCGCATGTCCATGTGGTCGAATTCGGCTGTCAGGCGAGTATTTTCGGCATGACGGTGGCCCATGGCGACCTGATCCATGCGGACCGCCACGGCGCGGTGGTCATTCCCTTGGATGTCGCGAACGATCTGCCTGCCGCAATCGGCGTCATCGAAAAAAAGGAAAGCTTCATCCTGGAGGCGGCGCGCAGCCCCGGCTTCTCCGTCGACGACCTTCGCAAGGCGATGTCGGCCGGCGAGGATATCCACTAGCGCCGAAATTCGGCGCCGCACCAGGGTAATTGCCGCTATACCATTTCTTGTTCAAATTGACTTACGTGAAATGGTCTATCGCTGTGTTTTTACGCAAATGCGTCGTCGCGAACCGTTCCGGTTCGCCCGGGATTTTCTCTAGAACCGCAACATCGCGTAGATCGCGACCACTGGGTAATATCTGAAAAAGGAGAGGTCGTCTTCCACCGCGGCCTCTTCCTGCCGCAGGGATGCCTCGAATGTCGGGTCGCCGGCCAAGGCTCCATCGCCCCGAAGATCGAACCGGGGCCGGCCCTGGAACAGCACGCCGGCCTCCGTGCCCAGGATGAACTTGTCGTCGAAGAAACGGCCTTCGAGCCCTACCCCAAGATAGGGCGCGAATTTGTTGAAATCGAGTTCACCGGAGACGTTGCCGGCATCGGCCGCCGCAAAGGTAGTGCCGCCGATCGTCACGGAACCATTGGGGGTTGCCGTGAAGTCGATTGAATTGCCGTTGTACCGGAAACCCGCTGACAAGCGCAGCACGCGCTTGAAGGGATAGATATCGAGCGTTCCGCCGATCGAGGCTAACGTTAGGTCGGCGGTGTAATTCAAATCGGTGGTGTTCACGTCGAAGTCGAAGGAAAGATAATTCCCGCCAACCCGCAGGCCGATATAGTCGTTTAGGCGAACGCCGACATCGGCGCCAATTCCGAGGGTGCTGAACGTCGGTCCGACAGTAATGTCGGGTCTCCAAGTATCGTCCGCGGCCGCCAGGTTCGCGCCCATCATGGCGAATACGATTATAGAGACAAAACGCAATTTCATGCCGGAAACTCCGTAATAAACGGTAATTCACGGCCTATTATCGAGAAAAATACTTATAAAACCCTAAAATTCCCGCATTTTTACCCAACTTAATACAATCCAATTCACAAAATATTGCGATTCATCATAGAATCAGTGGTGATCGTCATCACTGCATTGCCAGATCGATCGACTTATACTGCTCGCGGAATTACTGAGTATTCTCCGCGACACACACCTCATTTCGCCGCCAGCGCCCGCGCCGGCGGCATTCTTTTGACCGCCCGGCAGCTACGTGCCGCCGTTGTATTCCCATTGTCCATTGACCGGACGGTACGCGACGCCCAAAATTCGCAGCCATTCGGCGAAACACCGTTGCGGAAGGCGAGCAGATGGCTGAAGCGGATACCGGGCAACACGCGGAGCGGCGTTGGCCGGAAGCAGGCGTTCATCGAATTCCCTATTGGATTTACACCGATGCCGAGATCTATGCGCGCGAGCAGGCGCGCATTTTCAAGGGCCCATCCTGGAACTACGTGGGGCTGACCGCGGAAGTGCCGGAACCCGGCTCGTTCCGCCGCTCGTTCATTGGCGACATCCCCGTGGTATTGACCCGCGACAGCGATGGCGGCCTGAACGTGTTCATCAACAAATGCGCCCATCGCGGGGTGCAGTTCTGCCAGAAGCAGCGCGGCGCCACGAACGAGTTTATTTGCCCGTATCATCAATGGACCTATGACCTGACCGGCAAACTGATCGGCGTACCGTTTCGCCGGGGGCTCAAGCGTCAGGGCGGCATGCCGGCGTCGTTCGAACTCGACGATCATCATCTGCAGCGGTTGCAGGTGACCGAGCGCAACGGCGTGGTCTTTGCGTCCTTCGCGGACGACCTGCCGCCGCTCGAGGACTATCTCGGCGAGAGCATGCTGGGATATTTCGACCGGCTGTTCGACGGCCGCGCATTGAAGGTCCTCGGCTATCAGCGTCAGCGCATTCCGTCGAACTGGAAACTGATGTTCGAGAACATCAAGGACCCGTATCACGCCTCGCTGCTGCACGTCTTCTTGATCACCTTCGGCCTGTTCCGGGCCGACAACCCGAGCGCCGTCCGGCTGGACGAAACCGGCCGGCATTCCGCGCTGATTTCCCGCAAGGGCGAGCAGAAGGCGACCAGCGACACCGCCGAGATGGGGCGCTTCAAGGCCGACATGAAACTCAACGACGCCAAACTGCTGACCCCCGTCAAGGAATTCCCCGGCGACACCACGGTGGTGATGCAGACGATCTGGCCCAATATCATTTTTCAGCAACAAACCAATACGCTGGCGACCCGCCATATCGTGCCGCGCGGCCCGGGCGCGTTCGACCTGCATTGGACCTATTTCGGCTATGAGGACGACGACGAGGAAATGACCCGGATTCGCCTGCGCCAGGCCAACCTGATGGGGCCGGCCGGCTACGTCTCGATCGACGACAGCGAGGTCATGGAATTCTCGCAGGACGGCATTTCCGCCTTTCCCGACAATGAAGGCATCTTGGAGATGGGCGGCTACGACACCGATGATGTGGACCATATCGTGACCGAATCGGCGATTCGCGGGTTTTACAAATATTACCGCGAGGTGATGGCGCTGTGAGCAGGCAATCCGTCCCCAAGACCGAGACCGGACTCGACCGTATGGACCGGCTGGAACTACGGCTCCAGCTTGACGAACTCTATGCGGAATATGCCCATTGCCTGGACGACGGTTTGATCGAGCAATGGCCGGATTTCTTCGCCGAGGACTGCAGCTACCTGTTGATCCCACGGGAAAATTACGACGAGGGCCTGCCGCTGGCGACGATCCGCTGCGAAAGCAAAGGCTACCTCAAGGACCGGGTCGCGGCGGTGCAGGACACGTCGCTCTACGCGCCGCTGATGCTGCGCCATCTGGTCTGCGGGCTGCGCGTCACCGAAATCGCTGCCGGTCACGTGAAGGCAGAGGCGAATTTCGCCGTCCTGCGCACACAGGTCGATGAAATCACCAAAGTCTTCCTGGCCGGCCGCTACGTCGACACGATCGTGGTCGAAGACGGGCAGCTGAAATTCAAGGAAAAGCTGGCGATTCACGATTCGCTGCTGATCCCGAACACGCTGGTCCTTCCGGTCTGACGCGGGCGGCAATCTAGACCGTTTCCAGTCTAAATTAACTCAAGTGAAATAGCCTATCTCTTCGTTTTAGTGCAAATACGTCGTCGCGAATCGTTTCGGTTCGCTCGGGATTTGCTTTACCCGCTGCCCGCCTTCTTGCGGTTGGTGCCGAAGCCGGCCTCGGCGCCGAGCAACGCCGCCGGCAGCTTGAGGTCTTCCTGCCACAGCAGCGATTCCATCATGATATTGAGCGGCTGGTCCTGCACCGTCAGCTCGTAGACATACTCGTCATAGGAGGCGTGGTTGTGCACCGCCCAGCCCGGCGCCGAGAGCATCAGGTCGCCGGCCTTCCATTCGATGACCTCGCCATTGACCGTGCTGCGGCCGCTGCCCGAAAAATAATAGTTGATCGCCGCCGAAGTGTGCCGGTGCGGACGGTCGACGATTTTCGGCGGCCGAATCGTCATGGTGCCGAAGAAGTTCGGCGTGGTCCCGTTGCAGCGGCCGGTCATCGGATTGTAGAGCAGGTAGAGCCGCCGGCCGACATAGTCCTTGCCGAGTGCCTCCAGCTTGTCGAGATGCTCCTTCACCTGCTGCCACGGCCAGTGCAGCGGATTCGATTCAACCGGCGCCGGGTTGATCAGGATTTCGTACGGCATCAGCCAGGCGCCGTCGTCGGTCAATTGGAACGTGCCGTAGGGGCTCTTCTTCTTCGGGTCGTCGCGCCCTTTCTCCTCGCCGTGATCCTTCACCGCCTCGGCCACCGGCGGGTCTTCGTCGACGATATAGACGTTCATGCGTTCCAGCAGCGCCGCGTTCGAGTAGGTCAGCCGCACCTGTAGCGCATCCGTATTGTTGACGTGGCGGTAGCTCGTATAGGACGGATGGTTCCACACGTCGTACTGCGCAAAATCGAAGCGCCGGCCGCCGACTTCCGTATAGCCGCCGCCACCGATGCAGAAATTCAGCTCGGTCGCGTTGTGCCGGAACAGTTTGGTCATCTCGCCCGGTTTAAGAACATCCAGGCTGACCCGGATACCGGGCGCCAAGCCCAATCCGGGGTCCGACGATTTCGGATGGACGATCAGCGACGACCGCCGGCCGTTTTCCGGCGTGCCAAGATCGGCGAGGCGTTCGACCTCCGCATCGATCTGCTCCTTGGTGACCACATGCGCCGGCCAGAACTCGGCTTCCTTGGCGAGGCTCTGCCCGGTGCGATCGACGAACTTCAGTCCTTCCGACGCCATCTTTCCTGTCTCCTCCTCAAAAGCCCCGAGCATCGGGGCGCTGTCGCAATAGGGTTCGCGTCAGCAATAAGGCGCCGGCTCGCCGCGGTCCACCGCGTCCGCCGCATCGCCGATGCCATTAAGATATGTCTCCCAGGCCATCAGATTGGTCCGGCACGCCTCGATCACCGCGTCTTCCATGTTGAGACGCGCCGCATGCTCGACCACCGTGTTCCATCCCAGGTCCGAATGTTCGATATCCGCTTCTTCGTGAATGGCGAAGAACACCAGCTTCTCGTCGGGCAGGCCGAACAGTTCCTTCCAGCGGTGATGCTCCAGCCCGAACCAGCCGTGTTCCTTCATAACACCGTTGCCGTAGCCGGGCGTGTTCGCCCGCTCCGCGCAGGTATTGCCGATCAGCCCGAGCAGCCAGTGAGCGTTCGACATCAGCGAGTCATAGGCCAGCCACGCCATATAGGTGGACCGCAGCGGCCGTGCCGCGCGGATCTCGTCCCGCTCCATGCCGATATAGGTGCCGAGATCTTCGAGAATTTCGAAATGCGGCTTACCGCCGCCATGGGTCTCGTCGGCGATGATTTCCTCGGCGCAAGCGCCGATGATGCCGAGACGAATATCCCAGTCCGGGCAGTTGGTGGCCACCCGCAGTTTCAGCACGGAATTGCGGTGCCGTGAATTGAGCCGGTGCTGGGTCACGAACATGCGCGCCCGGCTCTCGGTCATCGGTTCGTGAAAAAAACGGGTCCGCATGCAGAAATCGTGCACCGCCGCGTCGAGACCCTGGACCGCCCGGCTTTTGCTCATACTCGCTGTCTTCCCCAATTCCGGCCGCCGCGCCGAGGACGGTGCGATCAATCGATGAATTCAGGGAAAAGTATAGGGTCGCAAGAGGAACGCGCCAAGGCATGCTGCGCGATGGCTCACCCCATCGGGCCGTCAGGGTCATTAGAGGACCTTATTCGGCCGTCCAACCGGTGCCGCGAACGGGCCAACTTCCGCGTTCGGCCCGTTAACGGTTGAGGTCGTCGTCCTTCCAGTACTTCGTACCCTGAACCGTCGCCTGAAGCGCGAGGCCGTTTTCGGTGATCTGATACAGCTTGATGCCCGGCGCCACGTCGACCGCACCGGCGAGTGCGCCGCCTTTTTTGCCGGCCTTGGCGGCGGCGTCCGCCTGGGCGCTGGCGTCCCAGCCTTCGGTCACGAACTGACGCATCGCCTTGCGCTTGGTAAAGACGAAGACGCCGCGGAAATCCTTGACGCCGATACCGAGCCCAAGGCCGCCGCTGGCCATCTTCATATAGGTGTCTTTGCGGGAGCGGTTATCGCGGACGATGCCATAGCCGGTGCCGCCGGAAACGAAGAAGACGTTGACGCCGACATTACTGAACACGGCATAGCCGACCGCTTGGCGAACGGCTTGCCGGGAGCCAGGCCGAATCTTGTAGAGCTTGGCCAAGGTGTCGCTGCGCATATTCTGCGCCGCCTTACGCTGCGAGGCGACCGTATCGCCCTGCGGCCCCATGCAGCCGGCAATCGGCAGAAGCAGGACCGCGGCGATAGCGGCAAGTCGAAGGGCCGAGCGAATCATGGGAAGACTCCATGTCTATTGAATGCGCAAGCGGACGCGAAGACCGTCGAGACATACGATCCCACCAAATGGTTATCATGCGGTTAACCAGAAACCGCGGCACCGCACCACGTCCGTCGTTCGTCCGGTCAGATCTGCAGAAATAGTTTGGGTGAGGATGGTGGGCGCGACTGGGATTGAACCAGTGACCCCTACGATGTCAACGTAGTGCTCTCCCGCTGAGCTACGCGCCCATCCGATACCGAAATCCGCGATACCAACGCCTGCCGGGAAGCCCGATAGGGCGAACGGGAATTAGCACCAAACCGCCGCGCGGCGCAAGGGTCCGAATGACGGACCGCTCAATTCAGCCAATTCCGCTTGCCCCGGCCGATTAAGCGGTCAGAAATGTCTCGACCCGGTGAATCAGTTCGTTGAGGTTGAAGGGCTTGGACAGAACGTCCGTCTTGCTGCCTTCGATATCGTTGATGTCGAGCGCATCCTGGGCGTAGGCGGTGACCAGTAGGACGCCCAGCGCCGGATCGTGCCGCCGGGCCTGGCGCACCAGTTCGAGGCCGTCGAGACCGGGCATGCGGATATCCGTCAGCAGCAGGTCGAACTGGCCCGATTCCACGCGCAGCAAGGCCTCGGTACCGTCCGGCACCGCCTCGACGTAATAGCCGGACCGCGAGATCGCCTCAAGGAGGAATTCCCGCATCGCCTCGTCATCCTCGACAATGAGGATCTGAGGTACCCGGCACTGGGCCACATTTTCGCGCATTTACGGTCGCTCGACTGCTTCGGTCCGGTGGGGTTTGCCGCCGGACAAATTGCTTGGTTTCGTCCTATGTTAGTTTTACCGTCGCTTATCTTTCCAAAGGGTAAAAAAGAACAGCATTTCCACACCTTTCAGGCTGATCGAACCGGGATTCGGTCGCTTTTATTTTTCGAGCGGGAGTTTGCCTAAATCATGCCCAACTTGCGGTTGAAAGACGCGGAAGAAGCGGACTTCTCCGCGATCCAGGCAGTCTACGCGCACCACGTCCTGCACGGCCTCGGCTCTTTCGAGGAAACCCCGCCGGAAACCGCAGAAATGCTCCGGCGCTGGCATACGGTCCGCGAAGCCGGCCTGCCGTATCTCGTGTGCACATCGGCGGAGCGCGGCGGGGCCATCGAGGGCTTTGCCTACGCCGCCGCCTACCGGCTCCGCCCCGCCTACCGCTTCGCCGTCGAGGATTCGGTGTATGTCGATCCGGACCGGCCCCGGCGCGGTATCGGGCGACTCCTGCTCTCGGCCCTGATCGAGCGCTGCACCGAACTCG
>JAOTYV010000021.1 GCA_029861675.1 Alphaproteobacteria bacterium
TGGGCCGCCTCTCACCGGGCGGGCTGCTCGGCGGCGCCATGGCGCTCGATGCCGAGGCGGCGCACCGGGTCATCGCGCCTGTCGCCGAGCGATTGGGGCAGACGCCCGAGTGGACGGCGGTGGGCGTGCTGGGCATCGTCGTAGCCAGCATGGTGCGGGCAATCCGGGCGATTTCGGTCGAGCGTGGCCATGATCCCCGAACCTTCGCCTTGATGGCGCTCGGTGGTGCCGGGCCGTTGCACGTGACGGAAGTCGCGCGGGCGCTTGGTATCGGCGAGGTCATTGTGCCGCCGTCGCCCGGTATCCTGTGCGCGCAGGGGCTCGTCGTTTCGGATTTAAAAGAGGATTTCGTGTCGAGCGGCCGGTATCCGGTAGACCCGGAAGGGCTTGCCGCCGCGGCCGACGCGGCAGGCACCCTTGCGGCGGAGGCGGCGCGTTGGGCGATGGGCGGGGCCGCACAGGCGCTGTCCCATCAGCTGTCGCTCAGTTTCGATATGCGATACGCCGGTCAGAATTTCGAACTGCCGGTCCCGGTCGGCGAAACGGACGGGATCGGGACGCCGCCAGCGGTTCCGGATACGGCGGCCCTGCGGGGCCTGTTTTTCGGCGTTCATGAACGGAGCTACGGATTCCACAATCCCGAGGACCCGATGGAGATCATCAATATCCGTCTTACCGCGCACGGCCGCTTGCCCAAGCCGCAGCAGCCGATGGAGGATAGCGGCGAGCCGCCGGCGCCAACGCCGGACCACCATCGCCCGGTCTGGTTCGATGCAAGCACCGCGGTCGAGACGCCGGTATTTGGGCGGTCGGCACTGCGGCCGGGACAACGGATTGAGGGACCCGCCATTATCGAACAGCTCGACACGACCACGGTGGTCTTCCCCGGCGATGCCGCCACGGTCGATGGGCGGCGCAATCTGATCCTGCGGGTCGGGGTGGCGTCATGACGGCCGCGAAGCTCGATCCGGTTGCGCTGGAAATTCTGTTCAACGCGCTCCGGTCGGTCACGGACGAGACGTTTATCGCCCTGATGCGCAGCGCGTATTCGACCAACATCAAGGAACGGCGCGACCACTCGACCGCGATTTGCGACCCGCAAGGGCGCCTCGTGGTGCAGGCGGAGCATTCGCTGCCGATCCATCTGGCGTCGATGATCGGCATGATGGAGAGCCTGCACGCCAAATATCCCGCCGAGAGAATTCGCGAGGGCGACCTGTTCGTGGCCAACGATCCGCATGTGGCGGGCGGTACCCATCTTCCCGACGTCAACATGGCAATGCCGGTGTTCGAGAACGGCCGGCTCATCGCCTATGTCTGCAATATCGCGCACCACGCGGATATCGGCGGCATGGTGCCCGGTTCGATGGCGGGCGGGATGTCCGAAATCTATCAGGAAGGCCTGCGCATTCCGGTAGTCAAACTGTTCGACCGGGGCGACCTGCAGCAGGATTTGTTTGAACTCCTATTGCTCAATGTACGGCTGCCGGAAGAGCGCCGGGGCGATTACAACGCGCAGATCGCCGCGTGCCGGCTGGTGGTGCGCCGAATGACGGAGCTTGCGGCCCGGCACTCCGCGGACACGCTGCTCGACGCTTTCGGCGAGATCATTTCGCGCACCGAACGGCGCATGCGGGATGCGATCGCGACCGTTCCGGACGGCGTCTACCGGTTCGAGGATGTCATGGACGACGACGGGTTCGGCACGGTCGATATTCCAATCCGGCTCGTGGTCCGCGTCGCGGGCGACCGGATCGAGTTCGATTTTGCCGGCACCGCGCCGCAGGTCCGCGGCAATGTCAACGTGACCATGAACGCCACCCAGGCGTCGGTCTGCTATACGCTGAAAGCGCTGCTCGATCCCGCCGTGCCGAATAATCATGGCGTCCTGGCGGTGTGTGAAGTCGCCGCGGAGCCCGGCAGCCTGGTGAATTGCGTCGCACCGGCGCCGGTGGCGGCGCGGGCGAATACCTGCCAGCGCATCGTCGATGTCGTTATCGGCGCGCTGGCCGACGCCTTGCCCGACGCGGTGGTTGGCGCGGCCAACGGCGCCAATACCACCGCGGTGTTCGCCGGGCGCGATCCGCGCAGCGGGACCGATTACCTCTATCTCGAAACGCTGGGCGGCGGCTTCGGCGGCCGGGCGAGCCGGGACGGGCGCGACGGCGTGCAGGTCCATATCACCAATACCTCCAATCTGCCCGTCGAGGCGATCGAGATGGAGTATCCTCTGCGGGTCGAAAGCTATGGATTGGTGGAGGATTCCGGTGGGGCGGGTCGGTATCGCGGCGGCCTGGGTTTGCGCCGCGTCATCACGCCGGTTGACCATCACTGCACCTTCAATGGGGCTGGAGAGCGGTTTCGCAACGCGCCTTGGGGCATCTTCGGCGGCGGACCGGGCGGCCGCGGCCGCTTTGTCTTGCGAAACGCTTCGGGCGAGGACGTCCCGTTGCCGATCAAACCGAGCGGGATCGACATTGCGCCGGGCGACAGCATCGTCGTTGAAACGCCGGGCGCCGGCGGCTACGGTCCACCCCGGGAACGCGATGCGGCCGCAGTGGCGGCGGACCGGCGCAGCGGCAAATTTGGCCCTTCGTGGACCGAGGCGCATCGCCCGAACGGCAAAAACGCCAAAGACTAGAATCCATGGATCACAAGGGCACCGAGCTTCATGACCACGCGTGACGCCAACGCTGACCGGCCGGTGCGGATCGCCGTGGATATCGGCGGAACGTTTACGGATTTGCAGATATTCGACGGCCGGTCGGGCGCCGTGTCGGCCTTCAAGGTGCCGACAACGCCGGCCGATCCCTCGGATGGTTTCATGAGCGGTATCACCGGCGCGGCGGAACGATTCGGTTTCGCGCTCGACGATGTCGCCCTGGTACTGCACGGCACGACGATCGCGACCAATGCGGTGCTGGAGCGCAAACTGCCGCCGGCGGCGCTGCTGACCACCCGCGGCTTCGAGGACGTGCTCGAAATCGGCCGCCACGTCCGCAAGGACATCTACAGCCTGAAGGCCGAGCCGCGGCCCGTTCTGGTACCACGCCGGCGGCGCTTCGGATTGGCGGAGCGGATCAGGGCCGATGGAAGCGTCGAGACGCAACTGTCCGGCAATGGTGTCCGCGAAGTCATCGCTGCGATGCGTGCCGGCGACGGGACACCGGTCGAAGCGGTGGCGGTCTGCCTGCTGCACGCCTATGCCAATCCGGCGCACGAACGCGCGGTGCGGGACATCATCCTGGAGGAATGGCCTGATTTGGCGGTATCGCTGTCCAGCGATATCAGCCCGGAAATCCGCGAATTCGAGCGGTCGTCGACGACCGCGCTCAACGCGCTCTTGGTACCGGTGGTGGCGCGTTATCTCGACCGGCTGTCGGAGCGAATGCAGGAGGCCCGCTTCGATCCGCATCTCTATCTGGTGCAATCGAACGGCGGGCTGGCGACCCCGGGGGTCGCGGGAGCGCAGCCGGTGCGGCTGCTGCTGTCCGGACCGTCCGGCGGCGCGATGGCGGTGACCCAGTTGGCGGCAGAGGTGGAGGAGCCAAATCTCGTTGGCGTGGATATGGGCGGTACCAGTTTCGATGTGTGCGTCGTGCGGGACGGCACGAGTTCGGTGGTCACCGAGGGCGACATCGACGGGCTGCCGGTACGGCTGCCGATGATGGAAATCCGCACCGTTGGCGCCGGCGGCGGTTCGATCGCCTGGATCGATCCCGGCGGCGCCTTGCATGTCGGGCCGCGCAGCGCCGGCGCCAGTCCGGGGCCGGTCTGTTACGGCCAGGGCGGCGAAGAACCGGCGGTCACCGACGCCAATGTCGCGCTGGGCCGGATCGACCCGGACTTCTTTCTGGGCGGTGCCATGCGGTTGGATGGGTCCGCGGCGGAGCAGGCGATCGCGAGAAGGATCGGCACGCCGCTCGGGCTGACGATGGAGGCGGCGGCCGAAGGCATGCTGTCGGTGGCGACCGCGAATATGGCGGCGGCGATCAAATTGAGCCTGTTCGAAAAGGGGCTCGACCCGCGCGACTTCGCGCTGGCGTCGTTCGGCGGGGCGGGCGGCCTTCACGCGATCGCCCTTGCCGAGGAACTGAGCATGGACCGCGTCGTATTTCCGCGCGATCCGGGCACCTTGTCCGCCTACGGTATCTTATTCTCCGATATCACCCATGATCTGGCGCGGTCGCGCCTGGTGCCTGCGCTGCCGGAATCGCTGCCGGTGTTGCGGGATCTGCTGGACGGTTTGATGGCCGATGGCGCGGGTTTGCTCGACCGCGACGAGATCGCGCCGGAAGACCGGGATTTTTCGGTCGCCGCGGATATGCGCTATCGCGGCCAGGCCTTCGAACTGCTGGTGCCGTGGGCCGGGGCGGAAATCAGTTCGGCGGGGCTGGATCGGCTGATCCAGGATTTCCACGACCAGCACCTCAAGCAGTTTGCCTATAACGAGCCCGGCGGTCCGGTGGAAATCGTGACGGTGCGGGTAACCGCGATCGGCCGGCTGCCGAAACCGCGGTTGCGGGCCTTCGAGAGCCGGGGCGAGCCGGCGCCCAAGGCACATCGCCGGATTTATCTGGACGGCGGTTGGCGGGAAACGCCGATTTATGACCGGGACGCCCTATCCATGGAAGCGCCGGTCCCGGGCCCGGCGATCGTCGAGGAGGAATACACCACGATTCTGGTCGCCGACGGCTGGTCGATCGCGCCGGGCAAGACCGGCGATCTGATTGCCCGCCGGCAGTCCGGCCAGCACGGGGAAAATGCAGAATGACCGATGTAGACCCGATCCAGCTTGAAATCATCCGCAACGCGCTGGTTGCGGCGTCGGAGCAAATGAGTGTCACCATCTGGCGCACCAGCCGATCGACGGTGATCCGCGAAATGCTCGATTATTCAACGGCGATCTTCGACGCCGAGGGGCGCAATATCGCCCAGGCGACGCGAATTCCCGTGCATCTCAATTCAATGGCGACCTGCCTTGAGGATGTTCTTCAAGGACACGTTCCCCTGTCCGAGTGGCATGAAGGTGACGTGATCGTCACCAACGACCCGTATTGTGGCGGCCAGCATCTGCCGGACATTCTGGCGTTCCGGCCGGTCTATGTGGATGGCGCGGTGATCGCGATCGTCGGCGCGCTGTGCCACCATATCGATGTCGGCGGGGGCGCGCCCGGCAGTTACGACCCGATGGCGACCGAAATCTATCAGGAAGGCCTGCGCATCCAGCCGCTCAAACTCTATGACGGCGGCCGGCGCAACGAGGCGGTATTCGGGCTGATCCTCAATAACAGCCGCGAGCGGGAAAAACTGGCCGGGGATCTGGCGTCGCAAATGGCGGCGCTGGAAATCGGCGCCGCGGAGTTGACCCGGATTGCGCGGCGCTATGGCGTCGAGCCGCTGCGCGCGGCCACCGAACGGATCATGGATCAGTCGGAGCACGCGATGCGGGCCGCGCTGCGGGCGATGCCCGACGGCGTGTATGAATTCCAAGACGTCGTCGACGATGACGGATTCAGCGACCGGCCCTTGCCGATCCGGGTGGCCCTGACCATTGAGGGGGATCGGGCGGTCGTCGACTTCACCGGCTCCAGCCCGCAGGCGCGCGGTTCCGTCAATTGCACGCTCAATATGTCGAAGTCGGCGGTCTATTTTGCGGTGATGAGCGCGGCGGGGGGCGAGTTCGCCGCGAATTCCGGCTGCTACCGGCCGATCGATCTTATCGCTCCCGCAGGCTCGGTCGTAAACTGCCGCCATCCGGCGCCGGTCGTCAACCGGATGCTGACCGGCCATCGTATCGTCAACGCGGTGATGGGAGCGATGGCGCAGGCGGTGCCGGACCGGATCCCGGCGGCCTATTACGGTGTCAGCTACGTCTACTCGGTCGGCATGCAAAAGTCCGATGGCGCCTCCGATGTCTATCTTGAAATCGAGGTCGGCGGTTGGGGCGCGCATCCCGATGAGGATGGCGCCAATGCGTTTTCCGCGGGCTTCCACAATCTCGCCAATTCCCCGCTGGAAATGGTCGAAAGCAGCCATGCGGTGACCTTCAGCGGCTACGGGCTGATGCCCGATTCCGGCGGCGCCGGGCAAACACGGGGCGGCTTGGGTCTCTATCGGGAGTTTCGGCTCGAGGCGGCGGACGGCGTGCTGGCGACCAGTTTCGAGCGGTTTCGCCACCCGCCTTACGGTCTCAACGGCGGGCATCCGGCGCGGGTCGGCCGGCTGACGATACGGCGCAATGGGCAAACTCGGGAGCCGGGTTCGAAACTGTCGGGCCTCGAATTGCGCCAAGGCGATGTGGTCCGGCTGGAGACGTCCGGCGGCGGCGGGTTTGGCGACCCGAAGGCGCGGCCCCGCGCGGCGGTGGCGCGGGATCTGGCGGACGGCTACATTTCCGAGCGGGCCGCGTGCGAGGTGTATGGCCTCGAACCCGGTAGAGAATCGACCTAAATCCGCCGGTTTTCGCCACATCAATTGGAAAATTTACCGGAAAAGGGTCGAAATAAGGCGATCCGGCGTATTTTTATAAAAACTCTGTTAACCCTTTGGCTCTAGGGTGTGTGTATGGCGGATGTCGCCTCGTTGACGACCGGGATAAATCGCGTGGGCAGGCGGGATGAATCAGGGATTGTCGGCGGGCGCTCCGCCATTTCCTTTTGTCTGCCGCTTGGCAGAATTCGGCCGAAAGGCCGGATTTCCGGGACCGTTCAGACCATATCCACATAATGCGGCTGGGGCCGGTTGTACAGATCCTCGTAGTGGACCAGGGTCGGTTCGCCGAGCGCGCAGGGCGCGCCGTCGCGGAAGGCCCATTCGCCGCGATCGCATTTGTCCGCCGAAACATAGCCGTTGATGTAGAGCCGGCGGTCGCTGCCGGTGGTGTTCGGTCCCGATCCATGCAGGATAAAAAGGTTCCAGATGGCGACGTCGCCGGGCGCCATTTCGATCGTGACCGCCTCGGCCGGGTCGAGGCCAAGCGCCCGCAAATCGCACTCTTCCATAGACCGGTCCATGATCCGGCGTTCGCCGGGCAGGCTGAACGATCCGCGCAAATGGCTGCCGGGATAAAACGTCATGGCGCCGTTCGCCGCGTGCTGCGGGTCGATGGCGATGCCCGTCTGGATGAAGCTGGAAGCCGGATCGCGATACGCCTCGCGGGGACGGCGAAACCAGATGTCCTGGTGGTAACCGAAGCTGGTTTGGGCGGCGCCCGGCTGCTTCCAATGCATCTGATTGATGATCTGTTTCAGCGACGTGCCGATCAGCGGGGCCAGGACATCATGCAGCCGGCGGTCCAGCCGGATGCGGTTCAGCGTCTCGTCGAAATAGGAGGGCCATTGAACGAGCCGAACCTGCTTGCCGATCGACGGATCCTGGCTCAATTGGAAGAAGACGTTCTGATGACGGAAGCTGGTCCGGTATGCCAACGCCCGTGTCTTTACCCGGTCGAACGCGGCGGCCGCCTCGGCAATTTCGTCCTCCCTGAAGACGCCGCGGATCACGGCAAATCCATGCTGATGAAAATTGTCGATATAGCCCCGGTTCATCGCCTCATCCGTCTTCAAGGACCTATAAGAGTGACGCCCTCGATACAATATTAAGGAAGGATCGCGGCCCGGCGAATGGCGCATTTGGACAGGCGGATGCTCCGGTCGGGTAGGGTGCGCTATACCGAAGGTGAGTCCTCGACTACTCTCCCGGCATGAGCATCACCATGGATTTCGGCGCGTTGGGTTCGGTCACCGATTTGCGCCAGGGAACACGATGGACCGCGGCGGATCTGGCGCGCGCATCGGCGCATAGCGCGGCGGTCGTGCGCCCATTGGTTACGCCCGACCGGCCGCATGTGGTCATTGCCCATGGCGGCACGCCGATGTTCCTTGCCGATCTCTTCGGTGTCTGGGAAGCGGGCGGGTGTGCCGTTTGCGTGAACCCCGGCCTTACCGTCAGTGAAATGTCGGTCATCGGAGAATTCCTGAACCCGGCCGCCGTCTTGATCGGCGACGAGGATGGCCCTGTGGTTCCCGACGGTGTGCCATGTCTGAATTCCGTGCGCGAGAAGATAAATAAAAATAGTGGCTTGGGTGGCAATCTTCGTACGCTGGATGATCCGGCGCTCATCCTCTTTACCTCCGGGACCAGCGGCGCGCCGAAGGGGGTTGTCCATAGTCTGCGATCGCTGTTCGCCCGTATTGGTTTGAACCGCGCGCATATGGGCGATGGCAGTTTGGCGCGATCGCTCTGCGTTCTGCCGACCCACTTCGGACACGGCCTGATCGGCAACTGTCTGACGCCGCTATTCGCCGGCGGCGACCTGTTGCTGTGGTCGGCGGTATCGTTGAAGGAGACGGCCGAGTTGGGCGCAACGCTGGCCGCGCACGATGTCACCTTCATGAGCGCGGTTCCTGCATTTTGGCGGATGGCGCTGCGGCTGTCGGATGCGCCGCCGCGGCCTTGCCTGCAGCGTGTCCATATCGGCTCGGCACCCTTGTCATCGGCGCTCTGGCAAGATATCGCGCAATGGGCCGGCACGGACAGCGTGGTCAATATGTACGGCATAACCGAAACCGCGAATTGGGTCGCCGGGGCGTCGCTGGCCGATGCGCCGCCCGAAGACGGGCTGATCGGCACGATGTGGGGCGGTTGCGCCGCGGTCCTGGCGGAAGACGGAACACTGCGCAGCCGGGGCGAGGGGGAGATCTTGTTGCAAACCCCGTCTCTTATGCTGGGCTACCACGCGCGGCCCGATCTGACGGAGCCGGTTCTCCGGAACGGCTGGTACCATACCGGCGATACTGGTCAAATCGATGGCGACGGCAGGATCAGGCTTATCGGGCGGCGAAAGTCGGAGATCAACAAGGCCGGTATGAAGGTGCACCCGGAGGAGGTGGATTTGCTGCTCGAACGTCATCCCGGTGTGGCCGAAGCCTGCTGCTTCGGCGTGCCCGATGAGGTTAGCGGCGAAATCGTCGGCGTCGTGGTGGCGCTCGTGGCCACTAAAACGGATGGCCAGCCAGCGCCCACGATCGCGGACTTGCGCGATTGGTGCCGCGCCCGTATCAAGGCCGAATGTGTGCCGGACCGTTGGTTCACGCTTGCCGAAATTCCCAAGACCGACCGCGGCAAGGTAAACCGGGATACGGTGCGCGATCGTTGTTTGCGGCAAGGGCCGGGCTGAGTGGGCGGGAAGGGCATTGCGATGGATGATTTGCGGATGCGCGCGCGGGGGCTGCTGGCCGATGCGCTGGAATTGACCCCCGATGAGCTGCCGGACGATGCCTCGATCGATACGTTCGATGCGTGGACCAGCCTTGGCCATATGCGTCTGATTCTCGGCATCGAGGCGTCGATGGCAACGCAGTTGGATGCCGCGCTGGTTATCGGAATAGCATCGCTGGACGACATTGTATCGGTACTGCAGAACGGATCCGCGCAGTAATGTCCTGGATTAGTCTTTGTGGTGGGACGTTTTTTCGCGCCACAGGCGGAGCAGGGCGCTTCTGAGTTCGATCGGGTGAAGCGGCTGACGCAGCACCGTCATGCCGACCGAGGCGGCGAATTTTTCAAGTGCGACCTCGGGTTGTTCGGTAACCAGCACGGCCGGTATTCCGGCCCCGTAGCGGCGCCATAGCAGGCGGATCGCGCTATCGCCGCCAAGGCCGATACCGAGCGCGAGATCGCAGATGATCATATCGGGCAGCCGGCCGGCGCGGACAAGGCGCTCCACGGCGTTCTCGGGCAGGTCGACGCCGACCGCCCGGCATCCCCAGCTTTGCAGCAAGTCGAGCATGCTGGAGCGCAGCACGTCGGACGGTTCGATAACGACGACCACTTGTCCCCGCAGGGGGCTGCTCTCTTCGTAGTAGGCGGATGCGGGCACATCCGGCCGGCGATCCGCCCCAAGCAGGTGGAGCGCCTCACCCAGACTTTTGTCGATTTTTTCCAGGGTCGCCGCGTCCTGGTCTTCCGGGTGCCGCTGGGTGAGGATCGACGTCCACACCCGGGCGGCATAGAGCGAATAATGCAGCGCCCGGTCGGCGTCGGCACTGCGCGCGGCCGGGTCGTCCGGATCGTCGGTGCGGGCGGACGGCGCGTCCGGTTCGTGCGGCCGTTCCTTTGCGGCCGATTGTGTCGCGCCGGGTTTGGGGCGGTCCGACAAGGGGGTTACCACCGAAATCAATCCGGTGACCTGGCCGTTTCGGCCGAATTCATAGGCCCAGTCGAGGCGCAATTCGATGAGCGTGCCGTCCTGACGGCGATAGGTGGTGAAGGTGGGGGTCGCCTTTGGGCGTTTTGTCAGCAGATGCCGGAGATACGTGCGATAGGCACGGCGTCGCTCCGGTCCCTCAAAACGCTCGAAGACGCTTTCGCCAATGAGCGCGTTTTCATCGTATCCGAGAATATCGTGATAAATCGGGTTGGCGTAACGGATCCGGCCCGACCGGTCGATCCGTTCGACCCCGAACGGACATTCTTCCAGACCGCGTTGATAGGCGAGTTGGGCGGCAATCAGCGCCTCTGCCTGGCGCTGATTCTCGCGCACTTCGCCGTCTCCGTTGGGTACTCCGAAGGAAAGAATGTTGCAGCCGCCGTCGTCACCGCCAGTGTTCGATGCATCCGCGTCGATGGCCGGAACATGGGCGGTGATGAGAAAGTGCTCGTCCTCCCCGGGGAAACGGACGGTTGAGCCCCTGACCTTGACCTGAACCGATTGGCCGTCGCGCCGCGGGACGGCGGCTTCGAGACTGGCGGCGGCGCCGTCGTTCAAGAAGGATCGAACCCAGCTCCGGCCTTCGGCGTGCGGTGGCGGGCCGAACAAAACATCGAGCGCCGGCAGGCCCAACAATTCGGCGGCGGTGTAGCCGGTTAAGGCGGTCCAGGCCGGGTTGATGTGGAGCACCACGCCACCGCCGCGCCGCCAATAGCCGGTCACGACAACAGGTTCGGAAAGCCGGTCCAGCGCGGACGTCAGCTGCCGCCACAGCGTGGGGCCCTTTTCCGCGCCTGCGATCACCACATTGCTCCCTGCCGGCGGCAGCTGGCTCAGACGCTTTCAATTGCTGCTACGGGCTCATTCGTTGTTCAACCGCAAGCTCTTGGAGGCTGCGGGAAGGCGCAGTATGGAGTTTGCGATTTCAAGACGAAAGTAACCCGAAGGGTGTAGTACCCACTCCTGCGGAAGTACCGTTCACCCGCTGCTGCAAAAGCGGGCGGGCGGATGCCAGTTTCAGGTAACCCGTTTGCGCCGATGCACCGCCTCCAAGAGCCGATTTTCGAAACAATCCACACGCCGTAAGTTAGGGGCGCCCCATCGGCTGGGGGCGACGTAGCGACACACGGGGGCTTTCAAAACATTGCAGAACAATAAATGTTTGACCGAACAGGATATCGACGAATTCAACCGTGTGTCCGAGACGATGATCCGGCATGCGGAATGGGTGGCCGTACGGCGCACCCGGAAACCGGATGCCGATTTTTTCGAAATTCAGCCATCGGGCGCGCAGGAAGCGCAGTTCAGCATTGGCCGATGTGCGACCGGGAATTACATGCTGCTCGATCATCGTACCGGCGCCGTACAGATCGCGCAGACCTTCTCCGCGCTGATTGACCGGCTGGCGTAGGCGCCGCCGCGCCGCGCGTCGAAAGCGGCGGGTCAACAATGACGAAAGGCGGTGCACTTGCACCGCCTTCTATCCGGATTGAAGTATTCTTAGTGTATCGTCTTGTCCGAAAGACCGGCCGGGGAGGCGGGGCGGAATTTGATTTACCCCATACCAGAACCGGCTCCTCTATGGCCGTGCCATTTCAGCTTTCGACGTTACCTGTATCCATTCCGCCGCCGAAACCGGCTTCCATACCCCAGATCGCCGCTTGGGTGCGGTTCGCCGCATTGAGCTTCCGCAGCAGGCTTTTCATGTGCACCTTGACCGTGGACTCCGTGATCGCGAGACGCCGTGCGATCGCCTTGTTGGAGCTGCCGTCGATCAGACAACGGAGGATATCGCTTTCCCGGTTCGAGAGTTTCTGGGTCAACGTTTGTGCCATGGCGTCACTGGGACGGGGACGCCCGCTGGTCCAGAAAGTGGCGAGTTGGCTTGGCAGCACCATTTCGCCGAGCAGGACGAGTTGGAGCGAGTAGGAAAAGGCGTCCGTGGAAATTTCGCTGAGAAGGTATCCCTTGGCGCCGGCCGCGAGGCACCGTGTCACGTCTTCCAGCGACAGGGCTTCCGCAATGACGACGACCGGGACGTCTTTGAAGGACTGCCGAAGAATTCGAATAGAGTCTGCCTGATCCTGATGATCGCTGGATCGTGCGTGGAGAATTAGGCTAGGTGGCACCTCGCCTGCCGTGCGGCTTTTGACTTCTGTGGCATTCTCGATTTCGCGGACGACTTCAAATGGTGTCCCTTCGAGATATACACGCAAACCGTGACGGAAGAGTTTGGAGCCGCCGACCAGATAGACCGGTGACGGGGTCATAGTATTAAGTCCTCATGATTCCAGAGTTAATTTTTTCTTCTGTTGAGGACGATCTTAAACTTCTAATTAATTTTAAATCATACTACTTAGGTTTTATGTAAAAAGCGCTTAGGTATTAGTAATTCTTTGAAAAAGTTCGGATAGTTTCACTGAATTGGATGCGGGGTGATGCAGTTTTACCTCAAATGGCATAATCATTTAGTAGTAGACCGTATTTGCACTTTATGCGAAAGGCTTAGGGGCGTAAATCTAGCTAGTAATAAATAGATTTTATATTACAGCGTATTAGTTAATGATTGTTAACGAATCTTTGTAACGCCTTGTGTCGTTTGAGTATCCGAGGTAACCCCAATCGGGAAAATGCAGAGCATTCGGTGACGTTCAAGGAGAGACTGTAGTGAGCAAGAAGATCCTGAGTAGTGGGGCACAGGGCGGGGGAAAAGACCGCCAGAAAGCTATTTCGCCGGTGAGCGGCGCTACGGTGCCGGGACACTGGGATTCGGTGCAGGAATGCGTTCTCGTCGCGCAGGTGCTGGTGGATCAGTACGGCAATGATGCGCCGCTCAAGGCGGAAGCAAGCGCCAGCAAGCTGCTGCTCGATTGGGCGGACTTGGAAGCGTGGGCGTATTGGAAGCGCGCGGGCCGTGCCGCCAAGCAACTTCTGCAAACCGAGCCCGGCGGGTCCATTCACTAGCCCGCACGGCGCGCCCTGGCGCGCCGATCCACTACCATCCTGGGCTGTTAAGTCCCGGTCGAACGATCTTTCCGCCGCCTTCGCGCGGCGCGGTTCCATCCTGAGAGAGGTTTCATAAAATATATTTGGGAAAGCGGGTTAAGGCGTTCCGTTGACGATCTGATTAAACGGAATCGGCGCTCCGCTTCGCCTCATTGAACTACCTCGGAATTGCAAAAATCCGGGCCGGATGCACCGTCGCGCCGGGTCAACTTCGCTGTAGGCTTGACCTGTTGTGGCTTTAGTCCCTCAACACACCCCCCTCGGGGGCGGCAGTCTTTTGGCTGTCGCCCCTACCTAATCCCCCGATACTTTTCCTGAAACCTGGTAATGCCGGCGGCCGGGATATTGATGCGTCCTTGAGGCGGCCCCTGTGCCGGGCCCGTTGCGCCGGATTAGCGCGGCGTGCGCACCTAATCGCGGCTGCGAAATTTCTGCGCGAATGTCAGGCATTCGCGGAAGGCGGTTCGATTGAAGATGAACGCGAAGATCACATAAAGAACCGCATAGCAGGTGGCGATCATTCCGGTTTGTATGAGCGGGTCGTCCGACACTTGGAGCCGGTCATCGAGCAACCAGCTGAAGGATAGCGATAGCACCGCCACCAAATACGGACCGAACACCGACCAGGTGACTTTGCCGATCGATTGCGCAACTTCGCGATTGATGACGATGAGATAAATGAGCCCCATCAGCATGTTGTAAATTCCGACCGATATGGCGATCGTCGTCAGCCCGCCGAGCCAGGCCCCCAGCGCTGCGCTTGAGGTGACGCCGACGGCTTGACACCAGCTCAGGACGGCCACGGCACGCCACTGCCCGCGCGCCTCAAGAAGGGCCCGGCACAGGGGAAAGGTGACTCGCATTATGGCGGTCACGCCGAGGATCTGGACCACCGGGATTGCCGCATCCCACTTGCCGGACCAAATCCAGTGGATCAGCGGCTCGGCAACCGCGGCCATCGCGAAACTGACGCTGAAGATCATCAGCGAGCTCATTTCCAACGCCCGGATAAAGGCATATTCCTGCCGGCTCCGGTCGAGGTTCATCGACGCGAAGGAGGGAATGAGGACCTGCAAGAGTCCATTCGTCAGCGTCGCGAAGATCGCGACAGTGAGTTGAAACCCGAAGAAATACACCCCAAGCGTCGCCTTCTCTTCGAGAAAACCGATCGCCAGATAATCGCCATTCGCGGCGAGCGCCATCGCGATCATGCCGAACATGATCCAGGCGGAATGGCGGACGAGCGGTTTGAGCAATTGACGGCGCGGCCATTTCGGACGGCAGCGCACATCGGTCTTGTGATAGGCATAAAGCGTCGCAAAGAGCGAAACCAGCACGATAGGGATGGCGAGACTCATCGGGCCAAACCCCAGGAGCGCGAAGCCGATGATCCCACCATTGCGAACGAGCGCGACATAGATGCTGAGCCTGGCGAGAACGCCGAAACGAAGGTCGATCGCCAGTTTGGACTGGAGCAGGGCGCCGATGGTTTCCGCCGGGATCGAGATTGCGATGACCAAGACCAATGCCATGAGCTGGTCCGAGCCATAAATATTGGCGATTACCGGGGCCATCGCCACGAGCAGCAGGAACCAGAACAGATTAATCGTCCACGACATACCCAGCACGCCCGGAAACAATTGGCCGAACGAGCGGCCGCGCTGCAGAAGAATTTTCTGCATGCCGCCATTTCGCAGGTAGCTCAGCATCTCGCTACAGGAGAAGGCGATGGCGTAAAGCGCGAAATCCGTCTTGGACAGCAGCAGGCCCGTGACGTACAGCGCCGCGAAGCCGATCAGTCGAGCGCTGATATTGGCGAGGAACAGCCAGGTCACGCCGTGCATCACGGCCGATCGCAGGGAACGATCGGGAATTTCCTGCTGGGCCATACCTTAGTCCTTGGCTGGGCGAAGCCCCGCACGCACGGGTGGGCGGCCGGACACGGGACAGATCTTAAAATATTTGAATCGAAAAATAATCGGCTGAGCCTCTAACTGTATCGAGACCCGACCTTAGTACGGTTCGACTTAATTAACCCTTTAATTTTCAGGGAATTGCGATCCGTTCCCACTGCCGATGTGGCACGAAATCCAATTGGCTGGAACCGGAAATGCGAAAAAATTCAGACTTGTAACGGGTTCAGCATACGGCGCTTAACCACGAATGATGCAGGAGTTCGGATCGGGGCGCCCGGTCGCGTCACATATGGCATCACCCGCAAATCGGTCCGCCAGGTTTCCCGCCCAACGGTACAACGCACATAACCGCGACGGCCATTATGATACTTGATATGGGGATTCGCCGCGATGACCCGCTGGAATTGCCGGGTCGTCCGGTAGCCGTTGCCGCCCGACGAAATGCTCGTTCCAACGAACTCGGCGCCGACCGTCGGCGAGGTGGGGTCATCGAAATTGGCCTTGAGATCGGAAACCCAGTTTTCGTGCTCGTCGCCCGACAATACGATAACGCCCTGGGTCGCGCTTTTTCTAATCGCATCCGTTAGCCGCCGGCGTGCCGCGGGATATCCGTCCCACTGATCCAATTCATAGCGCGTGCCGTTCGCCCGCGGCCGCCGCCGTTGCATCATGGGAACCTGTTGGGCGAGCACGTTCCAGACGTGATCGCGCTTCGCCAGATTTGCATAGAGCCAGGCTTCCTGTTTCGGGCCGAGCATCGTCGCCCGCGGATCGCCGTGGCGGTCGTCGCCCAACCCGGCGGTGTCCTTGTTTGGCTGGTCGCTCCGATATTGCCGCGTATCCAACAGATGGATCGCCGCAAGATCGCCAAACAGGAGCGTCCGGTATAACTGCATGTCCGGCCCCCTTGGGGCCGCGGCCCGGCGCAGCGGCATGTGCTCGTAGTAGGCCTTGTAGGCAGCAGCGCGTCGTTTCAGGAATTCGGCGGGGGAGACGGAGAGATTGTTCTCCAGGTCGTTGGCGTAGTTATTATCGACTTCGTGATCGTCGGACACGACGGCCCAGGGGAAGGCGGCGTGCGCCGACTGGAGGTTCGGGTCGAGCTTATAGAGCGCATAGCGATCGCGGTATTCCGCGAGTGTCGTTACTTCGCCCGAATTGTGCCGGCGTGGCCGCCGGTCGTGGCTTCCGCCCTCGTAAATGTAGTCGCCGAGATGGAGAACGAGGTCGAGATCCTCCGACGCCATGTGGCGATAGGCGGTGAAATATCCGCGTTCGTAATTCTGGCAGGATGCGAACGCCAGCCGCAGCGCCTCGAGACGTTGTCCCGCCGCCGGCGCCGTTCGGGTACGGCCGATTTGGCTTTCTTCGCCCTCGGCACTGAAGCGGTACCAGTACCAGCGATGCGGCAGGAGGCCCTGAACCTCGACATGGACCGCATGGCCATCCTTCGGCAAGGCTGTGGCAATGCCTTTGCGGACAATATTCCGCATGCGGTCGTCGGTCGCCACTTCCCATCTCACGGCGATCGGTAAGTCCGGCATGCCGCCGCCATTGAGCGGGTGGCGGGCCAGCCGAGTCCAGATCACCACGCTTTCGGGCCAGGGCTCGCCGGACGCCACGCCGAGACTGAACAGACGGCCGTCGATTTGCGGGTCTGACGGAAATGTTGTTCCGCAGGCGGCCAGGGAGCCAAGCAGCGGGATGGACGAGAACGCCGCTGTTTGATGCAGCAGACGACGACGGCTTAAATCATGCATGGTGCGATGCGCCTCAATACCGTGTGGCCACGTCCGAGCACCATTGGTTTAACCCCAAATTTCCAACTCCCGGCGCGAACCGGCGGGTATGGTATTGCGGTTATGTGCAGAAAACTAGGGGTTTCCGGCAGATTTGGCGATCCGATCCGGGCTTGCGTTCCGAACGACGGAATTTGTAATGTCTCGGTAAAACCTAGCCCCGAATTATCGAATTTAGCGGCCCGATTTGGATCTCCCGGTCTTCCATGAACGCTAAATGACGTCGCATCGCACGGGCGGCCTCGAAAGGCGCCGCGTGTCGATGCGGTCAACCGACACATGAACCGACAGGCACTGGAAACCCAACTCTCAATGTTTGTTTATTGGCGCAAATCCCTGGTGCACTTCCTTGGCTGGTTTGAAAACTTGCGGCAAACCACCCGTTATTTTTACCCGAAGACCTTCGCGATTTTCGGGGTGCTGAATTTGGTGTGCTACTGGTGGGCGCTGCTTACGACCTATCCGAATCTCCTGCTCAGCCACAAGGCGTTGGAATATGTGTTGACCGGATTCCCCGTTAGTGTGCTTGGCGCGGTATTTGATTGTCTTTCGCTTCTGGTGACCGTGTATATCGTCCGGCGGGCGATCGCATCGAACAGCAACACGAAATATATCAGCTATCTGAGTGTGGATTTGCTGATAGCGGTCGTCGCGAGCATGTGGGTTCTGTTGGTATTCATGGTCTCGGGCTGGGTGGTTTCGCTGATCCTGCAAAATCCCGAGACGATGGCGTCACGGACGGACCTTTACCAGGGACGGCTTCACAGCGCGTTCACCGACCCGTTCAGCCCGACCAATCTCCGCAACATCTACTTCGGCGTCGTCATGGGGGCGACCGCGCTGCTCCCGACGTTGCTCCACGTGTTGATGGCCCTCCGTTCGTTCCTGCGGTCCGGCGCGGTCATGCTGGGCCTGGTTCGCAATACGTCGGACTGAATTTCCAGCGGGCGGGATATTTGAGGGTGCCCGTGTAGGGGCCGGGGGCGTGATCGATATCATGCGGGTGTGAAACGACAGGGAAGGCGAACCGCTGGCCCCCTGTGCCCTACAGGCATCCATCCCCATCGAGATTGCACGGATCCCAGACCCCGGTCACGCTGAGTTTTTCGGCCAAGGACGGCGATTTCGCCTTGTAGTAATACCGCCAGTTGGTGAGTTGCCGGCGGCGCGCGCCGAATTCCTCGAATATCGCGCGCTTTGACGAGTTGAAGCCGATCGCCTCGAGCACTTGCACGCCTTCCTCGCCGCAAATTTTGACCGCCTCGGCGATGATGGCGGCAGTCGACTTCTTGTCGCCTTGATCGACCTGCAAATCCATGACGCGCATTCGCTTGAGGCCAATTTCGGCGTTTTCCAGCAGCAGAAAAATTCCGTATCCCGAGATCTTCCCGCCGTTGACGGTTGCGAGGGTCCACACCTTTCTGCCGTCACGGCGGGCGCAGGTGAGCGTCCACGTCAGGGCGCTGCTGTCGCGGCGAAGCCGGAGCACGTTTTCCCGACGGCGCTCCTCCCAGAATTGATCAAAGCGTTCATCGATATTCGAGATTTGCTGAACCGTCACGCCGGCGGACCACGAACGTAACGCACCGGTCGTGAGCCTGTTCGCCGCGGACAGCACCAGCCCGCCGGGATAGCTCAACGTCTTGGCAAAGGGCGCATTGAGTTTTCGCAGTGCACTCTCGGCAAAGCCCTTCGGATCGGTAATCCAATAGAGACAGATATCGCATTCCTCGACCGGTACGCGGGCAATGCGCATCGCCTCAAGAAAATTCGAAGCGTTCTGATTTGCTGTGGTGTTCAGAAAGAGATCAACGCCGGTCTGCTGCAAATATTTCCGTGTCATCGGCAGTGCATAATTGCGGTATTCACTGTCGACGATCCAGGTCGACATGGCCGCCGCCGTTATGGACTCGCCCGCCAACTCATAGGTGAGCGGGATATTGCCGAGGTACCCGACGATGGTACCGTCGTCGGCCTCCACCGCCCATCCGGTCGCCAATTCGCTCCCGCCCGCGCCTCGGAAGGGATTACTTTCGTGAATGTAGCGCCAATTCTTTTCGGGCATTTCCAGCATGCCGTTGCGTGTCCGAAGGGCCATAATGCCTTTATAATCTTCGGGCACCGCGGGTCGTACATGGGCGGCCATTTCAAAAAGGGTCTCTTAAATTTTCCTGGGACATCCGAAGCCGCTGCTACGCGGCGCTGGCGCTGATTTCCTCGAGCTTCTCGACGATAACCTGATAGCTCATGAGCTCAATAATCTGTTCGTCGGTGAAAGCCACGTCGAATTCTTCTTCCAAGGTGAGTACCAAATTCAGATGCTTCACGGAATCCCAGTTCTTGATCACCTCGGGGGAGGCGTCATCGCCGATTGAGTCCTGTGGGATCCCGAAGACCTGGGACATCACTGCCTTAACCCGTTGCTTCACGTCAATTGCTCCAATTCTTCAAATTTTACCGCGTGCATGTATTCCGGTGTCGCGGGAAGCGGTTGAGATAGCGCATAGGCGTATTCGACCGTTTCCGCCGTCTCGTCGATAATCTCGAAACCGTTCCGCCGATAAAAATCGGCAACAAGACCGTTTTTTTTCGTCTTTATATATTTTCCGAGCACGTTGGGGGCGCCCTTTTTCATCGCCGTTTCGAGACAGGCGGTGAGGAACACATCTTCCACGCCGCGGCCGATGACCCGGCAGCTCATGAGGAAGGTGTCGATCTCGGAATGGGACGTTTCGTGGCGGAGCACCGCCATGCCAACGATCCCGTAGTCCCCGAGGCTGTCTTTGAGGCGCAAATAGAGAACGTCGCCGTTCGGGTTGCTGGCGATGCTGGAAACATCCGCTTCCGAATAGCGTTTCGTCGTCAGGTTGAATTGATTCGTCCGTTGGGTCAGTTGGGCCACGCGCGGCAATGCGGTTTCGTCAACGAAGCGAACGTCTACCTCCATGCCGAGAGACTTGAGATAGGTGCGCGGGTCGGTCGTCGCCTTCAGCTTCTTCCGCCGCGCCTCGGCCTTATACATTGCGCCGCGCCGGCGGTCTTCGTCGGAGAGGGTGACCGTGTCGAACAGACCGCAACCGGCCAGCACGTCACGATTTCTCACGGCACGTTCCGGGGGTAGATGGATGACGGTTACCTCCGGCAAGGCGTCGCGCACGAAAGCCACTTCGAAATCGCTATCATCCATGAAAACCAAGCTGTCGAGGCCGATATTGAGATCGGCCGCAATACGTTGGATGTTCGTGGGCTTGTCGTCCCAGTTAATCTGGGCCGTCGCAATATGTTCTTCCTTGAGAACCATGTCCGGGAAATCCCGGAAAACCTCCCAGACGTCACCCTCATTGTTCTTGCTGCAGAGCGCGATGATCACGCCGCGCTTGTAGAGCGAAAGGACCTCTTGCTGGAATTCGTAAAAGGGCGACCCGGGATAGTCTTGCGAGAGCCGGATGCCCTTGAGCCCGTCCTCGCCGACGATCCCGCCCCACAGAACATTGTCGCAATCCAGCACGAGGCATTTTTTCACCAAGCCTTTCGACGCCCGGACGAATTTCCAGTTTTCGTCCGCGATCGTCCTGAGCGCTTCGCGGGAATAGGGCGCGCGCCCAATATGCCAATAGCGGGGATCGTAGAATTTATCCGCCCCAAGCTGCGCGACACAGCGGTCGAGATCGACGTAGTAGGCTGTCTTGGTGGCGCTCAGGCTATGCCGAAGCGCGTCGTTCAGCCGCCGGATGGAATTCGATTGACCGTGTTCGACCTGACCATCGTAAATGCCCAGCGCCGGATTTACCGGCGTCTCGAATCCATGCCACAGGATGGTCGCCTGGGTGTGCTCCCGTAGGCTTGCCAGGGTGCTATCGACGAAATGGCCGACCCGGTCGAGTTCAGCCTTCACTTCTTCCGGGCTCAGCGAGGAAAATCGGAAGGCGATCGCCGGAGACAGTGCCTCGAGCTTGGAGAACACCAAAATTACGTCGGGCGCCGTACTCCAAAGGTCGCTCGCCGCGTTGCTGGCTTCCTGAAGAATATTATCGAATTGCCCGAACCGGATCTCGGGTGCGAATCCGTTGGTGTAGGCGAGGTGACTTAGATAGGGCTCGATCGGCTCGAGCATGATGTTTCGCAACACGGTGACGACCAGCTTCGGGAGCCCGTCGGTTTGCGCGTTGTGCAATGTTTCCTGAATTTCCGAGTAGGAAGGAGATTCCACTATAGGTAACTCCAATGGGTCAATAATTGGCTGTTTGCAGTCGCACAAACATGGTTAACGCGCGGCATGCACGGATAAAACATTGAACGCAGGTCGGCGGCGATCGTCATAGGGGCGCTGGGCGCGAACGGCGTCTGATTTTGCATATTTTATTGATCCACGAAGCTCGTTTCGCGCCGGAAGGTATCCCATCGAATGTGTTACTCCGAAAGCAGACCACTGATCCGACTCTCGCCCGAATACACCTAGCGTTTCGCAATTAATGCATTGAAACAATATGTATATTGTCCGCTTGCTCAGCCGCGCACAATCGCCGAATGCCCTGTGTTCCGGACCCTGATTCTGGCCATCCGTACTCGTATTTTCCAGAGAAAATAAGGGTTACCGGCCGTGACTAAAGGGTCGTCGAAACTCGGGAATCACGACGGTGCATCGATTTGGCGCCTGCTGGCGGCCGACCCCGACGGGCGTCGAGCCGTCACTTGATTTCCTCGACAAATTCAATGAGAACGCCGCGCGTATAGAGCGGGCTCAGGAAATTGCAATAGAACGGACCCGCACCCTTGATGGGTTTCTCTTCAAGCAGCTTCATGCCTTTTGCCTGAAGGCGCTGACTGACCTTCTCCAAGCTGTCGACCGCCAGCGCCACATGGTGGACGCCGCCGACGCCGCTGTTGAATTCCTTCAAGACGCCGCCTTGCGGCACCACAAACTCGATCGGGCTGCCCGTGCTCGCCTTGGTGAAGATGCAGAGCGCCTGCCACCGTTCGACATAGCCGCGATAGGCTTCCTCAAGCTGCAGCAGCGTCATGAGGGCGGTGACGCGTTTTTCGGAGGGGACAATGATGCCAACATGGTGAAGATAGGGTTCCACGGAAGCGTTACCTTTCGACGTGACCGAATTGGTGGTTGGGGGCAGCGGTGCAATTCTGAGGCCGGTGGGCATCGAACGGAAGCGCCAATAACATGAGGACCCGATTCGATCGCCAATATTGCGGCTGCCCGGGGGAAAACACTGATGCGGCAAGAGTAGGAATTGTCATGACCATTTCAATGGTACCGTCTATGAGTATTTGAAAATCGGCCGCCAAAAATCGACTACCGCCACATCATCTGACACGACAAAATGATGCGTCCCTTGCAATTCGGCATGCCAATTTGGGAACACCTTTTGTACGAGCTTTTCTTCGTATTCGGTCTCGTTCAACGTGACGATTCTATTGACGATAAAGTTTGAGCCGTAGGTTCGCCCGTCGAGGCCTTGGGCCATGCGATAGAGCTGATTGTCGAGGGTCATCACACCGCCGCCGTTTCGGGCCCGTCCGGCGTCCTGGACAACCGGATTGAGCGGGTGCGGGACCCAATCCCGGCCAAGCGGGTCATCGGACGAGAACAGATGCAATTCGTAGTTGCACTCGTTGAAACTGTTCCGGGCGATGTTGGTGAAGAGCCACCACTTGCCGTTCAATTCATGGATCGACGTCTCGCAGGCATAGATGTCGTCCATCAGTGTCTGCTGGTGTTCCCACTTCAAGGGAAAGTCAACGCACCGATAGACGTCGATGGTCCGGTTGTTCGATGTTTCCGGGCACATGAAATAAGTATCGTCATGGCGGAAAATAAACGGATACGACAAATGGTACGGTTTCTTCAGGACGACGTCGTTCGACAGAAGTTCACCGTCCCTGAATTCAAGGCAGTTGATCGTTCCGACGCCATCTTTGTAGTATAGTTCTTCAACAAAAACAAAATTCGATGAGTCTTTATTAACAATGAACGGATCCGCCCAGAATAATTTCTTGTCGGGGAAATGAAGGTCATCGAATTTATTAAATTCAATGTTTGTTTTATCTACGGGGGCAGTGGCGATTCCAAATTGAACTTTCCAAATTGATTTATAAATTGTCCTAAAGATAATCCGGAAAATATACTTCACTATGGAAATTAGTATTATCACGATACTAGGTGTTGTGCGGAGAATTTTGTCGAAAACAATATTAGACTTGGCGGTGCGCACGGAATTTGTTTTGGCGACTTGATCGAGACAATCCAACATCAGGGTCCGCGACCGGTCGAACATACGCCGGCGGTTTTCATTCCAGGACAGACGGTATGTCGAGTAGATCGCCCGATTGATTGTCCGTTTGACGCCGTTGACGCCGCCGAGAACCCGCAGCGTCACGCCGGAATACGGATGGTCGTCATACCATTCCCAGAATCCGGCCGGACCGCCGCGGTATAATTCACCGTCCGCGAAGTCAAACCGCCAGACGCCCAACCGGGCGAATTCGCTGAGCGCCGCATCGGGGGCGGCGGAATCAAACTGCAGCAGGACGTCGCATCGATGCTCTTGAATCGCGTCTATGGTGGTGGAGGCGGTTGCCGAATTTGGATTGGGGTCAATACTTATTATCGGTACGTTCTTTAGTTCGAATGTTAATGAAATCATCTCATCAATATGCGGAACATCGGAACGGTTCTTCGTCAATATTGACTCTGCCCTAGTAACGACCGAATAAAAAAGGTCGTTCAAGCGCTCCGAAACCGGCCTGTCAGGCGACGATCCCGTCGACGCACGCGTGACAAGGAGGGCAATTTCCAATCGCGTGTCGGACAGGATGCCCTTAATGATTTGCGCCTGATGGCCCGGAAAATCGAGGCCGTTACAGACGATTCCTATTCTGACCACAGGGTCCTTCCCGCCGCGGCTAATGGTGTTTTCATCGGCGTTTTCTTGGTCTATGCGTATTCGCAGAAGGAAAGAATTCTACATATTCGTCAATTCGAGAAGGCGTACTAGCATCATTTCGTGACGGTTTCCGCCCCGATCTGAACGAAACGAATCCGATTTCGGCGGGAAGCAATTGCGTGACCTTGGCGCATGCCGGTCCGCCAAATCCTGTTTGTAGCCGAACCTGCCGCCGGTGCTCCCCATTGGTATTAGGCCGTTGGTTCAATTTCTACGCCCTTCAGACTATCGCCCATGTCATGATTGGGGCCGGGACCTTGGGGAAATGGCCCCGGCGGGTGGCCAAAAAGGGCATCCTGGTTCGTCGGTCCAATGCCTGCCAACAAATGTCGCATCCATTTGCCAATATGCGTTATTCCCTTTGACGCAGTTCAATAAATCAATTTATAAATTTCGTTATTAGTTATGCGGAGCTTGTTATGAATAAAAAAATACGTGAAGTGATTTTCGAAATACTTCATTACTATTTTAGAATTAGTACCAAATTTCGACTTAGCCGGCCTGAACTCGGCATCGTCGCACGGAACCGGAGCAAATTCTATGCGGATATGTGGATCGGTGCCGCGGCGCATTTGAAGGCTGATATCAAGAATATTGGCGGCGATATTTTCGAGATTACCAAGTCGGGCAAGACCATGAAGACCTGGCAGGCCGAAACGTCGCTGGACAATCTGATCGATCCGATATTGACCGGCAACAAGCCGCTCATTGCGAAATTGCTATCCGATATGGAAATACCGACGCCGCGATATTTGGAGTTCGGAAAAGACGGTCTGTCGGATGCCCTAAAATTTCTCGATGAAATCGGCGGGCCGGTCGTGGTGAAACCATCGGACGGAACTGGCGGCGGCAACAGCGTGGTCACGAACATTACGGACGCGTCCCGCTTGATCACGGCGGCGGCGAACGCGCGCGTCAGCGGCTCCCGAATTCTGATTGAGGAGCAGGTGGCGGGTGACAATTACCGACTGTTGTATCTCGACGGAGAATTGATCGATTGCGTGCTGCGGAGGTCCCCGACGCTGATCGGGGACGGCGTATCGTCCCTCCGCCGCCTCGTGGAGAGCGAGAACAAGAACCGTCTTCGGACCGGCTCCGAGATGGCCCAGGTCCTGCTGACGATCGATATGGACATGACGAATACGTTGGCGGCGCAAGGGTTGAAGTTGACGAGCGTCCCTAAAGCCGATCAGCGCGTGAAGATGAAAGAGGTCATCAACCAAAATCGGCGGGAGGATAACCAAGCGGCAATGGATATCCTGTGCGATTCAATCGCCGACATGGGGAGCCGTATCGTGCGGGCAATCGGCGCCCGCGTGGTCGGGCTCGATGTCATTACCAAGGACCCGAGCGTGCCGCTCGCGGACTCCGGCGGTGTCCTGCTGGAAGTCAACAGTCCGCCTGGCCTCTATTATCACAACGAGCGAACCGACGATGGTGCGATTGTCATCGCGGTCGACCTGCTCCGTAGAGGTTTGACTTAGGGCAGCGATGCGCTGCTGCGTCGCACGGTTTCGCCGGGCCGATCGGTGTATCGGTTCGAGATAATGCCGGAAACGCCATAAAACAAGTATAAATCAATGAATTAATGTCTTATGGCGAGGACCCATAGGGGTTTCCCCCCGACCGGGTATCGCGTTCGATGTTCCAGGCGGCCGCTGTCCTGATCGATCGCGAAACAGCCCAGGGTGCCGGCGCTCTCACCGGCGGCGTACAGGAAGTTTCCTTCTGGGTCCAATCCGAAAGCGCGCGGCGTTGCTTCCGCCGGGTGCTGGCTCGCCGCCGATAAATCACCGGTCGCTGGGTCGACCGCAAAACAAGCGATGCTGTCATGGCCGCGGTTCGAGACATAGAGAAAGGCCCCGCTCGGATGGATATGAATTTGTGCGCAGGAATTTTCGCCCACAAATCCGTCCGGAAGGGTGGAGTGGGTTCGACCTGGGCTGAGCGTGCCACGCGCCGCATCGAGGTGGTAGTGCGTCACGCTCGAGCCCTGTTCGTTGCTCACATAAATCCAGTCGTGCCGGGGGTGAAAACAAAAATGCCGCGGTCCGACCTTTGGTTTCGGGACTATTTTTCGTGGTTTGTTGCGCGATAGCTGACCGGAATCCGGGTCGAACCGGAACTGAAGAATTCGGTTCGACCTGCCGACAAGCGGCGCGAATGCGAATTGGTTCGTGGGGTCCGTTTGAATGGCATGGGCATACCGCCGGGTGCGTATCCAGGATCGCGGTTTTTCGACGACACGACCGTCCGGGTCAATTGCATGGCTGGCTACAGCCCCGGCCCGGTAATAGGCCGATAGGAGATATCGTCCGCTCCGGTCGAGGCTCAGATAGCAGGGATCGGATTTCAATTTGGTAGTGCCGAGCGGCGTTATGCGCTCCATCGCCTCGTCAACGTGAAAGCTCGCGATCTCGCTGGTGGACCGCAGGCCGACATAAAGGAACTTTTTCGAGTGATCGAACAGGATCGGCCCCGGCGCTCCGCCGAGCGGAATGTCGCTGCGTTTGTCGAGACGGCCGGTCTTGGCGTCCCTGTCGAAAACAGCGATCTTGTTTTCGCCGTTGAGGGCCACGAGCACGAGATCTAACATCGGCGCATCCTTAATTTCATTCTTATGAACGACTTCCAACCTGCTACAACCGATGTTATCGATCTGCCCTCGCGCCCGGAACGCATGTGCGACAGGGCGACGATAAGGTAAACGCCTCGAAACCGTTCGTCATCCGGGCCAGTGTACCGCGGAACAATCATTTAAGTTCAGAGACACGCAGCATGACTATCGAAGAGCGACAGCGGCGAGTGGTAATTACCGGAGCCTCTGGCCGTCTCGGTAAGTTGCTGCAGGAGCATCTTGGGCGTTCGAACCGCTACGACCTCATCCTTATCGACCGGGCGGCGGATGCGGAGCCCAGTGTGCATGGCGCCGATCTGTCGAAATTCTCGTCCGATTGGGGCGGGTTGTTCGAGGGGGCCGATGCGGTGGTCCATTTGGCCGGCGATCCGGGCCGGTCGCCGGCACCCTGGCCGCAGCTCGTCGCGGACAATGTGGAAGCCACGCAAAACGTCTACCATGCGGCGGCAATGAACGCGGTGCCGCGTGTTGTCTATGCCAGCACGCTGCAAACGATGGAGGGATACCGATTCAGCGGCGGCCCCATAGCGGGGGATGCGCCGGCGCGGCCCGTCGTGCCGTATGCGGCGACGAAACTCATCGGCGAGTCGGTGGCCAAATATTTTTCCGAGGCGCATGGAATTTCATCGATATGTCTGCGCATTGGCAGCGTCCCGTCGACGCCGACCGAGACGGGCAAGGACTGGACCGCATGGCGTCATTCCAAATGGCTCAGCGCCGAAGACTTATGCGATGCATTCGAAAAAGCCATCCTCGCGGAGGATGTCCCCTTTGCGGCGCTGACGCTGGTCTCCAACAACGCCGGCATGCGCTGGGATCTGTCGGAGACCCGTCGAATTCTCGGCTACAGTCCACCGGAGGGTACGCGCTTGCCGTCATCGAGCGCGTTGTCCGGCGTCCGGTCGACATTGGGAATGTTCTATAAACGGTTCTTCGATCGCGCCTGGCGGCACTATTGGAATTGATCGGCTGGAATTGACCGCCGATCCCGTGACTTTGGCCCGGCCGGTGATCAGGCCCGGAGTTTTTCCAGTTCGGCAGCAACCTTCCGATAACGGGTGAACCTGTTTAAACCCGGCAATCGGCTGGCGCGCCACCACAGTCGCTCCATAAGGAAGGACAGCGGGCGGTAGGCGTAGAACAAGGGCAAGCTGGCGCGGGCAGTGGTGCCGTATGACCAACGAAGATAAATCGACGAGGGCAGGAGCAGAAAACGAATGAGTTCGCGCCGTGCGTCGGCGGTTCCAATTCTGCGGGACCACGCTTCGCGCAATGCCGAAAGGCCGATAATGGCGCCCGATAGGGCCGCTTCACGCCCGGGCCGGCGGGTTTGTTGTGCCGAGATCGAAAGCTGGGTGAACAGGAATTCGGGAATCGGCGCGTCGAGGGCGTCCGCCATATACCGCAGCATCGTCAGCATCGGAAGTTCCAGCCGGCCTTCCTGGGCGTACCGCTGGAGGGCGACCCAATCCGAATCCTCCATCCTGTGGATCAGCAGCCAGGCATCGATCGCCCATCGCAGATTCCCGCGCGCCCGGTCGAGGAACGCGGCGGTGAGGACGTGCAGCAGGTTGTAGGTCGG